>NZ_JAPHNL010000265.1 GCF_026274175.1 Streptomyces beihaiensis
GAAGCCGGGTGACCGGTGGAGTTGACTGGTACTAATAGGCCGAGGGCTTGTCCTCAGTTGCTCGCGTCCACTGTGTTGGTTCTGAAACCACGAACAACCCCATGTGCCACACATGGTGCGGTTGACAGTTTCATAGTGTTTCGGTGGTTATAGCGTGAGGGAAACGCCCGGTTACATTCCGAACCCGGAAGCTAAGCCTTTCAGCGCCGATGGTACTGCAGGGGGGACCCTGTGGGAGAGTAGGACGCCGCCGAACTATTAGTGACAGGAGCCCCCGCGCCGCAAGGTGCGGGGGCTTTCTGCGTTGTCGGTGACCCCCTTCGAACCGGCCTTGGGGCCGAGGGTAAGGTCAGGGGGCATCGTTGGCTCATTTCCTCACAGGAGGCCCCCGGGTGGAGGTCCAGGAGACCCGCGTACAGACGGAGCGGGTCCTCACCATCCCCAACATCCTCAGCATGGCGCGGCTGGTCGGCGTTCCCGTCTTCCTGTGGCTCATCCTCAGGCCCGAGTTCGGGGGGCCTAAGAGCGATGGCTGGGCGTTGCTGGTGCTCGCGTTGAGCGGGGTCAGCGACTACCTCGATGGCAAGCTCGCACGGCGCTGGAACCAGATCAGCAGCCTCGGCCGCCTGCTGGATCCGGCCGCCGACCGCTTGTACATCCTGTCCACTCTGGTCGGGTTGACCTGGCGGGAGATTCTCCCGATCTGGTTGACGGCTGTACTGCTGGCGCGCGAACTGGTTCTCCTGGTGATGGTGGGAGTCCTCCGCAGGCATGGCTATCCGCCGCCGCAGGTGAACTTCCTCGGCAAGGCCGCGACGTTCAACTTGATGTACGCGTTCCCGCTGCTGCTTCTCAGTGACGGAAGTGGCTGGATCCACGAAGTCGCTGCTATTTTCGGATGGGCGTTCGCCGGATGGGGTACAACGCTGTACTGGTGGGCAGGGATCCTCTACGTGGTACAAGTCCGCCGACTTGTCTGGGCGGACGCCACAGCCGATTGAGCTCGCCATTGAGCGCACCGTGAGGCCGAGTGGCCCGCACCAGCACAATCGCAGGCCATTCACGACGAGCGAAGTCGGCTAGACAGTCGTCTCTTCAAGGAGGACGCTTCCGACATGAAGGCCGTCGTGATGGCCGGAGGCGAAGGAACCCGCCTTCGCCCCATGACCTCGAGCATGCCCAAGCCGCTCCTGCCGGTGGCCAACCGGCCGATCATGGAGCACGTGCTGAGGCTGCTCAAGCGGCATGGGCTCAGCGAGACAGTGGTAACTGTGCAGTTCCTGGCTTCCCTCGTCAAGAACTACTTCGGGGACGGCGAAGAGCTTGGAATGGAGCTCACCTATGCCAATGAGGAAAAGCCACTCGGCACCGCCGGCAGTGTGAAGAACGCGGAGGAGGCGCTGAAGGACGACGCCTTCCTCGTGATCTCCGGTGACGCTCTCACCGACTTCGACCTCACCGAACTCATCAACTTCCACAAAGAGAAAGGCGCCCTCGTCACGGTCTGCCTGACAAGGGTTCCCAACCCCCTGGAGTTCGGGATCACCATCGTCGACGGCGACGGCAAAGTCGAGCGGTTCCTGGAGAAGCCGACCTGGGGCCAGGTCTTTTCGGACACGGTGAACACGGGCATCTACGTGATGGAGCCCGAGGTCTTCGACTATGTCGAGGCCGACGTTCCCGTCGACTGGTCCGGAGATGTCTTCCCGCAGCTGATGAAGGAAGGCAAACCCATCTACGGCTATGTCGCGGAGGGGTACTGGGAGGACGTCGGCACACATGAGAGCTACGTGAAGGCGCAGGCCGACGTGCTCGAAGGCAAGGTAGACGTCGAGATCGACGGATTCGAGATCTCGCCCGGTGTATGGGTCGCCGAGGGCGCCGAGGTGCACCCCGACGCAGTGCTGCGCGGCCCGCTCTACATCGGCGACTATGCCAAGGTCGAGGCCGACGTGGAAATCCGTGAGCACACGGTCGTCGGATCCAATGTCGTGGTCAAGAGCGGCGCCTTTCTCCACAAGGCCGTCGTCCACGACAACGTCTATATCGGCCAGCAGAGCAACCTGCGCGGTTGCGTGGTCGGAAAGAACACCGACATCATGCGGGCGGCCCGGATCGAGGACGGCGCCGTCATCGGCGACGAGTGTCTCGTCGGCGAGGAGTCCATCGTCCAGGGAAACGTTCGCGTCTACCCGTTCAAGACGATCGAGGCCGGAGCCTTCGTCAATACGTCGGTGATCTGGGAGTCGCGCGGACAGGCCCATCTGTTCGGCGCCAGGGGAGTCTCCGGAATCCTGAACGTCGAGATCACCCCCGAGCTGGCCGTGCGCCTCGCGGGAGCGTACGCGACGACTCTGAAGAAAGGCTCGACCGTCACGACCGCCCGCGACCACTCACGTGGTGCCCGTGCGCTCAAGCGGGCCGTCATCTCGGCGCTGCAGGCGAGCGCCATCGACGTACGGGACCTGGAGAACGTACCGCTGCCCGTCGCACGGCAGCAGACGGCGCGCGGCAGCGCCGGCGGCATCATGCTCCGTACGACGCCGGGCGTGCCGGACTCCGTCGACATCATGTTCTTCGACGAGCGTGGAGCTGACCTGTCGCAGGCCGGCCAGCGCAAGCTGGACCGCGTGTACGCCCGGCAGGAGTACCGCAGGGCGTTCCCGGGGGAGATCGGGGACCTGCGCTTCCCGTCCAGCGTCTTCGACTCGTACACCGGGGCCGTGCTGCGGAACGTGAACATCGACGGGATCGCCGAGTCCGGGCTCAAGGTCGTCGTCGACGCGTCCAACGGCAGTGCCGGGCTCGTCCTGCCCAGCCTGCTCGGACGGCTCGGGGTCGACTCTCTGACGATCAACCCGGGCCTCGACGAGTCACGGCCGACCGAGACGGCGCAGGCGCGCAGGGCCGGGCTCGTGCGGCTCGGTGAGATCGTCGCGTCGGCACGGGCCGCGTTCGGTGTGCGGTTCGACCCGGTCGGCGAACGGCTCTCGCTCGTCGACGAGAAGGGGCGGATCGTCGAGGACCACAGGGCGCTGCTGGTCATGCTCGACCTGGTCGCGGCCGAGCGGCGCAGCGGCAGGGTCGCGCTCCCCGTGACGACGACGCGGATCGCCGAACAGGTCGCCGCGTACCACGGGACGCAGGTCGAGTGGACGACCACGTCCCCCGACGACCTCACCCGCGTGGGACGGGAGGACACGACCATCTTCGGCGGCGACGGGCGCGGCGGGTTCATCGTGCCCGAGTTCAGCAGCGTCTTCGACGGGAGCGCGGCGTTCGTCCGGCTCATCGGCCTCGTCGCCCGTACACAGCTCACGTTGAGCCAGATCGACGCCCGCATCCCGCGGGCGCACGTACTGAAGCGCGACCTGGCGACGCCGTGGGCCGTGAAGGGGCTCGTGATGCGGCGCGTGGTCGAGGCGGCCGGTGACCGGAACGTGGACACCACCGACGGCGTGCGGGTCGTGGAGCCCGACGGCAGCTGGGTCATGGTGCTCCCGGACCCCGCGGAAGCGGTCACCCATCTGTGGGCCGAGGGACCCGACGACGCGTCCGCGCAGCGGCTGCTGGAGGAGTGGGCGGCGGTCGTGGAGAGCGCCGGCCACTGATCCTCGGGCAGGAGCCCGTCCGCACCGAACCGGTCCGCACCGACCGCACCGGTCCGCACCGCCACCGGCCCGCCCGGTGTCCGGTGCGGACCGGTTCGTCGGTGGGGCCGTTCGGAGGCGGCGGGCCGCACGTGCGACGATGTGCGGCATGTCGCAGCAGCCCCCCGTTCGGAGCAGTCCCAGGCGCCCCTCGCGCCCCGATGCCTCCATGTCGCTGCTGACCAATGTGATGGACCACAGCCTGGACGAGGGGTATGCCGAGGCCGCGGCCCGGAAGAAGGAGGCGGGGCGCAGCGGGCTGCCGAAGACGCTGCGGGCCAAGCTCGGGCTCGCGGCGGGTCTCGTGCTCGCCGCCGGCGTGGTGACGGTGGGGGCCGCGCAGGCCCGCGTCGCCGCCCCCGTCGTCGCCAAGGAACGCCAGGAGCTGATCGACCGGATCAACCGGGAGACGGACTCCGCCGACAAGCTGGAGGGCAAGGTCGACTCGCTCCGTACCGAGGTGGGCGACATACAGCACCGGGCCCTCGACCAGCACGGCGGCAAGCGGGGCGAACTCGTGGGTGTGCTCTCTGGGGCCGTCGCCGTGCACGGTCCCGGGGTGAAGCTCGTGGTCGACGACGCCAAGTCGGCCGAGATCGGCGGCGGGACCGGGCCGCGCGAGAGCGCCGGGTTCTCCGACACGGGACGGGTGCGCGACCGTGACATGCAGCGCGTGGTCAACGGTCTGTGGCAGTCGGGTGCCGAGGCCATCAGCATCAACGGAGAGCGCCTGACCGCGCTCTCCGCGATCAGGGCCGCCGGTGACGCGATACTGGTCGACAACAGGCCGCTGGTGCCGCCGTACACGGTGCTCGCGGTGGGGGACGGGCAACGGCTGAGCACTCGGTTCCAGAACAGCCCCGACGGGCTGTATCTCCATGCCCTGCAGGAGAACTTCGGGATCCGGACCAAGATCTCGGCCGAGAAGAACCTCGAACTACCCGCCGCGCCCAGCGTGACCGTACGGACAGCTCGGCCGAGCAATGAGAAGACGGAGAAGGGCACAAAGTGATCGCCGTACTGGGCCTCGTCGTGGGAATCGTGGTCGGACTGTTCGTCCGGCCCGAGGTTCCGGCGGTGGTCGAGCCTTACCTTCCGATCGCCGTCGTGGCGGCGCTCGACGCGGTGTTCGGCGGGCTGCGCGCCATGCTGGACGGGATCTTCGACGACAAGGTGTTCGTCGTGTCCTTCCTGTCGAACGTCGTCGTGGCCGCGCTCATCGTCTTCCTGGGCGACAAGCTGGGCGTCGGGGCTCAGCTGTCGACCGGTGTCGTCGTGGTGCTCGGCATCCGGATCTTCTCCAACGCGGCCGCCATCCGGCGCCACGTGTTCCGGGCGTGAGGCAGATGAACGACCGCGACGACAACGACGGCCGCCCCGAGGGCTCCGAGCGCCCCGCGGAGCCGGAACGCCCGCAGAGCGCCGACGGCCGGAAGGCCCCCGGGCACACCCCGGCGCAGCCCCCCGCGCGGACCCCGGCTCAGTCTCCCGGAGAGGCGCCCGCCCCCGAGCGCCGCTCGCCGAGCCTGCGCAGCGAGTTGCCCGCCGAGGTGCGAGGAGCGCGGCCGCGGCCGGCCGCGACGGACGGGCCGGAGCCCGGCGGGCCCGGCACGGCCGGGCAGGTGGCCGACGGGGAGCGGGAGCTGACCGGTCGCCAGCGACTCGTGAAAGGGCTGTGGCCGCCCCGCGTGTCGCGCGCCCAGCTCATCGTGGCCGTGCTGTTGTTCGTACTGGGTCTCGGACTCGCCATCCAGGTGCGCTCCCACAGCGACAACAGCGCTCTGCGCGGCGCGCGGCAGGAAGATCTCGTGCGCATCCTCGATGAACTCGATTCGCGGACTCAACGTCTGGAAGATGAGAAGCAAGGTCTCGAACACCAGCGGACCGAGCTGGAGAACAGCTCGGACCAGGCCGACGAGGCGCGCAAGCAGACCGCTGAGAAGGAGCGCCAACTCGGCATTCTGGCGGGCACCGAGGTCGCGCAGGGCCCCGGCATCACCATGACCGTCACGGACCCGAAGGGGGCCGTCCAGGCGGACATGCTGCTCGACGCGATCCAGGAGCTGCGGGCGGCCGGAGCGGAGGCGATTCAGGTGAACGGTGTCCGTGTCGTCGTCAACACGTACCTGACGGACGCGGACGGAGGGAAGGGCGTCAGCGTGGACGGACATCACCTGAGCCAGCCCTACCGGTTCAAGGTCATCGGCAAGCCGCAGGATCTCGAGCCGGCCCTCAACATCCCCGGAGGGGTCGTGCAGACGCTGGAGAAGGAGCAGGCCACGGTCACCGTGACCCGTTCGGAGAAGGTCGTCGTGGACGCCTTGCGAGCCGCGCATCAGCCTGACTACGCTCAGTCGTCCTCGCAGTGAGGCGAGGGTGCATGGGGGACGGTGTGCGAGGGCATGAGGTTGCGGGGGGTCGGCGCATCGAAGAGGCGGTGCGTGGTGGAAACTGTTCGGCGGGTGCGGACGTTGTGAAGGTGTCCGTGTCAGCGATGTACGCCGATGTGTGCAATGAGGGTTCGTCCTGCCCCACGGGCGGGTCTGTTTCGGTCAAGGGGAATCGCCCGTGAAGTTGTTTGCGAAGTTGTTCGGCAAGAGCGCGCGTGAGGACGCCCGTCACCGTGCGCCGCGCCAGGGAGACGTGCCGGAGACCCAGGTCGGCGAGCGCCCTCTGTTCCGGGACCAGATCCCTGGGGACATTTCGGGCGGACAGGGCGCGTCGTCTGTTGACCCTGCCGGTTCCGGCCGCATAGGTTTCGGGGAACCGTCAGCCTCGAGTGCGGGTGGAGGGCACGCCCCCGATCCGTACGCGTCCCACGCCCCGTCGGGGCAGCCGCGGCAGGAGGATCCGTCCATGTCGGCCCTGGTGTGTGCGAGGTGCGGAAACCGGAACGGGGAGAACAGCCGGTTCTGCTCGAACTGCGGCGCGCCGCTGCGCGCCGGCGCGGCCGCCGAGCGCCCCTCCGAGACGACGTCCACCATCTCCATCTCCGGCATCGAGGCGTACGACGCCGAGGTGACCGGTCAGACGCAGCTGCCGGCCCTGTCGCCCGAGGCGCAGGCCGCGGTCGACGCACTGCCGCTCGGATCGGCGCTGCTCGTCGTGCGCCGCGGGCCCAACTCGGGCAGCCGCTTCCTCCTGGACGGCGAGCTGACCACGGCGGGCCGTCACCCGCAGAGCGACATCTTCCTGGACGACGTGACCGTGTCGCGGCGCCATGTGGAGTTCCGTCGCATGCAGGACGGCTCGTTCACGGTGGCCGACGTCGGCAGCCTCAACGGGACGTACGTGAACCGTGAGCGCATCGACTCGGTGACGCTGAACAACGGAGACGAGGTCCAGATCGGCAAGTACCGGCTGGTCTTCTACGCGAGCCAGCGGGGCATCTGACCAGCCAACCGCCAGGAAGGTCCATGCTGCATACACCGAGGGGCGGTGCCGACAGCGGCACCGCCACCGTGGACAGTCGGCTGATGAGCATCGGCACCGTACTGAATCTGCTGCGCGAGGAGTTCCCCGAGGTCACCATCTCCAAGATCCGCTTCCTGGAGTCGGAAGGCCTCGTGGAGCCGGAGCGCACGCCCTCGGGCTACCGGAAGTTCAGCCCGGGTGACGTGGAGCGGCTCGCCCACGTCCTGAGGATGCAGCGGGACCACTATCTGCCGTTGAAGGTCATCAGGGAGCACCTCGACGCCGAGGAGCGCGGCGAGCCCCTTCCGCTGCCCGTGCCGTCGCAGGGCGGCGATGCCGCAGGCGCGGGTGAGCGCGGTGAGGCGGGCCCCACGGCCGCGCGGGTGGGCCGCGACGAACTCCTCGCCGCCGCCGGGATCGCCGAGGAGGAGCTGGCGGAGTGGGAGTCGTACGGTCTGCTCGCTCCGCTGCCGGACGGGGGCTACGACGCCGCGGCGGTCGTGGTCGCCGAGCTCGTCCAGGAGCTGGGCCGGTTCGGGATCGGTCCCCGGCATCTGCGGGCCGCGCGGGCCGCCGCGGACCGCGAGGCCGGGCTGATCGACCAGGTCGTCGCTCCGCTCAAGGTGCACCGCAACCCGCAGACCCGGGCGCACGCCCAGGAGCGCGCCACGGAACTGGCCGGACTCACGGTGAGGCTCCACGCGGCACTCGTCCAAACGGCTCTCGGAGTGCGTCTGCCCTGATCGTGGGCGTGCGAAAGGCCACCGGGGGGCCTGTCGGCGACGGCCCGACTACCCAAACCGGCCGGGCACGTCCTAGGGTTGCTGTGTGAACGAGCTCGACGTCGTAGGTGTCCGGGTCGAAATGCCCTCCAACCAACCGATCGTCCTCCTGCGTGAAGTGGGGGGCGACCGTTACCTCCCCATCTGGATCGGACCGGGGGAGGCGACGGCCATCGCCTTCGCGCAGCAGGGCATGGCCCCTGCGCGCCCGCTGACCCACGACCTGTTCAAGGACGTGCTGGAAGCGGTCGGACAGGAGCTCACCGAAGTGCGCATCACGGACCTGCGCGAAGGGGTCTTCTACGCGGAACTGGTGTTCGCGAGCGGCGTCGAGGTCAGCGCCCGCCCGTCCGACGCCATAGCGCTCGCGCTGCGCACCGGGACGCCGATCTTCGGCAGCGAAGGAGTCCTGGACGGTGCCGGGATCGCGATCCCGGACGAGCAGGAGGACGAAGTGGAGAAGTTCCGCGAGTTCCTCGACCAGATCTCGCCCGAGGATTTCGGAACCAACAGCCAGTGAACCGGTCGGCTGTCGGCGCGTGCCGCCGACGGCCGATTCGGCACATTCAGGCACTGTTCCCCGCGGTGGGACACGGGAAACCACTCGTAGGGTGATTATCACTCGGCGTGGCGAGTGTGGCGTTCGTTGACGCACCCCCTGTGACTGCCTACCGTCGAGAAGGCAGGTCAAAGAGGAGGTCGGCGTGAGAAGCAGCGGCGACGGTACGGCGACGGGCGGTCCGTACCCGTTTCACGGCGGCGCAGCCGATCACCCTCCGCAGCGTCCGCAGGCGGTGACCGCGGTGCCGGGGGAGAGCGGCGAAAGAGCTCCCGACGGTGTCGGGTACCGGGGGCCGACCGCGTGCGCGGCGGCCGGCATCACCTACCGCCAGCTCGACTACTGGGCCAGGACCGGCCTCGTCGAGCCCAGCGTGCGGCCCGCGTACGGGTCGGGCACGCAGCGCCTCTACAGCTTTCGTGACGTCGTCGTCCTCAAGGTCGTCAAGCGCTTCCTGGACACCGGAGTCTCGCTGCAGAACATCCGTACCGCCGTCCAGCATCTGCGGGAGCGCGGATTCAGGGACCTGGAGCGGATGACGCTCATGAGCGACGGCGCGACGGTGTACGAGTGCACGTCGCCCAGCGAGGTGCACGATCTGCTCCAGGGCGGGCAGGGCGTCTTCGGCATCGCCGTGGGCGTGGTGTGGCGGGACGTGGAGAGCGCCCTGTCGCAGCTGCACGGCGAGCGCGTCGACACCGGGGAGACGCTCATCGGGCACAACCCGGCCGACGAGCTGGCAAGGCGGCGCAACCGGGCCGTGTGAACGGTTGTGCGGCCCGATTGTCAGTGGTGTGAGGCAGCATCTGAGATGTGAGAACCGCGCCGACGATCCTGCATCTGGACATGGATGCCTTCTACGCCTCCGCGGAGCAGGCGGCGAAGCCCAGCCTGCGCGGAAAGGCCGTCGTCGTGGGCGGGCTCGGGCCGCGCGGCGTCGTCGCCACGGCGTCGTACGAGGCACGCAGGTTCGGGGTGCACTCCGCCATGCCGATGGGGCAGGCCCGCAGACTCGCACCGCACGCCGCGTACCTCGTGCCGCGCTTCCGCCTCTACCGGGACATCAGCGAGCAGGTGATGGCGCTTCTGCGGGAGCTTTCACCCCTCGTGGAGCCCCTGAGCCTGGACGAGGCGTTCGTCGATCTGGAGGCCGCTGAGGCGGCCTGGGACGCGGCTTCGGCCGAGGCCGTCGGGGTCCGGCTGCGCGCCGACATCCGGCGGGTGACCGGGCTGACCGGTTCGGTGGGGCTCGCCGTGTCCAAGATGCTCGCCAAGATCGCGTCCGAGCAGGCCAAGCCGGACGGTCTCGTCCTCATACCGCCGGGCACCGAGCGGGCGCTGCTGGGGCCGAAGACCGTGCGGATCCTGCCCGGCGTGGGACCGGCCACCGCGGAGCATCTGCGCCGTGCCGGAATCCACACGGTGGAGGAGATCGCCGAGGCGGGCGAGGACGAGCTCGTGCGGCTGCTCGGCAAGGCGCACGGCAGCCACCTGTACGAGATGGCGCTCGCGCGCGACGAGCGGCCCGTCGTCGCCGAGCGGGACTCGAAGTCCGTGTCGGTCGAGGACACGTACGACATCGACATCCACGACCGGGTGCGGGTGCGCGGCGAGGTTCGGCGGCTCGCGGACCGGTGCGTGGAGCGGCTGCGGGAGGCCGGCAGGTCGGGGCGGACCGTGGTGCTGAAGGTCCGGCGCTACGACTTCTCCACCCTGACCCGCTCCGAGACGCTGCGCGGGCCGACGGACGACCCCGCCGTGGTGCGGGAGGCGGCCGCGCGCCTCCTTGAGGCCGTGGACACGACGGGCGGGGTCCGGTTGCTCGGGGTCGGGGTGAGCGGTCTCGCCGACTTCACCCAGGAGGACCTCTTCGCGCAGGCGGGCGAGGGGGTGACGGGCGGCGGTACGGAGGAGGCGGGGGAGGAGACCGCGGCGGCGGGCCCGGAGGAAGGCGCGGCGGCCGCCCCGGCGGGGGCTCTGACGGAGGCGGCGGCCCCCGCCCCGGCCACCGCCGCCGAGCCCCCCGGGCGACGGTGGCCGGCCGGGCACGACGTACGGCACGCGGAGTACGGCCCCGGCTGGGTGCAGGGGAGCGGGCTCGGGCGGGTGACCGTCCGGTTCGAGACGCCGTACGCGGACCGGCCGGGCCGGGTACGGACGTTCCGGGCCGACGACCCGGCGCTGGTTTCGGCCGACCCGCTGCCGCTGGTGCGGCCCCAGGACGGGCGCCGGTCTCCTCAGGTCGGCTCTTCCTCCTCGGCCCCCGCGACGTGGCCGAACGAGACGTCGGGAGAGCCCGGGACGGCCACGTCAAGGCCGTAGTGGTGATAGAGCTGCAGTTCCTGCTCGGGCGAGAGATGGCGGCCCACGCCGAAGTCGGGAGCGTCCTTGATCAGGGAGCGCTCGAAGGGCACACGGAGCGCGTCGTCGACGAGCTCGCTGGGCTCCAGGGGCACGAAGGCGTCGCGGGTGAAGAGGCCGGTCCGTATGGCCGCCCACTCCGGCACCCCGGTGGCGTCGTCGAGGTAGACCTCGTCGATCGTTCCGATCTTGGTCCCGTTGCGGTCGAAAGCCTTGCGGCCGATCAGATTGCGCGGGTCGATGTCGGTCTGCACGGGCCCTCCAACTGATCGCAAGTGCTCTGTAAACACTACGAAAGAGCACATTCGGGAAGGCGGCCACTCGAGCGATGCTCCATGTCGCCGCTGGTAGGCTGGCAGACGGCTGCCGACCTCGTGCGGGAGAGTCCTCCGAGAGCTTTCGGGGGCGCCGAAGGAGCAAATCCTCCCCGGAATCTCTCAGGCCCCAGTACCGCACGGGCGAGGTCACTCTGGAAAGCAGAGCGGGTGCACGGTTTCCGCTCTCACCGACGGTGAAAACCGGCGGCGCACGCGTGATCGCGCAGGCGGGCCGGTGAAGCTCTCAGGTCGAGATGACAGAGGGGGAGGCCGTCCGGGCACCCGCGCCGTGGTGCCCCTCGCAGGTCGTGACGACCAGGAGGCCTCCGCAATGACCGCCAACCGTACATCGCTCACCCGCCTCGAACAGGGCATTCCGTTCGAGCAGCGGCACATCGGTCCGGACGATGCCGCGCAGGCCAAGATGCTCGCGCAGGTCGGATACGGCTCGCTCGACGAACTCACGGCGGCCGCCGTACCGGATGTGATCAAGAGCACCGAGGCGCTGGCGCTGTCGGCCGCGCGCACCGAGGCCGAGGTGCTCGACGAGCTGCACGCCCTGGCCGACCGCAACCAGGTCCTCGGCTCGATGATCGGCCTCGGCTACTACGGCACGTTCACGCCGCCCGTCATCCTGCGCAACATCATGGAGAACCCGGCCTGGTACACGGCGTACACGCCCTACCAGCCGGAGATCTCGCAGGGCCGCCTCGAGGCGCTGCTCAACTTCCAGACGATGGTCGCCGACCTGACCGGACTTCCGACCTCGGGCGCCTCGCTGCTCGACGAGGGCACCGCGGCCGCCGAGGCCATGGCCCTGTCGCGGCGCGTCGGCAAGGTCAAGGACGGCGTCTACGTCGTCGACGCCGACGCCCTGCCGCAGACCACCGCCGTGATCCGGACACGCGCCGAACCGACCGGCGTGGAGATCGTCGAAGCCGACCTGAGCGAGGGCATCCCCCCGGAGGTCGCCGAGCGCGGTGTCGTCGGTGTACTCGTCCAGTACCCGGGCGCATCGGGCGCCGTGCGTGACATCAAGCCCCTCATCGACCAGGCGCACGAACTCGGCGCGGTCGTGACGGTCGCCGCCGACCTTCTCGCGCTGACCCTGCTGACCTCGCCCGGCGAACTGGGCGCCGACATCGCCGTCGGCACCACGCAGCGGTTCGGCGTGCCGATGGGCTTCGGCGGGCCGCACGCCGGATACATGGCGGTGCGCGACACGTTCGCCCGCTCGCTGCCGGGCCGCCTCGTGGGCGTCTCCGTCGACGCCGACGGCAACAAGGCGTACCGCCTCGCCCTGCAGACGCGCGAGCAGCACATCCGCCGCGAGAAGGCGACCAGCAACATCTGCACCGCCCAGGTGCTGCTCGCCGTCATGGCCGGCATGTACGCCGTGTACCACGGCCCGGCGGGCCTCACCTCCATCGCGCAGCGCACCCACCGGTACGCCACGCTGCTCGCCGCCGGCCTGACCGCGGGCGGTGTCGAGGTCGTGCACGCCGCCTACTTCGACACCCTCACCGTGCGGGTGCCGGGCCGCGCGGCGGATGTCGTGACCGCCGCCCGCCAGGCCGGGGTCAACCTGCGGCTCGTCGACGCCGACCACGTCTCGGTCGCCTGCGACGAGACGACCACGCGGGCGCAGCTCGGCATCGTGTGGAGCGCTTTCGGGGTCGAGGGCGACATAGAGGCCCTGGACGCCGAGGTGCCGGACGCGCTGCCCGCCGGGCTCCTTCGCCACGACGAGTTCCTCACCCATCCGGTCTTCCACCAGCACCGCTCCGAGACCGCGATGCTGCGCTACCTGCGCAGGCTCGCCGACCGCGACTACGCGCTCGACCGCGGCATGATCCCGCTGGGCTCCTGCACGATGAAGCTCAACGCGACGACGGAGATGGAGCCGGTGACCTGGCCCGAGTTCGGCGGGCTGCACCCGTTCGCCCCCGCCGAGCAGGCACAGGGCTACCTCACCCTCATCCGCGAGCTGGAGGAACGGCTCGCCGAGGTCACCGGCTACGACAAGGTCAGCCTCCAGCCCAACGCCGGCTCCCAGGGCGAACTGGCGGGCCTGCTCGCCGTCCGCGGCTACCACCGGGCCAACGGGGACGAGCAGCGCACCGTCTGCCTCATCCCGTCGTCGGCGCACGGCACCAACGCGGCGAGCGCGGTGATGGCCGGCATGAAGGTCGTCGTGGTCAAGACGGCCGATGACGGCGAGATCGACGTGGACGACCTGCGGGCCAAGATCGAGCAGTACGCCGACCAGCTGGCCGTGCTCATGATCACGTACCCGTCGACGCACGGCGTGTTCGAGGAGCACGTCGCCGACATCTGCGCGCAGGTGCACGACGCGGGCGGCCAGGTCTACGTCGACGGCGCCAACCTCAACGCTCTGGTGGGCCTCGCCAAGCCGGGTCGGTTCGGCGGCGACGTCTCCCACCTCAACCTGCACAAGACGTTCTGCATCCCGCACGGCGGCGGCGGCCCGGGTGTCGGGCCGGTCGGCGTGCGCGCGCACCTCGCGCCGTACCTGCCCAACCACCCGCTGCAGCCCGCCGCGGGCCCGGAGACCGGCGTCGGACCGGTCTCCGCGGCGCCGTGGGGCTCCGCCGGAATCCTGCCGATCTCGTGGGCGTACGTACGTCTGATGGGCGGCGAGGGGCTGAAGCGGGCGACGCAGGTGGCGGTGCTCTCCGCCAACTACATCGCCAAGCGGCTCGAACCGCACTACCCGGTGCTCTACACCGGTCCGGGCGGCCTCGTCGCGCACGAGTGCATCATCGACCTGCGGCCGCTGACCAAGGCGACGGGCGTCAGCGTGGACGACATCGCCAAGCGGCTGATCGACTACGGGTTCCACGCGCCGACGATGTCGTTCCCCGTGGCCGGGACGCTGATGATCGAGCCGACCGAGAGCGAGGACCTGGGCGAACTCGACCGGTTCTGCGAGGCGATGATCGCGATTCGCGGGGAGATCGACCGAGTCGCCTCCGGCGAGTGGCCGGCGGACGACAACCCGCTGCGGAACGCACCGCACACGGCGGGGATGCTCGCGGGCGAGTGGGAGCACGCCTACAGCCGTGAGGTGGGCGTCTTCCCTGGCGGGGTGGACGCCTCCGACAAGTACTGGGCGCCCGTGCGCAGGATCGACCAGGCCTTCGGTGACCGGAACCTCGTCTGTTCCTGCCCTCCGCTGGACGCCTACGAGGGGTGAGTCCAGGGGGCTGCGCGATCACCGGTTCGTCATGGCTGGTCGCGCAGACCCGCGCCTCGGTCAGGGCGGTCCTTCAGGCCGCCCTCACCACCGGGCCCACCGGGCGGTGCGGAGCGATGATCGTGCCGTTCGGGAGGAGTTCGCCGGTGTCCTCGAAGAGCAGGACACCGTTGCACAGCAGGCTCCAGCCCTGTTCCGGGTGGTAGGCCACCGGAAGCGCGGCCTCCCTGTCCGCTGAGTCGGCTGTCGGGCACGAAGGCTGGTGCTGGCACATGGATCGGTTCTTTCGCTGCGAAGTGATGGTGCTGCGGTCGGGTGTGCTGTTCATGGCCGTCCCCCGTCTCCAGTCGGTCCGGAACCCAGTGTTGCCCTGTGGGCGTCGTTCCGCAGGGATTTCTCGGTAGCGGTCCTCACAGGGGACAGACGCATCACCCGTGCGGGCGGTTCAGCTCAACAGCACGGCCTTTTCGGATGGTTCGGGGTGGCCCCGGCGGGCTAGTCCGCTCGAGCGGGCGGTCGGACAGTGCTGGGCCCCGCGACCGGACGGCGGTCGGTCGCGGGGCCCAGGTCTCCGAGGAGCCGGGTCCGGGCTCAGGCCAGCAGCGTCGCCGCCGGAGTGAGCCGGTGGGTGAGGACCGGCAGCAGTTCGGCGACGCGGTGCGGACGGTACGCCGCGATCCCCGGTGGCGCGGGCGCCAGCGGCACGAGGATGTCGTCGGCCGCGGGGTGCCCGGTGGCGGCGTCGGCGGCGCAGTCGCCGTGCAGCCACAGGGTGAGCATGTACAGCTCGGGTACGGAGAGCAGCCGCGGCTGGTAGGGGCCGGGCAGCGACTCGGCCTGGCGCAGGGCGCGTTCGGTCGACGTGACGTACGGGCCCTCGAAGAAGTGGCAAAAGGCCCAGCCGTCCGGGGTGAGCCGGGTGTCGGCCGCGGCCACCGCGTGCCCCCCGCAGCGGATGAGGAAGCGCCACCCGGTGAGGCGGGCCCGCGACGGCCCGGTGGTCTCGGTGATGTGGTCCAGCACGTGGACGGGGAGCGGTAGTTCGGCGGTGGCGGGTCCCTGCGCGGTGCGCAGGGACGGTGTGCGCGCCTCGCGGACGGCGGTCGGGGAGCCGAGGGCCGCGAGGACACTGCGCAGGGCGGGCGCGGGAGCCGGGGGGACATGCAGCGGCATGGTGGGTCGCCTCTCATTCGACAGGCACGTGATGCGAGGGCGGTGCGGGGCGAGCGGACGGCGCTGTCTGCTGCGGGTGCACGGTGTGTGCGTGTGGGTATGCGGCGGTGCGCGGGCCGGAGGGGCGGGGGGCCTCGGCCCGCGGGCGCCGACTCCGGGTCTCGCCAGCGGAGTTTATACGACACACGTTCGCATGAAGTTTCCTCGAACGTCTCGCGAAACCATGGCAAGCGGGATTCCGGTCGACCTGACCGTGCTGCTTTGCGGTGGTCATCACGATTTCCCGCGCATTCCGCCGCGGTGACCTCGACATCTGCCGAAAGAGCGGTCGGCCGGAACTCGTCGGCGGTTTTCACCAGGCGCCTGTCACCGGAATCTGCGCCGGGCCGCATGCCTATGGAATGTGCCGCGCCCGAATTGCTTCGAGCCTACTGTGCGACGGTCTTGCGCGGGGCGTTATCGATCGCATTGCCTGGGCATCATCATCCGTGACACGCGGCCGGGCGGCCGGGACACCCATGCGGGGAAGGGACGCTTCCATGGGGGAGAAGGTCGTTGCGGGCGCGGTCGATCCGGCCGACCGACAGCGCTACAGGCAGAAGTTGAAGGAGTGTCTGGAGGGGCTTGAGCGGCTGTTGGGCGAGAAGCGGTTCGACCGCCCGAGGAATCTGATGGGGCTTGAGATCGAATTGAATCTCCTGGGGTCCGACGGTATGCCCCGCATGTTGAATGCGGAAGTACTCGAAAGGATCGCGAGCCGTGATTTCCAGACCGAACTGGCCATGTTCAACCTGGAGGTGAACATTGCGCCGCACCGGCTCGCCGGACGCGTTCTCGACCGGCTCGCCGAGGAACTCCGTACGGGGCTCGCCTACGCTCACCGAAAGGCGAACGAAGTCGACGCCGGTATCGCGATGATCGGAATTCTGCCGACCCTGACCGCGCGGGATCTCGTCTCGGCGAACCTCTCCGCCGTCGACCGCTACACGCTGCTCAACGACCAGATCGTGGCCGCCCGCGGTGAGGACTTCGTGCTGGACATCGAGGGCGTCGAGCGGCTGACCTGCACATCGTCGTCGATAGCCCCCGAGGCGGCCTGCACCTCCGTGCAGTTGCACCTCCAGGTCACCCCGGTCCGCTTCGCGGCCGTGTGGAACGCGGCGCAGGCCGTCGCCGGGCCGCAGATCGCGATGGGGGCCAACGCGCCGTTCCTGTTCGGCCGCGAGCTGTGGCGCGAGTCGCGGCCACCGCTGTTCCAGCAGTCGATCGACACCCGCCCGCCGGAGCTGCAGGCGCAGGGCGTACGGCCGCGCACCTGGTTCGGGGAGCGGTGGATCGACTCCGCGCGCGACCTGTTCGAGGAGAACCTGCGGTACTTTCCGCCGCTGCTGCCCCGCGTCGACGACGAGTCCCCGCTCGACGTGCTCGACAGGGGAGGCGTCCCGAGCCTGGCCGAACTCGTGCTGCACAACGGCACCGTGTACCGCTGGAACCGCCCGGTCTACGCGGTCGCGGACGGCGTCCCGCACCTGCGGGTGGAGAACCGCGTGCTGCCCGCCGGCCCCACCGTCACCGACGTCGTCGCCAACGCGGCGTTCTTCTACGGCCTCGTACGGGCCCTGGCCGAGCAGCCCCGCCCCGTCTGGACCCGGCTGCCCTTCGAGGCCGCCGACCGGAACTTCGGCGCGGCCTGCCGGTACGGGATCGACGCGCGCCTGGAGTGGCCGCGCCGGGGCCGGTTCGGCGGCACCGAGCTCGTGCCGGCCGTCAGCCTCGTACGCGACGAACTGCTGCCGCTGGCGGCGGCCGGACTCGACGCGTGGGGCGTGGAACCGGCCGACCGTGACCGCTACCTCGGCGTCATCGAGGAACGGTGTGCGCGGCGCACCAACGGCGCGGCGTGGCAGGCGGCGACGTACCACCGCGCGCGAGAGAGCGGACTCGACCGCCAGGAGGCGCTCGCCGCGACCACGCGCCGGTACTGCGAGCTGATGCACCTCGGTGAGCCCGTGCACACCTGGCCCGTGGGGCTTCTGGAGCCCGCGGCGTCGCTGCGCTGAGCGCGCGGCGGGCCGAGCCGGGATCACCCGGCCGAGGCACCCGCCTCGATGATGGCCTTGAGGATGACCTGCTGGATGTCGCCGGGGTCGGTCACCTGGTGGCCGGAGCCGCCGGTGGCCTCGGCGATCTGCTGGATCTCGTCCTTGTCGGTGTCGGGGCCGACGGCGATGACGATGAGCGGGACGGGGTGCCGCGGGTCGGCGAGACCGCGCAGCTGGTGGAGGAGGTCGCTGCGGGAGATCGAGTGGTCGTCCTGGTTGACGCCGTCGGTGACCACGACCACGGCGTTGAACATCCCGTCGTGGTAGGTCCTGGTGGCCTCCTTGTACGCGGCCAGTGTCGTGTCGTACAGGCCGGTCGCCCCGCCGGGCACCGGCCGCAGCGTGCGGAACGCGGTCGTCAGGCGGTCCCGCTGGGTGCCCGCGCCGACGTGGTCGCCCAGGCGCTCGGTGGGGACCAGCTTGCGGTAGTCGCGGGAGCCGTCGAGGCGGGTCGAGAACTCCCACAGGCCGATCTGGTCCTCCGGCGTGAACGTCGCGAGGGCCTTGAGCATCGACTGCTTCGTCACCTCCATGCGGGACTGACCGCGGCCCGGCACCGGTTCGGCCATGGAGGCCGAGGCGTCCACGACCGTGGTGATCCGCGCGCTCTGCACCGTGATCGTCCACATGCCGAGGGTCTCGTCGACCTGCTGGTCCGTGGCGGGTCGCGAGGTGGGTTCGGTGTAGGGCTGCGGCGAGCGGGCGCCGGCCTGCGCCGCCACCGGGCCGGGCGAGTCGTCGTCGGTCGTGCGGAACCCGTGCTTCTCCAGGATCGCGCGGCCGCCGTCGGAGCCGAGCAGCGTCATGAAACGCACCGCGGCCTGGCTCTGGCCGTCGCTCATCCCGGCCTGGTCGACCAGAGCGAACGGGTAGTCGAGCTCGGGCGAGCCGTCCTTCGGGTAGAAGAGATCGAGACGCCCGCCGTCGCCCGCCTGGGCGTTGTACGTGAACGCGGCCTGCTCGGACATGATCAACGCCTCGTTGCGGCGGGGGTTGCCCCCCTCGGTGCCCGACGTGTCGCGGGCGACCGTGTCGAGGAGCTGGGCGTCGGTGTCACAGGTGCGGCGCGAGAGTGCCTTCGCCATCGCGGCCGCCTCGGTGTTCCCCTCCTGCCCGGACTTCTTCCCCGTCGCCGTCGCCAGCCGGGTGAGCGCGAGCAGCCCGGTGGCGCTGCGGGCCGGGTCGGCGGCGCCGAGCCGCGGCCCGCCGTCGCTCAGCGCCGAGCCGATGAGACCGCTCCAGCTGTACGTCTTGTCGGGCCAGCCGAACTTCTTCGCGGCCGACGGCACCATGCCCACGCCGATCGGGGACGAGGCGATGTCGCCCGCCGCCGTGACCTCGGTTGCCCCGGCGCCCCGGGAGACGCGGCGCAGCCACAGGTCCGAGTCCGGCACCCAGACCTGGTACTCGTCCTTGCCCCCGCCGGACCGCAGCGCCTCGGCGACCTGGTACGACGGGCGGGCGGTCACCGTGATGTCCAGGCAGGCGCCGTTTCCCGCGGCCCGGCCCCCGCGGGCGTGCTCGGCCGCGTCCTTGAGCGCGGGGGCCACGTCGGGGGAGGCGACGAGGTCGAGGTGGACGCGGTCGCCGCAGCCGTGCCCGAGGCCGAGCAGATCGGTGCCCAGCGCCACCGCCGTGCCTGCCGCGACGACGAGGACCAGGGCCGTCGCGACGGCCACGCTGCGGCGCCGCGGCCGGGGCCGGGGTGCGGTCGCCGATGGCCCGTACGCCTCGGGCGAACTGCTGTGACGTCCCATGACGGTGGTGCCCCTCCCCAGCCGTGAAGGCGGTTGCGATATAAGCGGAACAACAGCGGAGGGGAGTGGTGCGCGGTGTGTCGGACTGCGGCGCCCGCCCCCTCGGCCTGTCGCACGCGATCTTCGTACCTGCATTCGAGACCCTAGCGGTGCGCAGTGAAGGATGCGGCGGGATTACTCAACTGAGGACAGGTGTGCAGGTGAAGACGGGGCCGGTGGCCGATATTTTTCCTTCCGAGGGGCGTGCGCGGCGGATTCTGCGGGACGAGACGCTGCTGGTCCTGGGACTCTCGCTCGGTGCGAGCGGCGTCTCCGCGCTGATCAGCTTCATCGGGTCGGTCACCAAACCGGGCGGCCTCAAGGACCAGGCGGCGACGCTCAACGCCTCGGCCGCGCCCGGCCGCCCGTGGCTCGATCTCGCCTGGCAGCTCTTCGGGATCGCCACCGCCCTGGTGCCTGTGGCGCTCGTCGCGCACCTGCTGTTCCGGGAGGGCGGCAGCCTGCGCACCATCGGCTTCGACCGGCGGCGTCCGGGCTTCGACCTGACGCGCGGCGCCGTGATCGCCGCGGTCATCGGCAGCACCGGTATCGCGTTCTACCTGGCCGCCCGGGGGCTGGGCTTCAACCTCACGGTGGTGCCGGAGGCGCTGCCGGGCGTGTGGTGGAAGTATCCGGTGCTCGTCCTGTCGGCCGTGCAGAACGCGGTGCTCGAAGAAGTCATCGTGGTCGGCTACCTGCTGCGCAGGCTCGGCCAGTTGGGGTGGACGCCCGGCACGGCGCTGCTGGCGTCGTCCGTGCTCCGCGGCTCGTACCACCTGTACCAGGGCATCGGCGGCTTCCTCGGCAACCTCGCGATGGGGCTCGTCTTCGTCTTCCTGTACCGGCGGTGGGGCAGGGTCGGGCCGCTGGTGGTGGCTCACTCCCTCCTCGACATCGGCGCGTTCGTCGGATACGCCCTGCTCGCGGGCAAGGTGGGCTGGCTGCCCACGGCCTGATGTGCGCGTCATCGCCTACGGGGCGGTGAGCTCGCCCTCGATGACGGTGACCGCGCGGCCGGTGAGCAGCGTGCGCGCGCCGCGCAGACCGACGCGGACGAGCCCCGACCGGGCCGACGCCTGCAGCCCGGTCAGGTCGGCGCGCCCGAGGCGGCGGGACCAGAACGGGGCGAGGGCCGTGTGCGCGCTGCCGGTCACCGGGTCCTCGTCGATCCCGACCCGGGGGAAGAAGCACCGGGAGACGAAGTCGTGGTCGGCGCCCGCCCTCTCGGCCCGCGCGGTGGCGATGACGCCGCGCTCGAACCGGGCGGCGAGCGCCGTGAGGTCGGGCTCCAGCGCGCGCACGGTCCTCTCGTCCGCCAGTTCCACGAGCATGTCGCCGAGGACCGTACCCGTGTCGTGCACGGACAGCGGCGACGCGCCGAGCACGTCGGCCAGGCCGTCGGGCACGGCCTCCTCGGTCAGCGGCGCGGTGGGAAAGTCGAGGGTGACCGAGCCGTCGCCCCGCGGCTCGGCCGTGAGTACGCCGCTGCGGGTGGCGAACCGGACCGGCCCGCGCGCGGCCCCGGTGGCGTGCAGGACGTGGGCGGTGGCCAGGGTGGCGTGACCGCACATGTCGACCTCGGCGGCGGGCGTGAACCAGCGCAGCGCCCAGTCGGCTTCCCCGCCGGTGGGCAGCGGGTGCGCGAAGGCGGTCTCGGCGTGGTTGACCTCCCGCGCGACGGCCTGCATCCAGGCGTCGTCGGCGAACGTGTCGAGGAGCAGGACACCGGCCGGGTTGCCGGTGAAGGGGCGGTCGGCGAAGGCGTCGACGATACGAATGCGCATGGTGGGGACGCTAGTTGGGTGCCCGACCGTGCCGCCAATGCCAATCGGCGAACAGTGGCTCTCCCCAAGGGCTTGCCAGGCGAACAGTCCCGATATATCGTTGAGGCATCGCGATCGGTCAAAGACCGGATCGCGGAAGTTGCATGGAATGACTCACCGATCGGTACGAAAGGACTGATTCCCATGCGTAACCACGGACACGACCACAACCACGACCACGGACACGGGCACTGCGGCCCCGGCCACGCCGGCCGGGGCGGTTTCGACCGGGGCTTCGAGCGCGGCGGCTTCGAGGGGCGGCGCGCGGCCTTCGGGCCCTTCGGGCCCGGCTTCGGCCCCGGCGGCCCCTGGGGCGGCCGAGGCGGCCGCGGTGGCGGGCCTCGCGGCCGGGCGCGGCGCGGCGATGTGCGCGCCTCGATCCTGGCGCTGCTCAAGGACCGCCCGATGCACGGCTACGAGATGATCCAGGAGATCGCCGAGCGCAGCGGCGGCGCGTGGAAGCCGAGCCCCGGCTCGGTCTATCCGACGCTGCAACTGCTCGAGGACGAGGGCCTGATCGCCAGTGAGAGCGAGGGCGGCAAGAAGCTCTTCTCGCTCACCGAGGACGGCCGCACCGCTGCCGACGAGGGTCCCGAGGCCCCCTGGGAGGAAGCCGGCCGCGGCGTCGACTGGGAGGCCATGAACGAGATCCGGCAGGCCGGGTTCGGCCTGATGGAGGCGTTCGGCCAGGTCTGGAAGACCGGCAGCAAGGAACAGCGTGAGAAGGCGCTCGGTGTCATCAACGAGGCGCGCAAGAAGCTGTACCTCATCCTCGCCGACGAGGACTGAGCCCGTGCGGGCTCGTGACGTCGGATGTGAAACAGCCGAAGAGGCGTCCCGCACCGGTGTGCGGGGCGCCTCTTCGGCTGTCGCGGTCCGGCGTGCGGCGGGGGTCAGGTCACCAGACCGGCCAGCTTGCGCAGGGACTCGTTGAGGGCCGCCGTCGCCGAGTCCTTGAGCTTGCCCGCCATCAGTGACACCGCGGCGCCCGTGAACGAGCCGTCGATGCGGACGGTCGTCGCCGCGCCGTCGGGGGTGAGCGTGTAGCGGGTGGCGACGTTCACACCCATCGGGCCCTTGCCCGCGATGGCGAGCGTACGAGCGGTCTCCACGTCCTCGATCGTCCAGGTCACCTCGGCCGGGAAGCCCATCAGTTTCATGTTCTCCTCGAACGTGCCGCCGACCTCCAGCGAAGCGGGCCCGCCCCGGGGGAACGAGGTGTGCGTCGCGTTCCACTCCCCGTACGCCGAGAAGTCCGTGAGCTGCGCCCAGACCTTCTGCGCGGGTGCCTCGATGCGTGATTCCGCGCTGACTTCGGCCATGCGGCCACCCCTTTGAGTCGTGAGCCGTGACGGGTGCGACTGTCTCGTCGCGGAACGTAGCCGCGCGGTCCCGAACATTCAATACTGATGAACCGTCAGAAATTCGAGGGGTGCCGGTCAGCCGGTCAGTCGGTCGGACCGGTCGGACCGGTCGGACCGGTCGCAATGGTTCGGCCGGTCTGCCGGTTCAGCCCACGCGCCGGATCCGCGCGGCGTCGAAGAGGTCGTACGCGCGCGGGTGCGGCCCCTCGTCGTGGCAGTGCCAGGCGTCCCAGAACAGGTCGGCGAGCAGCGCGTCGTCGGGTGCGTACACCCGGTACACGTACTGCCTGCCGTCGACCGCGGGCAGGGCCACGAGCCAGCTCCTGCTCTCCATCACAGGGGCAGACGACTGCTCGCGGGGGTTGGTTGCGCCGAGGGCGCGAAGCAAGGCGGCGCGCGCCCTTCGGGGCGGTGTGGCCGGATCTCATCCGCAAGGAGGAGAAGGCGGGCGCACGTGCCCACCTTGTGTCGGACGAGAAGATGCTTCCGAACGGGGATGTTTCAGCGTATCGGTGCTGATGAGGTGGGGTACGTGCAAAGTCCGACCCCGCCCGACGCCAGCGCGCACGACCCCGCCCGCGGCCCGTCCGCCGAAGCCCAGCTCAGTGACGCGGTGACGCTCGTCGTGGCCGGCGCCAAGCGGCGCGCGGTGCGAGACGGGGACCCGCAGATCGACACCGCGCACCTCCTGCACTCCCTCCTGGAGGCCGACCCCGAGGTACGCGCCGCCTTCCCCGAAGGCGCGCAGGTGGCCCGGCTGCTCGGTTATCTCGTGCAGCGCAGCATCGGTTACGGCCTCCAATGGCAGGGCACCGTCGAGGACTCCGGCGCCGTGCCGCTCCTCGGGGCAGCCGCTCCCGACTGGTCGCCCGCTGTCGCCGTCGCCATGGACGCGGGCATCGAACGGGCGCTCGCCCGCGGTCGCACCCACGCCCGCGGCACCGACATCCTCGCGGCGCTCGCGGCGGACCCGGAGTGCCGCGCCGTCGAGGTGCTGCGCCGCGCCGGGGTGGACGTCCCCGAACTGGTACGACGGCTCGGCTGACGCGCCGCCCCGCCGCCCCGTCCGCCCACTGAGACAGGCGCCAATCGGCGTGACGCTCCTGACCCACCCTGTCATGATGGGCCGGTGCAGGGGTCAACACAGTCTCAGAACGGTCAGGGAACCGGCGCTCGCGGCGTCGGACTCGGGATCGCCCTCGTCTCCGCGCTCGCCTTCGGTGGATCAGGGGTCGCCGCCAAGCCGCTCATCGAAGCGGGACTCGACCCGCTCCACGTGGTGTGGCTGCGCGTCGCGGGCGGCGCCCTCGTCATGCTGCCCGTCGCGTGGCGCCACCGCGCGCTGGTGCTGCGGCGGCCCGCGCTGCTCGCCGGGTTCGGGTTGCTCGCCGTGGCAGGCGTGCAGGCCTTCTACTTCGCCGCCATCTCCCGTATCCCCGTGGGTGTCGCCCTGCTCATCGAGTACCTGGGGCCCGCGCTGCTCCTCGGCTGGGTGAGGTTCGTGCAGCGCAAGCCCGTCACCCGGGCCGCCGCGGCCGGTGTCGTGCTCGCCGTGGGCGGGCTCGCCTGCGTGGTCGAGGTCTGGTCCGGTCTGAGCTTCGACCCGGTCGGCGTGCTCCTCGGGCTCGGCGCGGCCTGCTGCCAGTGCGGCTACTTCGTCCTGGCGGACCAGGGCAGCGACGCCGACTCCACCGGGGGCGAGGTCCCCGACCCGCTCGGCATGATCGCGTACGGGCTGCTCGTCGGCGCCGTCGTCCTCACCGTGGTCGCCCGCCCCTGGGGTATGGACTGGTCGATCCTCGCGGGCAGCGCCTCCATGAACGGCACGCGGGTACCCGCGTGGCTCCTGCTCTGCTGGATCGTGCTGCTCGCCACCGTGGTCGCGTACGTCACCGGTGTCCTGGCGGTACGCCGTCTGTCGCCGCAGGTGGCCGGGGTGGTGGCGTTCCTGGAGGCAGTCGTCGCGACGGTACTGGCGTGGGTGCTGCTCGGCGAACGGCTCGGCCCGCCGCAACTGCTCGGCGGCGCGCTGGTGCTGGTGGGGGCCTTCATCGCGCAGAGCTCTCGTTCCGCGCGGCCCTCGACACCACCCGGCCTCGCGCCGAAGAATCCGGTGCCGAGCGAGAGCGGCGTCGCCTAGGGCCTGTCCCGCGGGTCGGGCTGGACTCGGTCGGCCGCGTCCGCTCGGCAGCAGGACCCGTCGGGCAGGCCCTGGCCGCGCCCTCTGCCCTGCCCCTACGCCTGTCGGCGACGCCGCTGGGCGGCGAGCGCGGCGGCGTCGCGCGGGTCGCCCCGTTCGGCCAGGCCCCGGGCGATCCGGTCCTGGACCTCCTCGGGCTTGTGTCCGGCGTACTTGAACTTGGCCCGTACGTCGGTCACTTCGAGTCGCAGGCCCCGGATCCCCGGCAGCATGCGCCCGTACGGGGCCTCGCCAGGGGTCACCGTCGCCGACCGGCCCGGCGCCTGGAATCGGCCCACCAGCCGGTTGAGCAGCTCGGCCTTCTCCTCCGGGGCGTCCACCACCCGGGCGGTGCAGCGCAGTTGTACGGCTGCGTAGAAGCTCGTCGGCGTGCCGTGCTCCGCCGGGGCGCCGGGCGGAGCCTGCCACGGTCCCGGTACGAACGCGTAGTCGTCCACCACGCTCAGCAGCACCTCGGAGTCCGCCGCGAGCGCAGGCCAGACCGGGTTGGGCCGGGCGAGGTGGGCGACGGCCTCGCCGAACTCGCCGCCGCGCGAGGCGTCGTACGCGAAGTGCATCGGCTGCACGAACGGCGGTTCGCCCGGCAACCCGTTGACCGCGAGCTGCCCGAAGTCATGAGTGGCCAGCCACGCCTGCCACTCGGCCGTGTCGCGCGCGGCGTCCCACGGGTGGATCAGCATGCCGGCTCCCGCAGGTACGCCGGGAGTTCGATCCCTTCGGCGAGATCGTCGGCCGGGACCGGAGTGCCGTACCCCCGCCGGACCGGTACCACGCCCGTCCAGTGCGGCAGGCCAGCGTCCTCCGGTTCGTCGTTGGGTCCGCCCGTGCGCAGCTTCGCCGACACCTCCGCCAGATCGAGGCGGAGCACGGCGGTCGCGGCGAGCTCCTTGGCGTTCGCGGGCCGTGAGTCGGCCGCCCGGCCCGGCACGACATGGTCGGTCAGCGCGTCGAGCGCCATGCGCTTCTCGTCCTCGTCGACGACCTGGTACGCCGTCCCGTGCACCACCACGGAGCGGTAGTTGACGGAGTGATGGAAGGCCGAGCGGGCGAGGACCAGGCCGTCGACGTGGGTCACGGTCAGGCAGACCGCGAGCCCCGGGTCCTGCCGCCCGGCGGCCCGCAGCGGACGGGATCCGGTGGAGCCGTGCACGTAGAGCCGGTCGCCGACGCGGCCGTACAGCGTGGGCAGCACGACCGGAGCGCCGTCCCGCACGAAGCCGAGGTGGCATACGTACGCCTCGTCGAGTATCGCGTGCACCAGGGCACGGTCGTAGCCGGCGCGTTCCCTGGCACGGGTGGGGACCGTGCGCTCGGTCGGCGCGTAGGCGGCGTCGGTCGCGTGGGCCGTGGACGGTTCGTGGGCCAGGGGCATGGTGCGGTCTCCCGTTGCGTCATTGATTGCACTAGTGCAAACTGTTCTTTGTGCTAGGAGAGTATCCGATCAGTGGGCGGCGCGCAGTGGACATTTCCGCGAGCGTGGAGCGGGCGGTCGCCGACGGCGCCCTTGAGCCCGGCCAACTGCTCCCGCCGATGCGGGAGTTGGCCAACAGTCTCGGCGTGAACCCGAACACGGTCGCGGCCGCGTACCGGACGCTGCGCGAGCGCGGGGTCATCGAGACCGCGGGGCGCCGCGGCAGCCGTGTACGCCCGAAACCCGCCACCACCGCCCGCGAGCGCATCCGTGTCGACGTGCCCGAGGGGGTGCGGGACGTCTCCGACGGCAACCCGGACACGGCCCTGCTGCCCTCCCTCGCCGAGGCGTTCACCGAGGCCGCGACCGCGGCCGACCGCGACCCGGTGCTGTACGGGGACGACGCCCTCGAACCCGCACTGGAGCGTGCGGCGCGGGCGGCGTTCCGCGCCGACGGGGTGCCGGACGGGACGGTGGCCGTGGCCTCCGGGTCGCTCGACGCGATCGAGCGGGTGCTGGCCGCGCACCTCAAGCCCGGCGACGCGGTCGCGGTGGAGGACCCGGGCTGGGGCAGCATGCTGGACCTCGTGCCCGCGCTCGGACTGCGCGTCGTCCCGGTCGGCGTCGACGACGACGGGCCGCTGCCGGACGACGCGGAGCGGGCCCTGCGAGGCGGGGTCAGAGCGTTCGTGGTGACGTGCCGCGCGCAGAACCCGACCGGTGCCGCGGTGGGCGCGGCGCGAGCGAAGCGACTGCGGGCGCTCCTCGCCGCGCACCAGGAGGTGCTGCTCATCGAGGACGACCACGGGCACGGCATCGTCGACCTGCCGCTCCACCCGCTGGCCGGTGTCACGCGGCACTGGGCGTTCGTCCGCTCGGCGGCGAAGGCGTACGGCCCCGATCTGCGGCTCGCCGTGTTCACGGGGGACGCGACCACGGTCGACCGGGTGCGCGGGCGGCAGCGGCTCGGCCCCGGTTGGGTGAGCCGGATCGTCCAGCGGGCCGTCGCCGCGCTGTGGGCGAGCGGCGCCGTCGATCCGGGGGCGGTGGCCGCCTCTTACGGTCGGCGTCGCGAGGCCCTCGTCGCCGCGCTCGCCGCCCGGGGGGTCGCGGGCCGGGGGCGCAGCGGCATGAACGTGTGGGTGCCCGTTCCGGACGAGACGGGCGCCGTGGCGCGGCTGCTGCACGCGGGCTGGGCCGTCGCGCCGGGCGCGCGTTTCCGGATCGAGGCGGGGCCCGGGGTGCGCATCACCGTGTCCCGCCTGGCCTCCGGCGATGTCGACACGGTGGCGGACGCCGTCGCGGAGGCGGTCAGGCCGGCACCGCGACGGCACTACGCGTGAGGACGCGTGACCGTCGGCCGCGACCGCTGTGCCGTTGCCACGAGCGGTGCGGCCACTGGCTGTGCGGCTGCGAGCGGTGCGGCTACGGGTGATGTCGCTGCGGGCTGTGCGACTGCGGGCTGTGCGGCTACGAGCGGTGCCGCTGCGGGCGGCCGCGCGACTGCGTGAGCGCCGCGCCCGCCAGGACGATCGCCGCGCCGACCGGCGTCGACCAGCTCAGCGACTCGCCGAGCAGGGCGACACCCGCGGCCGTCGCGATGACCGGGATGAAGTACGTGACCATCTGCGCGGTCGTCGGGCCGACCTCCGCGACCAGGCCGTACTGGATCAGGACCGCCAGGCCGGTGCCCAGTGCGCCGAGCGCGACGACGGCCAGTGACGGGACCAGGGCGAAACGGGCGGGCCAGGACGTGAACAGCGGCGTCACGAGCGCCAGTTGGACGGTGGCGAGGAGCAGTTGGGCGCCTGTCATCGACAGGTGTGACGTACCGGTGTGCGCCAGAGTACGGCGGACGTAGATCCAGCCGACCGGGTAGCTGAACGAAGCGAGCAGCGCCATCGCCGTGCCGGTCAGGTCCAGGCCGTGGAAGCCCTGCCACACACCGAGCACCGTCAGGACGCCCAGGAAGCCGATGCCCAGGCCCGCGACCCGGCGCCGTGTCGGCCGGTCCTCGCTGAGCGCGACCAGCGACAGGGCCATGCCCCACAGCGGCGACGTCGCGTTGCAGATCCCCGCCAGTGTCGACGGGATCGACCGCTCGGCGAACGCGAACAGCGAGAACGGCAGCGCGTTGAGCAACAACGCGGCGATCGCCAGACGGCCCCACGTGCGGGCCCCTCGCGGCAACCGCTCCCGCTTCACGGCCATCGCCGCCACCAGCACCAGTGTCCCGAACGTCAGTCGGCCGAGCGTGACCTGGAACGGGGCGTAACCGTTCGTGCCCACCTTGATCAGCAGAAAGCTGAAGCCCCAGATGAGGGAGAGGACCCCGAAACGCAGCCGCCAGTCCAGCGCCGGGCGCCGATCACCGCCGGTCGTGGGGGCGGCGGGTGCGGACGGTGCGGACGGCGCGGAGGGGCTGGGTGCGGCGGGAGCCGCAGAGGGCCGCGGCCCCGTGGCGGAGGCGGTGAGGTGGCGCATGTCCCCAAGGGTGGCGTCGCACTTCTTCGTAGCACAAGCGAGATTTCTTCGTCAGTACCGCTTAGCATCGCTTACATGTTGAACTTGGAGCGGCTGCGCGTGCTCGACGCGCTCGCGCGGCACGGATCGGTCAGCGGCGCCGCGGAGGCGCTGCACGTCACCACCTCCGCCGTCTCGCAGCAGATGACCAAACTGGAGCGCGAGGTCGGACAGCAGCTGCTCGCCAGGCGCGGGCGCGGCGTGCGGCTCACCGACGCGGGGCGACTGCTCGCCGATCACTCGGGACGCATCCTGTCCCAGGTGGAGCTCGCCCGGTCCGATCTGGAGGCACAGCGCGGGCAGGTCGTGGGGGAGCTGCGCCTGTCCGCGTTTCCGACCGCGGCCCGCGGCCTGCTCCCCGCCACGCTCACCGCACTCCGTGTCGAACACCCACAACTGCGCGTCCGGTCACAGGAGCTGGAGCCCGAGAGCGGGATCGCCGCGGTCGTCCGCGGCGACCTCGACATGGCGGTCGTGCTCGACTGGTACAACAAGCCGATGCCGCTGCCCGAGGGCCTCGTCAAGGCGGGCATCCTCGACGACCCCGCCGACATCGCCATGCCCGTCGACCACCCTCTCGCGGACCGCGACGAAGTGGGCCTCGAAGACTTCGCCGACGACGAGTGGATCACCTGGGGGCAGGGGGAGTTCTGTCACGAGTGGCTGCTGTTCACGCTGCGTGCCAAGGGCGTCGAACCAACGGTCGGCCATCGCGCGGCCGAGACCCACACCCAACTCAACCTCGTCGCAGCCGGGTTGGGTGTCTGCGTGGCACCGCTGCTCGGCCGTCACCCGGTGCCGGAAGGCGTGGTGACGGTACCGGTCCGGCAGCAGGTGCGGCGCCACGTCTACGTGGTGTGGCGTGCCGACGCCGACCGCAGGCCGTCCATCCGGGCGGCCGTGCGCGCGTTGCAGCGGACCGGTGCCGAGCTGGAGCGTGCCGCGGGCCGGTAACCGCGCGGGAGACAGGCGGACCGCTCCGGCTACAGGCCGGCCAGCTTGCGGAAGTCCCATGACGCGATCCGCTCCGGCGTCAGCCGTGCCCACGCGTGCCGTCCGTCGTGCACCATCTCATCGAGCCCGAAGTTCTTGCGCGCGAACGCCCGCTCCACAGAGTCGAGTTCGGGGCACGGCGCGCCGGTGCGCGGGCACTCCCCGACGAACACAGCCCGCCCCGACAGCTCGACCCCGCGCAACTCCCCGTACTCCTCGCCCGCGTCCACCACCACGGCCACCCGCCCGTCCGCCCCGAGGTCGGCCCAGCGGCGGCTGCGGGTCAGCGAGTACAGCCACAGCGACGTCCCGTCCCACTGGAACCACAAGGGGCTCACGTGCGGCGTGCCGTCCGCGGACACCGTGGCGACCCGGCAGGTGCGCTGCTCGGCCAGAAAGGCGTCCAGCTCGGCCGCGGACATCATGATCCTGCGGCCGCGCCGCTGAGTGACGGACATGGTGCGCTCCTGGGTATGCGGATCCGGTATTCGGTTCGTGGTCTGCGGTCTGCGGTCTGCGGTCTGCGGTCTGCGGTTCGTGGTCTGCGGTCTGTGGGGGCGGTGCCGCCGCCTCCGCGGTCCACGACCTGTGCCGTGCGGCCGACGGGCGAACTGACGGCACGTCAGGTATCGAGCATGCGGCCTCTTCCGCTTCCGCGCAATGGTGGCTAGTCTCCGGCACCTCGTCTCGTAGGGGCCGTCGGCAGGGGAGACCATGGCGTCACGCGAAGACCTCACCGGACTGCTCGACCCGACGAGCACCGTCCTGCTCACGGTGGAGTGCCAGCAGGGCGTCGTCGGAGCGGAGAGCGCCCTGCCCGAACTGGCCCATGAGGCACGGTCGTCGGGCGCGCTGCTGCACGTGGCGCAACTCGTCTCCGCGGCCCACGCCGCCGGGACCCAGGTCATGCACGCGATCGCCGAACGGCGCCCCGACGGCCGTGGCGCCAGCCGCAACGGCCGCCTCTTCCGTGCCGCCGAACGCCTCCCCGTGCAACAGCTCACCGGTACCCGGGCGGTTTGCGTGGCACCGCCCATCGAGGTCGCCGGTGAGGACCTCGTCGTACGGCGGCTGCACGGGCTCTCCCCGCTCGCGGGTACCGACGTCGACCCGCTCCTGCGCAACCTGGGCTGCCGCACCCTCGTCGTCACCGGCGTCTCGGCCAACGTGGCGATCCCCAACGCGGTCTTCGACGCGGTCAACCTCGGCTACACCGCCGTCGTCCCGAGCGACGCCATCGCCGGGGTGCCCGCCGACTACACCGCCGCGGTGATCCGCAACACGCTCGCCCTGGTCGCCACCGTGGTGACGACCAGGGACGTGCTGACGGCCTGGAAACTCCCCGGGCTGGGCTGACGGCGACGGGGGGCGGCCGGTTCCGGCGTGGCCGGGGACCACTGACGGCACCTAGGCGAGCTTGATGTCCTCGCCGTTGACGGTGATCTTCTTGGCCGGGAGCGGCCGAGGGGCCGGCGGGTGCGTCACGCTGCCGTCCTCGATGGAGAACTTGCTGCCATGGCACGGACAGTCGATGGTGCCGTCCGCGACCTTGTCGACCTTGCAGCCCTGGTGGGTGCAGATGTCGCTGAAGGCCCTGAACTCGCCCTTCTTCGGCTGCGTCACCACGACGCCCGCGCTCTGGAACACCTTGCCGCCGCCCTCCGGGATGTCGGTCGTCTTGGCGATCACCTTGCCGCTGCTGCCGTCGCCCGAGCCGGTCCCGGTCCCGGTGCCGGTGCCGGTGCCGGTCGAGCCCGTGTCACCCGAACCGGTACCGCTCGAACCGGCGTCGTTCGAGCCGCCGCCGCACGCGCTGAGCGCGGCGGCGACACCGGTGGCACCCACTGCCGCGACGACGGCGCGGCGCGTGGCGGACCGGGCGAGGGGGCGGTCCGACGGTGCGGTCTCCTGTGAAGCGGTCATGGAGACGTCTTCCTTTCGTGGAGTACGAGGGCGCGGGGTCCTCTGGATGAAGCGGACTCCCCTTCGTACGTCCTGGGGGCGGCAAACGTTCAACGCCGCGCCGGAAAGCCTCCGTGCGTGGGGCGGGTCGCCGGCTCAGGTCGATTCGCGGACGACGAGACGGCACGGGACGGCGTGCAGGCCGGGGTGCGGCTCGGAGCCGATGGCGCTCAGCAGCCGAAGGGCCGCCTGCCGACCGATCTCGGTGAGGTCCGTGTCGATCGTGGTCAGCGGTGGACGGCAGGCCAGGGCCATGATGTCCCAGTTGTCGTACCCCACGATCGCGATCCGGCCCGGGACGTCCGTGCCGTTCTCCCGCAGCGCGTCCGCGACACCCCGGGCGATCTGGTCGTTGCCGCAGAAGAAGGCGTCCGTGTCGGGTGCGGTGCGCAGGACGGCCTCCGCGGCGCGCCGCCCCCACGCCTCGCTCCACTCGCCGAAGTGGACCCGGCCCGTGGCGAGTTCCAGCGAGTTGCGCTCCAGCAGATCCACGGTGTGCCTGGCGCGGTCGCGGGCGGCCGCGTGGTGGGCCGGACCGGTGACGTGCGCGATCCGGGTGCGACCTGTCGCCAGCAGATGCTCGACGGCCAGCTGGGCGCCGCTGTGGTCGTCGGAGACCACGGACATGTCGTCCGGGTCCGTGGAGGGCGACAGCGCGTAGACCGTCGGGACCCGCTCGACGCCTGTCAGCGGCGGACGCGGGTCGGTGCGACGGCCGGTGACGATGATGCCGTCCACTCTGCGGTCCATGAGGTTGCGCAGGTGGTGCTGCTCGCGGATGGCGTCGCCGCGGGTGTCGCACAGCAGCACGGAGATCTTCCCGGCGCCGAGCGCGTCCTCGGCGCCGAGGAGCACCGGAGTGCTGAAGCGGCCGATGCCGTCGGTCGTCATCAGCCCGACGGTCCAGCTGCGCCCGGTGTGCAGGCTCTGCGCGTACTGGTTGGGCCGGAAGTCGAGCGCCTCCACGGCGGCCAGCACGCGCTGCCGGGTCTCGGGCCGCATCCTGCCGCTGCCGCTCAGCGCCTTCGAGGCCGTTCCGACGCTGACGCCGGCCAGCTTGGCGACGTCGGCGAGCTTCGCCCGCCCGTTGGCCGGGGAACCTGAGACCGCGGTCACTGAGCAAACCTTTTCCTAGGTGACATCGACAGTTCCATCCTGACATCGTCGGTCGCCCCTGACCAGCCCTGACGGAGCGAGGGAAAAATGCTTGCGCAGGCGTCTTGACTGCCAACCCACGCCTCCATACCTTTCGGGGCAGGAAAACGTTTGCTCACGCCGGCCCGCAGGGCGGAGAACCACGCGGGGCGGAGAACCACCGCCCGCCGGAATGCCGGGCGGTGCGACAGACGCACGCCTGACCCCCGACCCCCGCCCCGCCCCCGACTTCTTCGGAGAGCCATGCCCCGCACACGCCCCGCCGTTCCCTCCGCCGAGTGTTCGACCCCGCTCGAAGCGGGCGGCGCCCCCAGGGGCCCGGTCCGCCTCGGCGAGGGTGCCACGACCGCCCTCGCTCCTGCCACCGCCGAGGTGTGTGCCGGGTTCTGGGCAGTGCGGCGCGAGGTGAACGCGCGGACCTCGGTACCACAGGGACCCGGACTGCTGGAGTCGGCGGGGAATCTGCACAACCTGCGCGTGGCGGCGGGCACGGCCGAGGGTGAGTTCCGGGGCGCGTACCCGTTCGTGGATTCGGACGTCTACAAGTGGCTGGAGGCGGCGTCGTGGCAGCTGGCCCAGGGGGCGTCGCACGCCGACACCGACGAGGCGACCGGCCGGCTCGCCGACGAGAAGACCGGCCGGCTCGCCGACGAGGTGGAGCGGATCGTCGCGCTCGTCGCCGAGGCCCAGCAGCCCGACGGCTACCTGAACACCTGGTTCCAACTCCTCAAGGGCGGTGAGCGGTACCAGGATCTGCGCTGGGGCCACGAGCTGTACTGCGCCGGGCACCTCATCCAGGCGGCGGTCGCCCACCACCGCGCCACCGGACGGACCGAACTCCTCCAGGTGGCACGCCGTTTCGCCGACCACATCGACTCCGTCTTCGGTCTCCCGGAGAGCGGCAAGCCCATCGACGGCGTCGACGGCCACCCGGAGGTCGAGACGGCCCTGGTCGAGCTGTACCGGGAGACCGGCGAACGCCGCTACCTCGATCTGGCCGGTTACTTCGTCGACCGCTTCGGCCACGGTCTGCTCGGCGGCGAGGCGTACTGTCAGGACCGGGTGCCGCTGCGCGAGGCGACGAACGTCGAAGGGCACGCCGTGCGCCAGCTGTACCTGCTGGCCGCCGCCACCGACCTGGCCGCCGAGACGGGCGACGCCGAACTGCGGTCCGTCGCCGAGCGGCTGTGGCAGGCGATGACCGCCACCAAGACCCACCTCACCGGCGGCCTCGGAGCCCACCACGACGAGGAGGACTTCGGCGACCCGTACGAGCTGCCCAACGAGCGTGCCTACTGCGAGACCTGCGCCGCCATCGCCTCCATCCAGTGGAGCTGGCGCATGGCCCTGCTCACCGGCGAGACCCGGTACAGCGACCTGATCGAGCGCACCCTGTACAACGGCTTCCTCGCGGGCGTCTCCCTTGACGGTGAGCGCTGGCTGTACGTCAACCCGCTCCAGGTCCGCGACGGCCACACCGACTCCGGCGGCGACCAGTCGGCCCGCCGCACCCGCTGGTTCCGCTGCGCCTGCTGCCCGCCGAACGCCATGCGGCTGCTGGCCTCGCTGGAGCACTACCTCGCCTCCACCGACGCCGGCGGCCTGCAGATCCACCAGTACGTCAGCGGCCGCTACACGGGAGACGTGGCCGGAGCGCCGGTCACGGTGACCGCCGAGACCGACTACCCCTGGCACGGCACGATCGGCCTGACGGTGGAGCAGACGCCCACCGACCGCCCCTGGGCGCTGTCCCTGCGCATCCCGCAGTGGTGCCGCGAGTACCGGGTCCGGTGCGGCGACACCACCTACGACCGGACCGACGCCCCCGCCGCCGACGGCTGGCTGCGGCTGGAGCGCTCCTGGGCCCCCGGCGATCAGGTCGTCCTCGAACTCGTCCTCGCGCCCCGCCTCACCGAGGCCGACCCCCGCGTGGACGCCGTACGCGGCTGCGTCGCCATCGAACGCGGGCCGCTCGTCTACTGCCTGGAACAGGCCGACCACCCCGGCGGCGGCCTCGACGACCTGGTCATCGACACCACGGCGCCGCCCGCCGTGAAGGACCGCCCCGACCTGCTCGGCGGTGTCGTCACCGTAGTGGCGGGCGGGTACCGCCGGTCCACCCCCGACCGGGGCTGGTGGCCCTACGCCTGCGCCGAGTCCGGGGCCTCCACCGGCACCACCACCGACGCCCCGTCCACCGGGAGTTCCGTCGAACTGACCGCCATCCCGTACTACGCCTGGGCCAACCGCCAGGACGGCGGCATGCGTGTCTGGCTGCCCACCGGCTGACCCCTTCTCTTTCTCTGTCTGCGCCTCGCACTCGCCCTCGCGCTCTCCTTCCTCGCCGACGCTCCTGCTCCCTGACGCCCCTGCTCCCTGACGCTCCTTCGTCCCCGACAGCTTCCTCCCGCTCCTTCCCGACCGCCCGATTCCGACCGCTCGATTCCGACCGCTCGATTCCGACCGCTCGATTCCGACCGTTCTCTGCCGACCGCTCCGTCCCGTCTCCCCACCGCCTGCGCACGACCCCCCGACACATCGAGGTCACCCGTGAGAAACGCCCGCCGCACCCTGATAGCCGCCCTCGCCGTCATCGGCACCCTGGCCTCCGCCACCGCCTGCGGAGGCGGTTCCAACTCCTTGCACTCCTCCGGCGCGTCCGGGAAGACGTACACGTTCTGGGACCCGTACCCGCAGTTCGACGCGTCCTCGGCGTGGGCCAAGCTCGTCACCAAGTGCGGGACCGAGGCCGGGGTCAAGATCAAGCGCACCGGCATGGACACCTCGGACCTGGGCAACAAGGCGCTGCTGGCCGCCCAGCAGGGCAACGCACCCGACGTGATGCTGGTGGACAACCCGGTGGTCTCCACGCTGGTGGAAGCGGGCATCCTCAACCAGACCGCCGCACTCGGTCTGAAGACGGGGTCGATCCAGAAGAACATCATCGACGCCGGAACCACGGTCGACGGCGCCTCCTACGGAGTCCCCATCGGCGCCAACACCCTTGCCCTCTACTACAACAAGAAGGTCCTGTCCGCCGCCCACGTCGACCCCGCCTCCATCAAGGACTGGGCCTCGCTCACGGCCGCCCTGAAGAAGGTCAAGGCGGCCGGCAAGAAGGGCATCACCTTCTCGGCGATCAACACGGAAGAGGGCAGCTTCCAGTTCCTGCCCTGGTTCTGGGGCGCGGGAGCCGACCTCACCCGGCTCAACTCCTCCAAGGCGGTCGCCGCGCTGTCGCTGTGGAAGCAGTGGGTCGACGCGGGCTACGCCCCCAAGGACGTCCTGCAGAACACCCAGACCACCAGCTGGCAGGAGTTCGCCACCGGACAGTACGCGTTCAGCGAGAACGGCACCTGGCAGCTCGGCAACGCCGACAAGGCCGGATTCGGCTACGGCGTGATCAGCATCCCGGCGCGCAACGGCGGTTCGGCGCCGGTGCCGACCGGCGGCGAGTTCGTCACCGTCCCGGTGCAGAAGGACACCGGGCGCTACGAGGTCAGCAAGAAGATCGTCACCTGTCTGACCAGCGACGCGAACCTGCTGCCCACCGACACGACGCTCGCGTACGTCGGACCCACCGCCGTCGTGCAGGCCGAGCAGGTCAAGCGGAACCCGAAGCTCAAGCCGTGGGTGGCCGCGGTGGCCTCGGCCCGCGGCCGGACCAGCGGTGGCCTCGGCACCAAGTACCCGACCATCTCGCAGTCGATGTGGACCGCCGTGCAGGATGCCCTGTCCGGCGGCAAGAGCCCGCGGGCCGCCCTCGACGCGGCGCAGAAGGCCGCCGCCAAGGGCGACGGCTGACCACCGGCCGACACGTGCGGGGCACACCGCAGGACACCCGGCCCCCTCGCCCGAGCCGCGCCCGCCCCGGGCATCTCCATCCGCACTCAGGAGCTCGCATGACCCTCGCCCGCGTCGACCGCCGCCAACGGCGGTCCCCGGCACGTCCCGGGGCGGCCGGCCTCGACGACCGGAAGGGCCTCCCGGCGCTCCGGCGTCGCCAGGGCCGCAGAAGCCGGCTGACCGCACTGGCCTTCGTCGCGCCACTGCTCGCCTACCTCACCGCGTTCTACGTCTATCCGCTCTACCGCAACCTGGACCTGAGCCTGCGCGACTACACCGTCAGGTCCTTCGTGGCGGGGGACGCCCCGTTCTCCGGCCTTGACAACTTCCGTACGGTGCTCGACGACCCGACCTTCGGTCCGGCGATGCGCCACACCATGGTCTTCACCCTGGTGTCGATCGTGTTCCAGTACGCGGCCGGACTCGCCCTGGCGGTCTTCTTCAACCGGCACTTCCGTCTCGCGCCGACCCTGCGGGCGCTGTTCCTGATCCCGTGGCTGCTGCCGCTGATCGTGTCGGCGTCGACCTGGTCGTGGATGCTCAACAGCGAGTCGGGCGTCGTCAACTACGCCCTCCACCTGGCCGGGGTCGCACCGGTCGACTGGCTCACCTCGCCCCACTGGGCACTGACCTCGGTGATCATCGCGAACATCTGGATCGGCATCCCCTTCAACCTGGTCATCCTCTACAGCGGCCTGCAGAACATCCCGGGCGAGCTCTACGAGGCGGCGTCGCTGGACGGGGCGAGCGCCTGGCAGCAGTTCCGGCACATCACCTTCCCGCTGCTGCGCCCCGTCTCCGCGATCACACTGCTGCTCGGGCTCGTCTACACGCTCAAGGTGTTCGACCTGATCTGGATCATGACCAAGGGCGGCCCCGGCGGTGCCTCCTCCACCTTGGCGACCTGGTCCTACCAGCTCGGCTTCGGCACGCTGCTGCCCAAGTTCGGGCCCGGGGCGGCCGTCGGCAACATCCTCATCCTCATAGCCCTGGCCTTCGGGCTGCTGTACATCCGTGTCCAGAGGAGGCAGGAAGCGTGACCTCCCCCCGCGCCGGAGCCTGGCGCTCACGCCGCAACACCGCCCTCGGTGTCCTGCTCACCACGCTGATGCTGTTCCCGGTGTACTGGATGCTGAACGTGTCCCTCACCCCGCAGCAGGACATGCGCAAGACCCCACCCGATCTGCTCCCGCTGCATCCCACCTTCGAGGGCTACCGGGCGGTCCTCGACGACCAGATGCCCTACCTGGGCACCAGCCTGCTCATCGGCCTCGGCACGGTCGCCCTCACCCTCGTCCTCGCCGCACCGGCCGGCTTCGCCCTGGCCAAGCTCCGGCCCCGCGGCGGCGGACCGCTCGGCCTCCTCCTCCTGGTCGCCCAGATGATCCCCGGCATCGTCATGGCGATGGGCTTCTACGGCATCTTCCTCGACCTCGGCCTGCTCAACTCCTGGTGGGGGCTGATCATCGCGGACTCCACCATCGCCGTGCCCTTCGGCGTGATGATCTTCACGGCGTTCATGTCGGGCATCCCCGGCGAGCTGATCTCCGCGGCCCGCATCGACGGCGCCGGAACCTTCCGCACCTTCTGGTCCGTCGTCCTGCCGGTGAGCCGCAACGCCGTCGTCACCGTCTCGCTGTTCAGCTTCCTGTGGTCCTGGTCCGACTTCGTCTTCGCCAACACCCTCGACGGCGGCGGCGACCTGCGGCCGATCACCCTCGGCATCTACAAGTACATCGGCAACAACAACCAGGAATGGAACGCGATCATGGCCACGGCCGTCGTCGCGTCGATCCCCGCAGCCGTCCTGCTGGTCCTCGCCCAGCGCTACGTGGCCGCGGGCGTCACCGCGGGCGCGGTCAAGGACTGAAGCACGGTGCCCGCGGCCGCCCGGGCGCCCAACGGCCGAAGCCGGGGCCCACCTGCCCCCTGCGCCCGCACCTCCCCTCCTCGCGTCCCAGTCGCGTCGTCGAGAACTCGTCGCACAGCACCACCGCCCGAAGCGCGTCCGCCACCCTCTTTGCCCTGACCTTCAGGAGAGCCGCTGATGTTCCACCTGAGTCACCGTCAGAATCCCGTCAGTCGAGGCGCAAAGCACGGCCGCCGCGCGGCCGCCGCCCTGACCACGGCCCTGGCCACCGCCGCCGTGGTCCTCGCGGGCGCGCCCGCCCAGGCCGTGCCCACCTCGTCCACGACACTCGTCGTCGACGCCGACCAGACCCTGCGCCCCGTCACACACGTCGCCACCGGCAGCCTCTACGGTCTCGCCGACGACGCCACGCCCGCAGACGGCCTGGTCGGCGCACTGAGGCCCAACACCTTCGTTCAGATGGCCCCGGGCGGCTCCCAGCTCCCCAACGGCGAGCCGAAACCGGCGGGTGACGCTCTGGTCGTCGCCCCGAAAGCCGCCCGCGCGGGTGCCGAGGTAGTCGTACGCATGCCGGACTGGTATCCGAACTTCCCGTACAAATGGGTCAGTTGGAGCGACTGGCTGTCGGCCGTGGATCAGCAGGTCACGTCCGTGCGGTCCTCCGGCGCCACCGACATCGCCGCCTACGAGCTGTGGAACGAGCCCGACTGGACCTGGGACACCACGGACGCGGGCCCCTTCGACGCCGGTTGGGCCCGGACCTACAAGGAGGTCCGCTCCAAGGACGCCTCCACGCCGATCCAGGGGCCGAGCTACTCGACGTGGAACCTGAACCGGATGACCACCTTCCTCACCGACGCCGAGGCCGACGGCACCGTCCCCGACGTCATCTCCTGGCACGAACTCCAGGGCGCGCAGAACATCGCCGCGGACGTCGCCGCCTACCGGTCACTGGAGTCGAGGCTCGGCATCAGCCCGCGCCCGATCTCCATCGAGGAGTACGGCAAGCCCGCCGAGATGGGCGACTCCGGTGCCCTCATCGGCTACGCGGCCAAGTTCGAGCGGGCAGGCGTCCACGACGCCGAACTCGCCTTCTGGAACCACTACGGCACCCTCGGCGACACCCTCACCGACACCGGCGGCTCGCCCAACGGCTCCTACTGGACGTACAAGTGGTACGGCGAGATGTCCGGAAACATGCTGGTCACCACGCCTCCCGCGCAGACCGGCATGGACGGACTGGCCTCCCTCGACGGCTCGGGCGACCGGATCAGCGTCCTCGCGGGCGGCTGCACCGGCTCCTGCGCGGTGACCGTCAAGGGTCTCTCCTCGCTGCCCGCCTTCGGCGGCAGGGTCCACGTCAAGCTGGAGTACAGCCCCGACGCCGGCCGTACGACGGCCTCCTCCGGCCCGATCACCATCTCGGAGGCCGACTACACGGTCTCGGGCGGTGCCGTCACGGTGCCGGTGACGATGAACGCCTCCGACGGCTACCACCTCGTGATCGCCCCCAGCGGCACCTCCACCTCGCTGGCCGGGCGCTACCGCATCACCAACGCGAACAGCGGCCTGGCGCTCGACACCAGCGGCGCGGGCACCGCCGTGGGCACGTCGGTCGTGCAGTCCGCGCCCACCGGGGGCACCGACCAGAACTGGACCCTGGTGCCCGCCGGCTCGGGCCTGTACAAGATCGTCAACCAGAAGAGCGGCCTGCTCCTGGGCATCCGGAACATGAGCACGGACAACGGCGGCACCGCTCTGATCTGGAGTGACAACAACACCGCCGACCACCTCTGGCAGATCATCCCGGCCGCCGACGGGCATGACAAGATCGCCGACTACAACAGCGGTCTCCTGCTGGGCGTGAACGACATGAGCACCTCCTCCGGCGCGCAGGTCCTGCAATGGTCCGACAACGGCACCGCCGACCACCTGTGGACACTCACCGCGAGGTGAGCCCGGTAGCCGTATAACCTGGGGCGATGCTTACGCGAGCGGCAGCGACCCGCTACGTCGCCCCCCTGCGCGAGGGAGGATCCCTGCCCGCCGTCGTCGAAGCCGACGACGGCGGCGCGTACGTCATGAAGTTCACCGGAGCCGCGCAGGGACGCAAGACGCTCGTCGCCGAGGTGATCTGCGGGCAGCTCGCCCGCCACCTCGGGCTGCGCGTCCCCGAGCTCGTCACGCTCGACCTCGACCCGGTCCTGGGGCTCGGCGAGCCCGACCCGCAGGTGCAGGGACTGCTCAAGTCGAGCGGCGGAACCAACCTGGGCATGCGGTTCCTGTCGCGCGCGCTCGGCTTCGACCCGCTCGCCTACGCGGTCGACCCGGCGCAGGCCGGGCGGGTCGTCTGGTTCGACGCGCTGATCAACAACGTCGACCGGTCCTGGCGCAACCCCAACATGCTGGTCCAGCAAGGCGAGGTGTGGCTCATCGACCACGGCGCGAGCATGATCTGGCACCACAACTGGCCGACCGCGGCCGCCTGGGCGGACCGGTCGTACGACGCCACCGACCACGCCCTGGCCCCCTTCGGGCCCGATGTCGCCGCGGCCGCCGCCGAGCTGGCGCCGCGCGTGACCGAGGAGGCGATCGCCGCGGCCGCCGCCGACGTGCCGGACGTCTGGCTGACCGACGAGCCCGGTTTCGACACGCCCGACGCGGTGCGCCGCGCGTACGTCGACTCGCTCTTCCGGCGCGCCGCCACCGTCCACGAACGCATCGCCCTGCCCGGCGCCGGCCCGGCACGGACCCGGCCGACGCCGGGCTGGATCACCCGGGAGGCGGGCCGGTGAGCGCGCGCGACAGCCGTGCCGGGCGCGAGACCCGCGACGTCTACGAGTACGCCCTGCTGCGCGTGGTGCCGCGTGTCGAGCGCGGCGAACGGATCAACGCCGGTGTCGTCGTGTACTGCCGTGCGCGGTCGTACGTCACCGCCCTCACCCACCTGGACGAGAGCAGGCTGCTCGCCCTTGATCCGCAGGCCGACGTGGCCGGCGTCCGTGCCGTGCTCGCCGCGATCTCCCGGCACTGCGCGGGCGGCCCGGCGGCGGGGCAGGCGTCCGACGACGACGCCGGGCGCCGCTACCGCTGGCTCGTCGCGCCCCGCTCGACGGTGGTGCAGCCGGGCCCCGTGCACACCGGACTGACGGCGGACCCGGCGGCCGAGGCGGAGCGGTTGCTCGACCTTCTGGTGCGCTGAAGCCGCCTGCGCGCGGCGGCCGGGAGTCGCCCGAGTGATCAGAGGCACCCGGTGGGTACGTTGACACCGGGTGCCAGGGCTTCTAGCGTCACCCGCACAAGGTACTAAGCGGTCGCTCACCCGTGCGGGGTGGTGCGTCCGACCTCTAGGGCGAGGAGACCGAAGAGCATGTCCACCACTGAGCAGCGGGTAGCGATCGTGACCGGAGCGGCGCGCGGCATCGGCGCCGCGACCGCCGTCCGACTGGCCGAGGAAGGCCGCGCCGTCGCCGTGCTCGACCTCGACGAGGCCGCCTGCAAGGAGACCGTCGAGAAGATCACCGCCGCCGGTGGCAAGGCCCTCGCCGTCGGCTGCGACGTCTCCGACGAGGCGCAGGTCGAGGCCGCCGTCGCCCGCGTGGTCGAGGAGCTCGGCGCCCCGACGATCCTGGTCAACAACGCGGGCGTGCTCCGCGACAACCTGCTGTTCAAGATGAGCGCGTCCGACTGGGACACGGTCATGAACGTGCACCTGCGCGGCGCGTTCCTGATGTCCAAGGCCGTCCAGAAGCACATGGTGGACGCCAAGTTCGGCCGCATCGTCAACCTGTCCTCGTCCTCCGCGCTCGGCAACCGCGGCCAGGTCAACTACGCCGCCGCCAAGGCCGGTCTGCAGGGCTTCACCAAGACCCTCGCCAAGGAACTCGGCAAGTTCGGTGTCACGGCCAACGCGGTGGCCCCCGGCTTCATCGTCACCGAGATGACCAAGGCCACCGCCGACCGCGTCGGCATGGGCTTCGAGGAGTTCCAGGCCGCGGCCGCCACGCAGATCCCGGTCCAGCGCGTGGGCCGCCCCGAGGACATCGCCAACGCCATCGCGTTCTTCACGGGCGAGGCGGCCGGGTTCGTCTCCGGCCAGGTCATGTACGTGGCCGGCGGCCCGCTCAACTGAGACCCGCAAGCCCTCGGAAAACCCCCGGAAGAGCGTGGAGACCCCCACATGACCGCAGAACTCTCGGGCAAGGTCGCCCTGGTCACCGGCGCCAGCCGCGGCATCGGCTACGGCATCGCCGAGGCCCTCGTCGCGCGCGGCGACCGCGTCTGCATCACCGGACGCGGCGAGGACGCCCTCAAGGAGGCCGTGGAGAGCCTCGGCTCCGACCGCGTGATCCACGTGGCCGGAAAGGCTCACGACGAGGCCCACCAGGCCGCCGCCGTCGAGCGCACCATGGAGGCGTTCGGCCGTGTCGACTACCTGGTCAACAACGCCGGTACGAACCCGGTGTTCGGGCCGATCGCCGAACTCGACCTGAACGTCGCCCGCAAGGTCTTCGAGACCAACGTCGTCTCCGCCCTCGGCTTCGCCCAGCAGACCTGGAGGGCGTGGCAGAAGGAGAACGGCGGCGCGATCGTCAACATCGCCTCCGTCGCGGGCATCACCGCCTCACCGTTCGTCGGCGCGTACGGCATGAGCAAGGCCGCCATGGTCAACCTCACGCTCCAGCTCGCCCACGAGTTCGCGCCCAAGGTGCGCGTCAACGCCATCGCGCCGGCCGTCGTGAAGACCAAGTTCGCCAAGGCCCTCTACGAGGGCCGCGAGGCCGAGACCGCGGCCGCCTACCCGCTCGGCAGGCTCGGTGTGCCCGAGGACATCGGCGGCGCCGCCGCGTTCCTCACCTCGTCCCAGGCCGACTGGATCACCGGGCAGACCCTCGTCGTCGACGGCGGGATCTTCCTCAACGCGGGCGTCGGCTGAGGCGCGCAAGAGGGCTTCGGCCCTCATTTGCTGACAAACCCACGCGCGCGTGAAGTGCCCCGCCCGAACAGGCAGTTGCCCGGGCGGGGCACTGCGATATTGTCTGCCGACTCCCAAGGCATGGCTGATCGAGGTGCGTGCGCGTGTTCAAACGGTTGCTTGCCCCCCGTCCGCTCGCGGCGGCTGCCTCACTGGCGCTGCTCGCCGGATGCGGCATGACCGGCTCCGGCGGCTCGGACGACAACAAACCGATCGTCGTCGGGACGACCAGCGCCCCGAGCACCCTCGATCCGGCGGCCTCCTGGGACGGCTCGTGGGAGCTGTTCCGCAACGTGTACCAGACGCTGGTCGCCTTCCCGCCCGGCGCCGCCCAGCCGGAGTCCGACGCCGCCGACTGCTCCTTCTCCGACCACGCCAACCGCGTCTACCACTGCAGGCTGCGCGCGGGCATGCAGTTCTCCGACGGGAACAAGCTCGACGCCGCGGCGGTCAAGTACTCGATCGACCGGATCCGCGCCATCGGCGTCAAGGGCGGGCCGGCCGGGCTGCTCGGCAGCCTCGACCGGGTCTCGACGAGCGGTGACCGGGACGTGACGTTCCACCTGAACAAGCCGGACGCCACGTTCCCCTTCGTGCTCGCCACCCCCGCCATGTCGATCGTCGACCCCGACGACTACCCGGCCAAGGCGGTGCGCGACGACGGGAAGATATCCGGTTCGGGTCCGTACGAACTGCGCTCCTACAAGGACGGCGAGCGTGCCGAACTGGTCAGGAACCCGCACTACAAGGGGTTCGCCGACCGGCAGAACGACGCGGTGACGATCCGCTACTTCACGTCCTCGGCGCAGATGGTCTCCGCCCTGCGCGACAAGAAGATCGACGTCACCTTCCGCGGCCTGGCCGCCTCCGACATCGTGCGGCTGAGGGACGACCAGGAGGCATCGAAGGGGCTCCAGCTCGTCGAGGGCGCGGGCATGGAGATCAATTATTTGGTCTTCAACCCCAAGGACCCGATGGCCGCCAAGCTCCCGGTACGCCGGGCAGTCGCGCAGGTCGTGGACCGCGGCGCCATCGCGCACACCGTCTACAAGGACACCGTCGAACCGCTGTACTCGATGGTCCCGCGCGGCCTGGTCGGCCACACCACCGACTTCTTCGACGACTTCGGAAAACCGAGCGCGAGCAAGGCCGCGAAGATCCTGCGGAAGGCGGGCATCACCACCCCCGTACCGCTCACCCTCTGGTACACCACCGACCGCTACGGTTCGGCCACCGGCCCCGAGTTCGCCGAGATCAAGCGGCAGCTGGAGGCGTCCAAGCTGTTCAAGGTGACCCTCAAGAGCCGCCCCTGGAAGACGTACGAGAAGGGGTACCGCGACGGCGAGTACCCGGTGTTCGGCCGCGGCTGGTTCCCCGACTTCCCCGACGCCGACAACTTCATCGCCCCGTTCGTGGGGGAGAAGAACGCCCTCGGCACGCCGTACCCCTCGCCGGAGATCACCGGACAGCTGCTGCCGCAGTCGCGCCGCGCGAGCGACCGCGGCAGCGTGGTGCGGCAGTTCGAGAGGGCGCAGCAGATCATGACGGACGACGCGCGGCTGCTGCCGCTGTGGCAGGGCAAGCAGTACATCGCGGCCAGCGACGAGATCGCGGGCGGCGAACGCGCCCTGGACCCGTCGACGATCATGCTGATGTGGCAGCTGCACCGCAAGACCAGCTGGTGAGCCGGGCGTACGGGCTCCTGCGGCGGGCGTTGTCAGTGGGCGCCGGTAGGTTCAGGGGTGGAAGAACGGCCGCGCCCGCGCCGGAGCGCGGGCGGCCGTGCATGTGCCCGTACCCCGGAGGTTGTTGACGTGACCGACATCGCGATGCTGCCCGAGTCCTGGCGCGGCGTCCTCGGCGACGAGCTGCAGAAGCCGTACTTCAAGGAGCTCACCGACTTCGTCGAGGAGGAGCGCGCGAAGGGTCCCGTCTACCCGCCGCGTGAGGAGGTCTTCGCCGCGCTCGACGCGACCCCGTACGACAAGGTCAAGGTGCTCGTCCTCGGCCAGGACCCGTACCACGGCGAGGGGCAGGGACACGGGCTGTGCTTCTCCGTGCGGCCGGGCGTGAGGACGCCGCCGTCGCTGCGGAACATCTACAAGGAGATGCAGGCCGAGCTCGGCACCCCGATCCCGGACAACGGATATCTGATGCCGTGGGCGCGGCAGGGCGTCCTGCTGCTGAACGCGGTGCTCACGGTCCGGGCGGGCGAGGCCAACTCGCACAAGGGCAAGGGCTGGGAGAAGTTCACCGACGCGGTGATCAGAGCCGTCGCCGACCGGCCCGACCCGGCCGTCTTCGTCCTGTGGGGCAATTACGCGCAGAAGAAGCTTCCGCTCATCGACACCGAGCGGCATGTGGTGGTCAAGGGCGCGCACCCCTCCCCGCTCTCCGCCCGCAAGTTCTTCGGCTCGCAGCCCTTCACGCAGATCAACGCGGCGGTGGCGGCCCAGGGCCACGAGCCGATCGACTGGCGTATCCCCGACCTCGGCTGAGCGGCGCGCGGACGGGCCGGGGGCGCGGAGCCGCGCCTGGCCCGTATTTCCGACGTCTGCGGTTAGCGTCGACAGACCGTGACCGGCAGGGGAGCCTGGAGGAGAGCCCGTGGCACAGCAGCGTGAGCAGGCGGCGGACGACGCCATGATGACCCGCATCGGGCAGGTGGTCATGCTGCACCACGCGGGTGACCGCGAGGAGGCAAGGGACCGGTTCCTCGTCCTGTGGTCGGAGATCGGCGAGGGCGGCGACCCGCTGCACCGCTGCACACTGGCGCACTACATGGCCGACACCCAGGACGACCCGGCCGACGAACTGGCCTGGGACCTGAGGGCCCTGTCGGCGGCGGGCGCGCTCACCGACGAACGCCTCGCCGAGCACGAACGTTCCCTCGCCCTGCGGGCCCTCTACCCCTCCCTCCACCTCAATCTCGCCGCGGACTACGTCAAGCTCGACCAGCCGGACGCCGCGCGCATCCATCTGCTCCGGGCCCGCGAGTCGGTCCACGCGCTCGCGGACGACGGGTACGGCGACGGCGTGCGCGCCGCCCTCACCCGGCTCGAACAGCGGGTGGGCGGGCTGCCCGGCGCGGGCGAGGGCGACGACTAGCCAGGGCGTGTCCCGAACCCGGACCGGGTCATTTCCCGTACGTGTCCCGGCAGATCTCGGCCTGTGGGCTGTCCGGGTCCCAGCGCCCGTACCGGCTGCCCAGCGCGCAGACGTCGGGCCCGGCGGGCGACGGACACGAACGCGGCCATCGCGGCCTCGTTGGACGCCTCCTGCTTGTCGATGGTGTGCAGGCAGGC
>NZ_JAPHNL010000266.1 GCF_026274175.1 Streptomyces beihaiensis
CCGACTTGCTCGTTGAGCTCGCCTTGTATGTCCTCCTGTATGGTATACTGGAGGCATCGCCCTTACAGGCCTGCAAGTATGGTTGTCATTGCCGAGTGTCGTTGGCGATGGAAGAAGGAATTTAGTGCTTGCAGCAAGAGCAGCTGGTGGAGCAGGTAGAGGCCTCGTGGTTGCAGCAAGAGCAGGGAGACATGTTGATAGTTGTTGGTGAAGAAGGTCTTCGAAAAAGTTGTAAGTGTTGTGAGTGTGTGTGTTGAAG
>NZ_JAPHNL010000267.1 GCF_026274175.1 Streptomyces beihaiensis
GTCCGCGTGACAGCTTCGACGGCTTCGGTGGCGGCGGCCCGGGCCCGCAGGGCCCGCGCAGCCCGCAGCTCCCGCAGGGTGGTCCGCAGCGCTCCCCGCAGGGCGTGGGGGGGTTCGACACCGGGGCGTTCGACACCGGCGCGTTCGCGCAGGGTGCGGCCGCGCAGGGCCCGGGCAACGGGCCCGTCCCGCCGCAGCAGCGCACTCACACGGCCCCCTCCGAGCAGGGCGGCGCCCGGTGGCCGGCGGGGCCCGGTGGCCGGCGGCGCCAATGACCAGGGGGTTGAGGAAGGGTATTGGAATCCTTAAACGACATGCTTCCCTTTCGGGCTGCCGAAGGGCGACGTCCCTGACCAGCATCGGACTTACGGCGGATGTATGGGCTCTCGTCTTCGCCGAGATCGAATCGAAGGTTGTTGACGACGTAACGAGCGTCCTCAACCACATCGGTGCGTTCTTGAAGGTTCACAGTCGCAGCATCGCTGCAGATGTTCTCGAAGGTGGTGAGAAAGTCAGGGTGGGTAGTGGCAGACAGGCCAGAGAGGATACCCTGCTTGCCAAGGAAGAGGGCACCTGTGC
>NZ_JAPHNL010000268.1 GCF_026274175.1 Streptomyces beihaiensis
TTGAGGGTGTCCTCGTTCACGTCGGAGACGATCATGTGGAAGCCGTAGTCGACGGCGCACTTGCCGTCCGCCTTGGCCTGCTGGGCGGCGGTCTTCGCCGCTGCCGCCCGTGCGTCGGCCGCCGCGGCCTGCTGCGCCGCCACGGTCTTCGACGCCTGCGCGGACAGCACCGCGAATCCCGCGGCCGGGTCGGTGTCCTGGTAGGGGGCGCCGAGCTGGATCGCGTCGTTGGCGGGCTTGGCGACCTGGGTGGCGGCCGTCGAGGCGGCGTGCGCCGCCTGTGCCGTCTCCCAGGCGTGACCGGCCGCGGTGGCCGCGGCGGCCTTGGCCTTCGCCGCCTCGGACTTGGCCGCGGTGGCGTCCTTGTGCGCGGAGACGGCGTCGGAGTGCGCGTCGCCCGCGTCCTTGCGCGCGGCAGCGGCGGCGGTGGACGCGTCGCCCGCGTCCTGGATGGCCTTGGCGGCCGCCGCGTCGTCCTTGGCCACGGCCTGTTCGGCGACGGCGTGCTGGGCGGCGGCGTCCTTCGCCGCGGCGTCCGCCTGGTCGGCGGCGGCCTGGGCGCGGGTGGCCGCGGCGTCGGCGTCGGCGGCCTTGGCGGTCGCGTCGTCGGCCGCCGAGCGGGCGTCACCGGCAGCCGCCGTGGCCTGCTGCGCGTCGGCGTCGGCGGCCTTCGCGGCGGCCTGGGCGTCGGCCGCGGCGCTGCCGGAGGTGTGGGACGCGGCCCACGCGTCGGCGGCCTTGGCCTTGGCTCTGGCGACCTGGGCGTGCTGCTCAGCCGACCACGCCTGCTGCCGGTCGGTGGCGGCCGTGGCGTCGGCCTCCTGGGCGGCCGTCTTCTTCGAGGCGGCGAGGGCCTCCGCCTTCTTGGCCGCCTGCTCCTTGGCGGTGGCGGTGGTCGCGTCCGCCGCGGCGGTCTTGGCGTCGCGAGCGGCGGCGGCCTGGTCGGCGGTCGCCTCCTTGCGGTCGGCGGCGGCCTTGGACTGGTCGGCCTGCGCGGTCTTCAGGTCCGCGGCGGCCTTCGCTGCGGCCTTCTCGGCCGTCTTCTCACCGGCCTGGGCGATGCCGAGCTGCTTCTTGGCGTCGGCCTCCTTCGAGGCGGCGGTCTTCGCCTGAGCGGCGGCCCCGACGGCTGCGGCCTTGGCCTGGGCGTCGGCCTCCTTGGCGGCGGCGGCGCGGAACTCGGCCTTCGTCTGGTGGGCCTGGGCGACGGCCTCGTCCCGCAGGGTCTTGCCCTGGTCGGCGGCGGCGGTCACGGCGTGGTAGGCGGTGGTGCCCGCCTTGTCCACGGCCTGCACCGCGGCGGAGGTGGCCAACGCCACCTGCGCCGACTGCTGGGCAGCCAGCAGACCCCGGCCCCGGGGCGCGCCCTCGGCGTCGGCCGTCTTGTACGCGGCCTGTTCGGCGTCCTTGACCTTGGCGGCGTCGGCCTGGACGGCCGTGAGCTGCGTGGCGAGGTCGTCGAGGCGGCCCTTGGCGGCCTTGCGCACGGTGGTCAGGTGCGCGGCTGCGGCGTCCCTGGCCGTCTTGTTCGGGTACGACAGCGAGTCGGTGCCCGCCCCGGTGCTCGCGTTGTCCTCGGCGGCGTCCCAGCCCTGCGCCTTCGTGCCGTTGCAGTCCCACATCTGCGCGTACTGCCGCTTGTTCGCGGTGTGCATGTCCAGGCACAGGCCGGTGCCGACGTTGTGCAGCACGGTGCCGCCCTTGGCCAGGTACCAGCGCTGGTTGCCACTGCCGTTGCAGCTCCACAACTGCGCCCTGGTGCCCCGCTTGGGCGTGCCGCGGGTGCCGTCGACGTCCAGGCACAGCTTGCCCGCCTTGTTCTTCAGCGCGCCGGTGGCCTGGTTGTACGTCCACTGCTGGGCGGCGCCCTTGTTGCAGGTGTACAGCCAGGCGCGGGTGCCCCGCTTCGTGCTGCCGCCCGGGTCGTCCAGGCACATGCCGTGCGACTCGGAGAGGTGGAAGACGATGGGGGCGGTGCCGAGCATTCCCGGCCCCTGCCAGTAGTGCAGCCAGGACGTCAGACGCCCGGCCTGCCAGGAGCGGCCGAGGAGTTCACCGAGGTCGTCGGCGGCCTTGGCCAGCACCTGGGTGGCGTCGCGGTTGGCGGCAAGAATGGTGTCGCGCTGGGGCTGCTGCGAGGAGATCTCGTGCTGCCACTCGGCGGCCGCCGTGGACGTCTCCTGTCCCAGCACGCCGTCGGGGTCGAGCGGGTCGCGCCAGTCGCAGGAGGCGAACCGGGCCTTGAGCGCCTCCACGGCGAGCCGGAACTCCAGCGTGTCCGGCTTGGGCGCGGAGCGGGCGAAGCCGCCGTCCTGGAGGAAGAGGCGTACGTCGTCCGCGGCCAGCGGATAGTCCGTCGGCGCGAACGACCAGCTGCCCCAGGCGTTCTGCTCCGCCGTGTCACCGTGCCCGCCGGTGTAGAGCTTGGCGCCGAGCGCGAGTGCGGCGTCCTGGTCCTGCTTCGACGCCGGGCGGATCGTCGGCCCGTACAGGTCGGTGGCGTCCTGGGCATAGGAGTTGTACACCCAGTCGGCCAGGCCGACCGTCTGGAAGAAGTCCGGTGCCTCCTCCCACTTCGCGTCGGTGTAGCCGGGCGGCACGGTGGCGGACGGCACGTACTGCTGCCACACCTGCCTGCGGCCCGACAGCTTGTCCGACATCCCGGCGTTGAACCCGGCCTTGAAGTCGGCGTCCCACGCCTTGTCCAGCGGCGACGTGGCGTCGCTGCCGGAGCCGAGCTTGGCCACGGCACGCAGTTGAGCCGGAGTACCGTCCAGCGCCTGGGCGGCCACCCTCTTCTCCTCCGGGCCACCGATGCGCAGCGCGATTCCCATGCGGCACTGGTCCGCGCGGAGTTGCTCGGCCGCGGTCTTGGTGGAGGTCGCGCTGGAGGTGACGGGAAGGGAGTCGGCCGTCGCGGCGGAGGCCGGGACGAGCGAGAAGGTCAGGCCGGCGACGGCGGCCCATGAGGTCAGAGCGGCCAGACGCCGCCACCGCCGGGCAGCGGGCCCCTGGCGTCTTCGTCCCCTGGTCATCGATTTCGGTCTTGCGGAACGCACACCTGTGTCCCTTCACAAGGCGAGTGAAGGCGCGCCGGGAGAGAACAGACGATTCCCGGTCACGGAATTCTGTGTGCGTGGCGCTTCCCCCGGACACGCCAGTTGAACTGCGCCCGGTAGCGAACTGGTCAGGCCCGCTGGGCGCGGCGCTCACCATAGGCATGTGCTACGCACATGGGACAAGGAAAATCCTGGTAATCCCGATAAGGCGCTCAAGTCTCTCTCCGCCTTTGGCCCACGACCGGCTTTCACGGCCACGCCGAGTGTCCGCTTCGCCAACGAAACCACCACCACCCGCCCCGCGGACGTCGTCACCAACGGCCCCACCGGTCGCCACTGCGTCGCTCGACCCCGCCGGACCCTGGGACACCTGGGCGGCCAAAGCCCCCGCCTACCGGTTCACCCGCTCGACCCGTTCGCCCCGCCCGCTGACACCCCGCCCGCTGAGCGGTTCGGTTCTCAGTAGTCGAAGACCGACCAGCAGATGTCGTTGCGCAGCCGCTGGTCGTCGATCACGAGGTCACGGACGGCCGCCGGGAGCTGATCGCGCTGCCACTGGCACTCCAGCCTCCCCGCGGCCTCGCCCTCGCCCTCCGGCGCCGCCGCACGCACGGCCTTGATCGCGTAGGCGGCCGCGCCGAGTTCGTGTGCGGCGACGTGCGCGACGCACCCCGCCTGGCCCGCGGCGTACGCGGCGTGCCGCGCGGCCCCGCGCAGATCCCTGGCCGCGCCCATCGCGTGGCCACCCGCCGCGCGGGCCTCCATCATCCTGACCTCACCTCGTGTCCACGCCCGTGCGTGCTCGATCGCCTGGCGTGGTCGCGGGTCCTCGGGCCTGGCCGACTCGAAGAGGCCGAGGACGTGCTCCGCGCACGAGGCGGCCCAGAGCGCGAGCAGACGGTGGTGCTCGTCGGTGAGCGTTCCGCCCCGGCGGATCGTCACGAGACGCGGGTCCCGGACCTTCGGCAGAATCACGTATACGGCCCTTCCTCCGCGTGCCCCGATGTTGCGTCCAGCCACGCCACGGGCGACAGATCATGGGCGGAGTGCAGGACGCGCCTGTCCTACTCGTCCGCCTCCAGCTCCCCCTCCGTCTCCAGGTACACCTGGCGCAGAGCCTCAAGGACGGACGGGTCCGGCTTCTCCCACATGCCGCGGGACTCCGCCTCCAGCAGGCGCTCCGCGATGCCGTGCAGCGCCCACGGGTTGGCCTCGCTCAGGAACTGGCGGTTGGTCTCGTCCAGGACGTACGTCTCCGTCAGCTTGTCGTACATCCAGTCGGCGACCACGCCCGTCGTGGCGTCGTAGCCGAAGAGGTAGTCCACCGTCGCGGCCAGCTCGAACGCGCCCTTGTAGCCGTGGCGGCGCATCGCCTCGATCCACTTGGGGTTGACGACCCGGGCGCGGAAGACGCGGGACGTCTCCTCCACCAGGGTGCGGGTGCGGACGGTCTCCGGGCGGGTCGAGTCGCCGATGTACGCCTCGGGGGCCGTGCCGCGCAGGGCGCGCACCGTGGCGACCATGCCGCCGTGGTACTGGAAGTAGTCGTCCGAGTCGGCGATGTCGTGCTCGCGGGTGTCCGTGTTCTTCGCCGCCACCGCGATCCGCTTGTAGGCCGTCTCCATCTCCGTACGGGCCTGGCGGCCGTCGAGGCCGCGGCCGTACGCGTAGCCGCCCCAGACCGTGTAGACCTCGGCGAGGTCCGCGTCCGTGCGCCAGTCCTTGGAGTCGATCAGCTGGAGCAGACCGGCGCCGTACGTTCCCGGGCGCGAGCCGAAGATGCGGGTCGTGGCGCGGCGTTCGTCGCCGTGGGCCGCCAGGTCGGCCTGGACGTGGGCGCGTACGTGGTTTCGGTCAGAGGGCTCCTCCAGCGACGCGGCCAGCCTCACCGCGTCGTCCAGCAAGCCCACCACGTGCGGGAACGCGTCCCGGAAGAAGCCCGAGATGCGGAGCGTCACGTCGATGCGGGGGCGGTTCAGTTCCTCGTACGGGACCGGTTCCAGGCCCGTCACGCGGCGCGACGCCTCGTCCCAGACCGGGCGGATGCCCATCAGGGCCAACGCTTCCGCCACGTCGTCGCCCGCCGTGCGCATCGCGCTCGTGCCCCAGAGGGACAGGCCCACGGAGGTGGGGTAGGCGCCGTCGTTGTCCTGCTGGTAGCGGGTGAGCAGCGAGTCCGCCAGGGCCTGGCCCGTCTCCCACGCCAGGCGGGACGGGACCGCCTTCGGGTCGACCGAGTAGAAGTTGCGGCCCGTGGGGAGGACGTTGACCAGGCCGCGGAGCGGGGAGCCGCTGGGCCCTGCCGGGACGAAGCGGCCGTTCAGCGCCTTCACCGCGTTCGTCAGCTCGTCCGTGGTGGCGTCCAGGCGCGGCACGACCTCCGTCGCGGCGAAGCGGAGGATGTCCGCGACCGCCTCGGGCAGAGCGCCGTCCACGGCCGTCGGGTCCCAGTCCGCCGCCTCCATCGCCTCGACCAGCTCGCGCGCCGTCGCCTCCGCCTCGTCGGCCGACACCCGCGTCGCCGCCGACTCGTCCAGGCCCAGCGCCTCCCGCAGCCCCGGCAGGGCCTGCGTGCCGCCCCAGATCTGGCGGGCGCGGAGGATCGCCAGGACCAGGTTGACGCGGGCCGCGCCCCCCGGCGCCGTGCCGAGGACGTGGAGGCCGTCGCGGATCTGCGCGTCCTTCACCTCGCACAGCCAGCCGTCGACGTGGAGGAGGAAGTCGTCGAAGCCGTCGTCGTCCGGGCGGTCCTCCAGGCCGAGGTCGTGGTCGAGCTTCGCCGCCTGGATCAGCGTCCAGATCTGCGCGCGGATGGCGGGGAGTTTCGCCGGGTCCATCGACGCGATCTGGGCGTACTCGTCCAGGAGTTGTTCCAGGCGGGCGATGTCGCCGTACGAATCCGCGCGTGCCATCGGCGGGACCAGGTGGTCGACGAGCGTGGCGTGCACGCGGCGCTTGGCCTGTGTGCCCTCGCCCGGGTCGTTGACCAGGAAGGGGTAGATCAGGGGCAGGTCGCCGAGGGCCGCGTCGGGGGCGCACGCCGCCGACAGGCCCGCGTTCTTGCCGGGCAGCCACTCCAGGTTGCCGTGCTTGCCGAGGTGGATCATCGCGTCCGCGCCGAACCCGCCGTCGGACGCCGATGCCGCGATCCAGCGGTAGGCCGCCAAGTAGTGGTGGGACGGCGGCAGGTCCGGGTCGTGGTAGATCGCGATCGGGTTCTCGCCGAAGCCGCGCGGCGGCTGGATGAGGATGAGCAGGTTGCCGCGGCGCAGGGCCGCGAGCACGATGTCGCCCTCGGGGTTGCGGCTGCGGTCCACGAACATCTCGCCCGGCGGCGGGCCCCAGTGCCGCTCGACCGCGTCCCGCAGCTCGCGCGGCAGCGTCGCGTACCAGCGGCGGTAGTCGGCGGCCGGGATGCGCACCGGGTTCTTCGCCAGCTGCTCCTCGGTCAGCCACTCCTGGTCGTGGCCGCCCGCCTCGATGAGCGCGCGGATCAGCTCGTCGCCGTCGCCCGTCGTCAGGCCCGGGATGTCGGCCGGGTCGCCGAAGTCGTAGCCCTCGTCGAGCAGGCGGCGCAGCAGCGCCACCGCCGAGGCGGGCGTGTCCAGGCCCACCGCGTTGCCGATGCGGGAGTGCTTCGTCGGGTACGCGGACAGGACCAGCGCGAGCCGCTTCTCCGCCGCCGGGATGTGCCTCAGGCGCGCGTGCCGCACCGCGATCCCGGCCACCCGCGCGGCACGCTCGGTGTCGGGGACGTACGACGGAAGGCCGTCCTCGTCGATCTCCTTGAAGGAGAACGGGACGGTGATCAGGCGGCCGTCGAACTCCGGCACCGCGATCTGGCTCGCCGCGTCCAGGGGTGAGACCCCTTCGTCGTTCTGCTCCCAGTCCGCGCGCGACGACGTCAGGCACAGCGCCTGGAGGACAGGAACGTCGAGGCCGGTGAGCGCGCCCGCGTCCCACGCCTCGTCGTCCCCGCCGGCGCTCGCCTCGGCGGGCTTGGTGCCGCCGGCCGCCAGCACCGTCGTCACGATCGCGTCGGCTCCGCGCAGCGCCTCGATCAGCTCGGGCTCGGGGGCACGCAGGGAGGCGACGTACAGCGGCAGGCAGCGGGCTCCGGCGCGGTTGACCTCGTCGCACAGGGCCCGTACGAAGGCGGTGTTGCCGCTCATGTGGTGGGCGCGGTAGTAGAGCACCGCGACCAGCGGGGTGTCCGGCCGCGTGCCGGGCAGGGGCGGGTGCTCGAGGCGGCCCCACGTCGGCGCGGGAGCGGGCGGCTCGAAGCCGTGGCCCGTGAGCAGCACGGTGTCGGAGAGGAAACGGGCCAGCTGGTCCAGGTTGGCCGGGCCGCCGTGCGCCAGGTACTTGTGCGCCTCGGCCGCGATGCCGACCGGCACGGTGGAGGCCGCCATCAGCTGGGCGTCGGGGGCCTGCTCACCGGTCAGGACGACCAGCGGCACCCCGGCGGCGGTCAGCCGGTCGATGCCGTCCTGCCAGGCGCGTACGCCGCCGAGCAGCCGGACCACGACCAGGTCGACACCGTCGAGCAGGGCGGGCAGGTCGTGCTCGACGTCGATGCGGGACGGGTTGGCGAACCGGTACTCGACCGGCGCGCCACCGGCGTTCGCCGCCCGCGCGCTGAGCAGATCGGTGTCGGAGGTCGACAGGAGCAGGAACTGCTGAGGCATGCGTCGTCTGGCCTTCCTCGGGGTGTCCGCGCCCCGGGTGGTCGTTGGACGGCAGGAGTTCCTGGCTCACCCTCGGTACGGCTCGGTGCGAGACTCGGATGAGACTCGGTATGAGAGGGCTCACAGTGGCGGGACCGCGCCGGGCTCACACCGGCTTCCTCCCCTGGCGCCGTCGCTGGCGTCGTGTTCAGCAGCATCGTACGGGCCGGATGGCCCTCGTGGGCCGGTGGGTATGCTCCGGCCATGCCCGACGCCCCCATACCGTCCGCCCCTTCTGGCCCCGGTTCATCCGGTTCGTCCAGCGGTGACGCCTGTCCGGGCGCCCTGCGGCTGCACGCGGCGGACGACGGCGGGCTCGCGCGGATCCGGGTGCCGGGCGGGGTTCTGACGGTGCCGCAGGCACGGGCGTTGGGCGATGCCGCCGTGCGCCACGGCGACGGGGTGGTGCGCATCACCTCGCGCGGCAACGTGGAGGTGCGCGGGCTCGACCTCACCGGCGGCGCCGCGTTCGGGAACGCGCTCACGGCGGCCGGGCTGCTGCCGTCGCCGACCCACGAGCGGGTCCGCAACATCCTCGCGTCGCCGCTGGCCGGTCTCGACGGGGCCGGGTCGGCCGACGTACGGGAATGGCTGCGCGAGCTCGACCGGCTGCTCCTCGCCCATCCGGACGCCCCGGCCCTGAGCGCCAAGTACCTCTTCGGCCTCGACGACGGCCGTGGCGACATCGCCGCGCTCGGCCCCGACGTGCTCCTGCGGGCCCTCGGCCACGACCACGCGGTGCTGCGCCTCGGCGCGGAACCGTACGAGCTGCCCGTCGCGTACGGGGACGGGCCGCGGGCCGCCGTCGCCGCGACGGAGGAGTTCCTCGCGGCCGCCGACGCCGACCCGGGGAGGGCCTGGCGGGTCGGTGAACTCGATCTCGGCACGGGCGAGTTGACGAGGCGGGTCGCGTGCCGCCTCGGCGTCGAGCCGGTGCCCGCGAAGGATGCGGCCCCCTCGGCGACCGCGCCCCCGGAGCCTCCGCCCCCTGGCCCGGTCACCGACGCCACCGGTACCGTACGCGCCTGGTCGGTCCTGGCCCCCTTCGGCGCGGTGTCGGCCGACGCGTGGACCGCGCTCGTGGCGGCGGCCGATGGCGAGGTACGGCTCACCCCGTGGCGCGGCGTCGTCGTGCCCGGCGCGGACCGTGAACCGCTGGAACGCGCGGGCCTGGTCACCGACCCGGCCTCGCCGTGGGCCAAGGTGAGCGCCTGTGTCGGCCGGCCCGGCTGCGCCAAGTCCCTGGCCGACGTACGGGCCCACGCCACCGCGGCCGTACGCTCCGGCGAGGTGCCGCACGACGGCCCGCCGTGGCACTGGTCGGGGTGCGAGCGGCGGTGCGGCCGCCCCACGGGCCCGCACACGGACGTGGTGGCGCGCGCCGACGGCACGTACCACCTCACGGCACCGACCACCGCCTGAGCATCCCCGTTCCCGCCCCCGACGCTCCCCCAAGACCCCCGACGCCCCGACGCCCCGACGACCCGCCGAAAGAGCCGAACCAGTGCACAAGCATGCGTACGAGTACGAGAGGGACGGCGGGGCCATCTACCGCGAGTCCTTCGCCACGATCCGCGCCGAGGCCGCGGACGACCTCGCCGGCCTGCCCGCCGACGTCGCGCAGGTCGCGGTCCGCATGATCCACGCCTGCGGCCAGGTGGACCTCGTGCCGGACATCGGCTACTCGCCCCGGGTCGTGGCCGACGCCCGCGCCGCGCTGCGCGCGGGCGCGCCCATCCTCTGCGACGCGAAGATGGTGGCGAGCGGGGTCACGCGCAAGCGCCTGCCCGCCGACAACGACGTGCTCTGCATGCTCTCCGCCCCCGAAGTTCCCTTTCTGGCAGCCGAGTTGGGCACGACCCGTAGCGCCGCCGCGCTTGAGCTGTGGCGCGACCGGCTCGACGGCGCGGTCGTCGCCATCGGCAACGCCCCCACCGCCCTCTTCCACCTCCTGGAGATGATCCGCGAGGGCGCCCCGCGCCCCGCGGCGGTCCTCGGCATCCCCGTCGGGTTCGTGGGCGCGGCCGAGTCGAAGGACGCGCTCGCCGCGGACGCCGCCGAACTCGGCCTGGAGTACCTGGTCGTACGGGGGCGGCGCGGCGGCAGCGCCATCACGGCGGCCGCCCTGAACGCCATCGCGACGGAAGCAGAGATCATGGAGACCCGCGCATGAGCACCAACGGCACCAAGGACGCCAAGGGCACCAAGGGCACCAAGGGCAAGCTGTACGGGGTCGGGCTCGGCCCCGGCGACCCGAACCTGATGACCGTCGCCGCGGTGAAGGCCATCGCCGAGGCCGACGTGATCGCGTACCACTGCGCGCGCCACGGCCGTTCCATCGCACGCTCGATCGCGGCGGAGCACATCCGCGAGGACCACATCGAGGAGCGGCTGATGTACCCGCTCACGGTGGAGACCACGGACCACCCCGGCGGCTACCGGGGCGCGCTCGACGACTTCTACGCGCAGGCGGCCGAGCTGCTCGCCGCCCACCTGGACGCGGGCCGCACGGTCGCCGTTCTCGCGGAGGGCGACCCGCTCTTCTACGGCTCGTACCAGCACATGCACAAGCGTCTCGCCGACCGCTACGACGCGACGGTCATCCCCGGCGTCACGTCGATCAGCGCGGCGGCGGCGCGGCTCGGCGAGCCGCTGTGCGAGGACAAGGAGACGCTCACCGTCATCCCCGGCACGCTCGACGAGGACGAGCTGGCGGCGCGGATCGCGGCGGCGGACTCGGCGGTGGTGATGAAGCTGGGCCGTACGTTCACCAAGGTCCGTACGGCGCTGGAGAGTTCGGGTCGGCTCGACGACGCCCGTTACGTGGAGCGCGCCTTCATGGACGGTGAACGCACGGGCCGCGTCGCGGACATCGACCCGGAGTCGGTCCCGTACTTCTCGGTGGCGGTGCTGCCGTCGCGCGTGGACGCGGTCCCGGCCGCCGAGCCCGCCCACGGCGAGGTGGTCGTGGTCGGCACCGGCCCGGCGGGCGCCCCGTGGCTGACGCCGCAGTCGCGCGGCGCGCTGGCCTCGGCGGACGACCTGGTCGGCTACACGACGTACCTCGACCGGGTCCCCGTCCGCCCCTGGCAGCGCCGCCACGGCTCGGACAACAAGGTCGAGTCGGAGCGCGCCGAGTTCGCGCTCGACCTGGCGCGGCGCGGCCACCGGGTCGCGGTGGTCTCGGGCGGCGATCCCGGCGTCTTCGCGATGGCGACGGCGGTGTTGGAGGTGGCGTCGGAGGACCGTTACGCGGACATCCCCGTACGCGTCCTGCCGGGCGTGACGGCCGCGAACGCCGCGGCGGCGAAGGCGGGCGCCCCGCTGGGCCACGACTACGCGACGCTGTCGCTGTCGGACCGCCTCAAGCCGTGGGAGGTCATCGCGGAACGCCTGCGGGCCGCCGCCGCGGCGGACCTGGTCCTGGCCCTGTACAACCCCGGCTCGCGCAGCCGCACTTGGCAGGTGGGCAAGGCCCGCGAGCTGCTCCTCGAACTGCGGCTCCCCGACACCCCGGTCGTCCTCGCCCGCGACGTCGGCGGCCCGGAGGAGAGCATCCGCGTCGTCCGGCTCGCCGACCTGGACCCGGCGGTCGTCGACATGCGTACGCTGCTGATCGTCGGCTCGTCGCAGACGCAGGCGGTCACGCGGGGTGACGGTCGCACGGTGGCGTGGACGCCGCGTCGGTATCCGGATCGCGCGGACGGCTGAGGCCGGGGCGGCAACCGACGCAGACCACGGAACGCGTTCCCGAAATACCGCCGCCGGCCGCCCCTGCCTACGCCTGCCTACGCCTGCCCGGCCCCACGGCGCACCCACTCCACCGCCTCCTCCGGCGTGACCACGACGGGTACGCCCTGCGGGACGGGCGGGCGGCGGACGACCACCACGGGGATGCCCGCCTCGCGGGCGGCCGTCAGTTTCGGGGATGTGGCCGTGCCACCGCTGTCCTTCGTCACCAGGACGTCGATGCGGTGGCGGGACAGGAGCGCGCGCTCGCCGTCGAGGGTGAAGGGGCCCCGGTCCAGGAGGACCTCCATGCGGGGCGGGTACGGGGGCTCGGGCGGGTCGACCGAGCGGACCAGGAACCAGGGGGCCGCCCTGTCCGCGAAGACGTCCGCGAAAGCGGCGAGTCCCATCCGGCCGGTGGTCAGGAAGACCCGTTCCCACCGGCCCGGACCGCCGTCCCGCAGCAACCGCGCCGCCTGCTCGAGCGACGCCGCCTCCCGCCAGTCGTCGCCCGCTACGGGGACCCAGCCGGCACGGCGCAGCGCCAGCAGGGGAACATGGTCTGCGGCGGCCGCCCGCGCCGCGTTGAAACTGATCCGCTCGGCGAAGGGATGCGTGGCGTCGATGACCGTGTCCACGGCGTGCTCGCGCAGCCACGCCGCCATGCCCTCCGGGCCGCCGAAGCCGCCCACGCGGACCTCGCCCGCGGGCAGCCGGGGTGCCGCCACCCGCCCGGCGAGCGAGCTGGTCACCCGCACACCGCGCGCGTGCAGCAGTTCGGCCAGGCGGCGGCCCTCGGTGGTACCGCCGAGGATCAGCACGTGCATCGGGGAGCTCCATGAGTAGCGGCGCGAATGTCGACACGAACGGTGGCGCCGAGGGCGGGCGCGCGGCTCAACTCAAGCACACGGGGCTCCGGCCCGGCTGGACGACCGGGGCGTGCGCGACGGCCGCGACCACGGCCGCGTACACCGCGCTGCTGACCGGCGAGTTTCCCGACCCGGTCGCCATCACGCTGCCCAAGGGGCAGACGCCGTCCTTCGCGCTCGCCGCGGAGGAACTGCGTGCCGGGCGGGACGCCATGGCCGGCATCGTCAAGGACGCGGGCGACGACCCCGACGTCACGCACGGGGCTCTCGTACGGGCCACCGTGCGCGCCCTCCCGCCGGGCTCCGGCGTCGTGTTCCGCGCCGGGCCCGGCGTGGGCACGGTCACCCGTCCCGGCCTGCCGCTGGAGGTCGGGGAACCGGCGATCAACCCGGTGCCGCGGCAGCTGATGCGCGAGCACGTGGCGCGGGTGGCCGCGGCGCACGGCGGCACGGGCGACGTCGAGATCACGGTCTCCATCGACCACGGCGAGGAGATCGCCCGCTCGACGTGGAACCCGCGGCTCGGCATCCTCGGCGGCCTCTCCGTCCTCGGCACGACGGGCGTCGTCGTGCCCTACTCGTGCTCGGCGTGGATCGACTCCATCCGGCGGGGCGTGGACGTGGCGCGGGCGGCGGGGCGTACGCATGTCGCCGGGTGCACGGGGTCGACGTCGGAGAAGACGGTCGTGCGGGAGTACGGGCTTGCGGAGGACGCGCTGCTCGACATGGGCGACTTCGCGGGGGCCGTACTGAAGTACGTGCGCCGCCACCCGGTCGACCGGCTCACCGTCTGCGGCGGCTTCGCCAAGCTGTCCAAGCTAGCGGCGGGCCACCTCGATCTGCACTCCGCGCGCTCCCAGGTCGACAAGGGATTCCTGGCCGAGCTGGCACGGCGCGGCGGGGCCTCGGACGACCTGGCGGCCCGGGTGGCCGAAGCCAACACGGGCCTGGCCGCGCTTCAGCTGTGCGCGGCGGCGGGGGTTCCGCTGGGCGACCTGGTAGCGACGAAGGCCCGCGACCAGGCGCTCCACGTGTTGCGCGGGGCGCCGGTCACGGTCGACGTGATCTGCATCGACCGGTCGGGAAACGTAGTGGGCAGATCAGCCGAAGCAAGCCCCTCCGGCGCCGAACCAAGCCCCTCCGGCGCTTGAGGAGCGGGGTCCGGGGCAGAGCCCCGCGGCCTAGGACCGGCACCGGTCCACGGAATAGAGGTGGCTGTCCCGGAACTGGGCGGAGCCCAACGTACGGCCCACCAGGATCACGGCCGTGCGCAGCACACCCGCCGCCTTCACCTGGTCCGCGATGTCCCCCAGCGTCCCCCGCAGCACCAGCTCGTCCGCACGGCTCGCGTAGGCGACGACCGCGGCCGGGCACTCGGCCCCGTAGTGCGGCAGCAGTTCGTCGACGATCCGGTCGACGTACCGCGCCCCCAGGTGCAGCACGAGCAGCGCCCCGCTCGCGCCCAGCGTCGCCAGGTCCTCACCGGCGGGCATCGGCGTGGCCTGCTGCGCGACACGGGTGAGGATCACCGTCTGGCCGACCGTCGGCACGGTCAGCTCCCGCTTCAGCGCCGCTGCCGCCGCCGCGAACGCCGGAACGCCCGGCACCACCTCGTACGGGATGCCGTGCGCGTCGAGGCGCCGCATCTGCTCGGCCACCGCGCTGAAGACGGACGGGTCGCCGGAGTGCAGGCGGGCCACGTCGAGCCCGGCCTCGTGAGCCGCCACGAACTCCCGCTCGATGGCGTCCAGATCGAGGTCGGCGGTGTCCACGAGCCGCGCGTCCGGCGGGCACTCGGCGAGCATCTCGCGCGGGACCAGGGACCCCGCGTACAGGCACACCTGGCAGGCGGCGAGCGTGCGCGCGCCGCGCAGCGTGATCAGGTCCGCGGCGCCGGGCCCCGCCCCGATGAAGTACACGGTCATGGCTGTTCAACCCCTGCTCTCGCCTCGGAATGCGTCTGGGAACCCTCGCCCGGGAACGCGCCTCGGAACGTCGTCACGGAATCCACCTGAAATCCACCTCGGACTTCGTCACGGACCACTGGGTGACCGGCATGGCCTGGCGCCAGCCGGTGAACCCGCCCACCGGCACGGCGTGCGCGACCGACAGTCTGGTCAGCTCGCCGCCGTGGCGCCGGTACCGGTCGGTGAGCAGCGCCTCGGACTCCAGCGTGACGGTGTTGGCGACGAGCCGGCCCCCCGCGCGCAGTGCCGCCCAGCACGCGTCGAGCAGGCCGGGCGCCGTGAGCCCGCCGCCGATGAACACCGCGTCCGGGGGCGGGAGTTCGGCCAGGGCGTCCGGCGCCGCACCGGTGATCACCCGCAGGCCCGGCACCCCGAGCCGCGCCGCGTTCCGGCCGATGCGTGCCGCGCGCTCGGGCGACCGCTCGACGGCGTAGGCGCGGCACGAGACGTGCGTACGCATCCACTCCACGCCGATCGAACCCGATCCGCCGCCCACGTCCCACAACACCTCACCGGGCGCGGGCGCGAGCGCGGCGAGCGTCGCGGCACGCACGTGGCGCTTGGTGAGCTGGCCGTCGTTCTCGTACGCGGCGTCGGGCAGGCCGGGCACCGCGCCGATCCGCAGCGCGTCCGGGGCGCGACGGCAGTCGACCGCGACGACGTTCAACGCGTCGCCCGGCTCCTTCTGCCACTCCCGCGCCACGCCCGCGTACGCCGCCTCGTCCTCCGAGCCGAGCTGTTCGAGCACGGTCATCCGGCTGGGCCCGAACCCGCGGTCCGTGAGCAGCGCCGCCACCTCGGCCGGGGTGCCGGAGCCCGCCGAGAGCACCAGCACCCGGCGGCCGTCGTGCAGCGCGGCGGCGAGCCGGTCCACCGGGCGGCCGACGACCGTGACGACCTCCGTCTCCTCCACCGGCCAGCCGAGGCGCGCGCACGCGTACGAGACGGAGGAGGGGTGCGGCAGGACGCGCAAGGCGCGGGCGCCGGTGCCCACCGTCTCGGCGAGCGTGCGCCCGATCCCGTAGAACATCGGGTCGCCGCTGGCCAGCACGGCGACGGCGCGCCCCTCGTGGCGGGCCAGCAGGCCGGGCACGGCGGGGCGCAACGGGGACGGCCACGGGACCCGTTCGCCCGGGCACGTGCCGTCGGGCAGCAGCGCGAGCTGGCGGGGCCCGCCGATGACGACGTCGGCCGCGCGCAGCGCCTCGCGGGACGCCTCGGGCAGACCGGGCCAGCCGTCGGCGCCGATGCCCACGACGGTCGTCGTGGCTGTCGCGGGATTCACTGCCTGATACCTCGTACGTAGTCCGGGGCCCGGCCGTCAAGCGCCCGACGCCGGAGGCCGCACTCTATCGGGCGACATCGACCCGCCCGCCGGGCGCCCCCGCGGGGGCGGTCGACGGGCCCGGGGCCGACGCGCCGCCGGGCCTCGCGGTCCGCGCACCGGCCGTCCGCACGGTGTTACCTCAGGGGCGGGGGACCGTATCGGGAGGAGCGGAGCGGCATGGCGAGGAACGGGGCGGCGGCGCGGGCCTGGATCGTGTCCGCGATGGTGCTCGGGGCGTCCGCGCTGCCGGGTGCGGCCGGGCGGGCCCACGCGGCCGACGACGACCCGGTCAAGGCCGCCGTCGTGTGGCCGGTCACCGCGACCCCGCACATGACGGCCGCGGCGCTCGGCTCGGGCTCGCGCGCGCAGCCGGTCTTCGACGACGACGCGCTCGCCGACCAGTTCGCGGACGGCGGGCGGCTGCGCGAGGTCGTCGACGCGGGCAAGGGCCACGACGTGGCCTGGGCCGTCGATCCGGACCTGGTGATCGCGGCGCAGGCGATGGCGGACGGTTACCGGGTCGCCGACAGCGCCGACTCCAGCAATCCGCAGGACAGTTCGCAGGGCACGGGGCAGAGCGCGGCGAAGTCCTGGCTGGCCGACCTGAAGGACGCGGTCGACGGGCACGACGTGTGGCTGCTGCCGTTCGCGGACCCTGACCTCGCCTCGCTCGCCCACCATCCGGGCACCGACACCGACGATCTGACGGACGTCGTCTCGGGGCTGGCCGACGACGCGAGGAAGCAGGTCGACAAGATCCTCGGTACCGGCACCCACGCGGGTCTCGGCTGGCCGGCGGACGGCGCCCTCGACTCCACGATCACCGCCACCGCCGCGCGGCTCGGCGTGACCCGGCTCCTCACCTCCGGTCAGGGCCTGTCCCCCGACGGCGCCGACCCGGTGCGCCTGCGCAGCGGCGACGACGAGCTGACGGCACTGCCGTACGACGACCGGCTGACGGCGGCGCTGGCCCGCATCAGGGACGAGGGCGGCGGGGCGCAGGACGGCCAGTCGTCCACGTCACCGTCTCCGTCCACACCACCCCCCTCCGACCCGCCCGCCTCCTCCGACCCGCCGTCCCCCTCCCCCTCGGCCTCGGCCTCGGCCTCGGACACGTCGGGATCGGCCCGCACTCCCGACTCCGACACCGTCGACCACCTCGCCGACCTGCTCGGCACCAGCGCCCGCCCCGTCGTCGTCCCGCCGCGCGCCCTGTCCGGCGCCGCGGCGCAGGCACTCGCCGCGGCGATCGACTCCGGCACGGACGACGGCAAGTTCGAGCTGGAAGGGCTCTCGGACGCGGGCCGGGACCCGGTGGACGGGAAGGCTCGGGCGAGTTGGGCGTACCCCGCCGGGCTCCGGTCGGGCGAGCTCACCTCCGCCCAGCTCACGGACGTGGCGGGCACCCTCGACCGGCTGGCCACCCTCACGAAGGTGCTCGCCTACCCGGACGCGACCGCGTCGTCCGTGCACGCGGCGATGGCCCGCGCCCTGTCGACGGCGTGGCGGGCGCAGGACGACAGCGCGCACGACACGTTCCAGCAGCGCACCTCGGACTTCCTGTCGACGTCGGTCGAGTCGCTGCGCCTGGTGCCGAAGACGACGGTCACCCTCACGTCGGGCGACGCGAAGGTCCCGGTCACCGTCGACAACGGCCTGCAGCAGCCGGTCGCCGGACTCGAACTGCGGGTCACCTCGGGCGACTCGGAGCGTCTGAAGGTCAACGACTCGAAGGTGCCGGTGGAGGCGGCGGGCTCGGCGACGCACACCAACCAGATCGGCGTCACGGCGAAGGCCAACGGCAAGGCGGAACTGACGGCCCAGCTGTACTCGATCAGCGACGGCAGGCCGTGGGGCGACCCGATCACGTTCGACGTCGACGTCACGTCCGTGTCGACCGGTGCGATCGTCGTGGTCGCGGCGGGCGTCGGTCTGATCGTCCTGGCGGCGGCGTTCCGCATGCGCAACGTCCGCCGCCGCCGCGACCGGCTGGAGCTCCCGGACGAGTGACGGCGGCGGGATTCTTGTACGACTCTTGCGCGCCCCACACCCGAACCCGGAGTGACAAGGCGATCACACCCCGTACGCTCCCCCGGTGCGTCGCCATCTCAGCCGTCTCGTACTCGCCGCCTACGCTGCCGCTCTCCTCGCCCCTGTCCCGCACCGCTGGGCCGCGCCGTTCCTGCCCGTACTGCTGTGCGTGGTGATGTTCGGCGCGGGCCTGCGCGTGCCCGTGCACGGGCTGCCCCGACTGGTGCGCAGACCAAGGGTGCTGGTCGCCGGGCTCGCCGTACGGTTCGTCGTGCCGCTGCTCGTCGTCCCGGCCGTCGCCTTCGCCCTGCACCGCTCGCCCGACGCCGACGGCGGCAGCGGGGTGACCGCCGCGCTCATCGTGACGGCCGCCATGCCCGTCGCGGCCGGGGCGACGGTGTGGACGGGGCGCGGCCACGGCGACCAGGCCACCATGGTCGGTCTGGTGCTCGCCACGACGCTGCTCGGCCCGTTCACCATCCCGCTCACCGTGACCGCGCTCGCCCCGCTGCTCAGCGACCCGTACGCGGCCACGCTCACCGACGCCGCGCACCGCATGGGCTCGGGGCCCGCCCTGACGGGTGTCCTGGTTCCGTGCGTGGCGGGGGTCGTGTGCCGCGCCGTGCTGCCGTCGCGGGTCCTCGACCCGGTGGGCCGCGGCGCGGCACCGACGGCCCTGGTCGCGTCGCTGCTCCTGACGTACGCCAACGCGGGCGGCGCCATCGGCCCGTTCCTGGCCCGCCCGCGGTTCCTGCTGCTCGCCGCGGCGGTCGCGGTGGCCGGTGCGGCCTGCGGGCTGTCGTTCGCGGCGGGGCGCGTCGCCACCCGCGTCCTGCGGCTCGACCGTTCCACGGGCACGTCCGTCACGCTCGCGTGCGGCATGAACAACAGCAGCGCGAGCGCGGTCCTGCTCAGCTCGGCCCTGCCCGACCGCCCGCACCTGCTGCTCCCGGTCCTCGCCTACGGAATGCTGCAGAAACTCGCGGCGAGCCGGGTCTCCACCGCGCCGCCGCGCCCGGACGGCAAGGCATCCGTGCCGTCATGAACTCCGATGCCACGACGGCAGCCACACCCAGCCGTCGCCCTTGCCCTTGCCATCACCTCCGCCAGGTGCCTCCCGCGCACGCAGCCCGTCCAGGAACTCCCGCAGTGCCGCGAGCCCGGGGTGCGGATGGTCGTCGCGCCACAGCAGCGAGTGCGGATAGACGGGCGTGGGCCGCCGCACCGGAATCCGCCGCACCTCGACGCCGGCCGGGGCGGAGAGCAGGGTGTGGGTGCCCAGGAACGTGGCGACGGTCGCCGAGGCGGAGACGGTGCGCAGCATGTGGCTGCCGCCGAAGTTGGGCCCCGACGGGTCGATGTCGAGGCCGAACCGGTCGGCCAGTTCCTCGTAGTACGCCGCCCACGCGGCGCCCGGCACGATCCCCGGAATCCAGATGCGGTGCCCGGCGAGGTCGGCCGGGGTGACGGACCCCGCGTCGGCCAGCGGGTGCGCGGGACCGGTGGCCAGGACCAGAGCCTCGTCGACGGCGCGGGAGCTGCGCACGCCGCGGGGCAGCCGGTCGTCGGGGACGTCGCGCCCCCAGAACGCCGCGTCGACGACACCGTCCCGCACGGCGTCGACCGCCGACCGGCCGTCCTTGAACATGGCCACGTCCAGCGGCACGTCCGGGCGTGCCCGGTGGAACTCCTGGAGCGCCCAGTTGGTGATCAGCTGCGTGCCGAGCACGTCGACGCGGAGCGGACGCCGCCCGGCCCGTACGGAGTCGGCGGCGCGCTCGGCCGCCACGAGCAGCTCCCGCGCGTGCGGCAGGAACGCCTCCCCGTCGAGGGTGAGCCGCGTCCCGCGCGGCGTACGGAGGAACAGCCGCACGCCCAGCTCCCGCTCCAGGGCGGCGACGCGTTTGGAGGCCGCCTGCTGGCTGATGCCGAGCTGCGCGGCGGCGACCTGGATCTGCCCCTCGTCGGCCACGGCGACGAAGGTCCGTACGGCATGGAGTTCCACGGTTCCATGGAACCATTTCCGTACAACCGCGGGTTGTACGGGGGCGGCACCGGGTTGTTTGCCGCCCCGACCGGCGGACGCTTGAATCCCCCGATGTGAACAGGAACGAGAGCACGAGCGCGGGCACGGGCGCGAGCGCTCGGCCGCGGCTCGGGCGGGACTTCGACCGGCTGTGGGCGGCGTTCGCGGTGAGCACGGCCGGGACGTGGCTGGCGATCGACGCGTTCCAGCTGGTCGCCGTTCTCGCCCTGCACAGCGGCGCCGCCCGGGTCTCGCTCCTGGCGGCGGCCGGGCTCGCGGCCGGCGCGCTGATCGCGGTGCCGCTCGGCCCGTGGGTGGAGTTCCGGCGCAAGCGGCCGGTGATGATCGGCGCGGACCTCGCGCGCTGCGCGGCGCTGCTGACACTGCCGGTCGCGTACGTGCTCGGGTCGCTGACCTTCACGCAGCTGCTGGCCGTGTCGGTCGTCGTGGCGGCGGCCGACATCCTGTTCCGGGCGGCGAGCGGCTCCCACCTGAAGACGCTCGTCGCGGCGGAGGACCTGCTGGCCGCGAACGCCCGCTTCGAGACGACGACCTGGACGGCGACGGCCCTCGGCCCGCCCCTCGGCGGCCTGGCGATCAGCGCGTTCGGCCCGCTGACGACGGTCGCGGCGGACGCGGTCAGCTATCTGCTGTCGGCCCTCGGCATCCGCTCGATCCGCGCGCCGGAACCGCGGCCGGAACCGCGGCGTCGGGGAGACGGCGGCGTCCGCGTGGCCGACATCCTGGAGGGCTGGCGCTACATCTGGCACCGGCCCGGCCTGCGCGCCCTGTTCCTCAACACCACCCTCGTCAACAGCCTGATCACGGCCACGACCCCGCTCCTGACCGTGCTGCTCATGGGCGACCTCGGCTTTCCGCCCTGGCAGTTCGCGCTCGTCTTCAGCCTCCCCTGCCTGGGCGGCCTGCTCGGTGCCCGGCTCGCCAGGCCGCTGACCGCCCGGTACGGGGAGCGGCGCGTGCTCCTCACGAGCGGGGTGGCACGGGCGTGCTGGCTGCCGTGGCTCGCGTTCACCGGTCCCGGTTGGGCCGGTTTCACGGTCGTCGCGCTCGTCGAGTTCGGTCTCATCACGTGCTGCGCGGTCTTCGGTCCCGTCTACGCCACGCGTCGGCTCAAGACCATCGAGCCGGACCGTGTCACCCGCGTCCTGTCCGCCTGGACGGTCACGGGGAACGCGGGCAAGGCGCTCCTGACGCTCGCGTTCGGCGGCCTCGCGGCGCTGACGGGCACGCGGGCGGCGCTCGGGGCGGCGGGCCTGGCGCTCCTCGCCACACCGCTGCTCCTGTCACCCGATCGGCTCACGCGCACAGGACGCCGGCGTGAGGGCGGGGCAGCATCGGCGGTGCGCATCCGTACGCGAATCCGTACCCCCAGGCGACAAGGAGAGCCACGATGAGCGTGATGGACAAGCTCAAGCAGATGCTCAAGGGCCACGAGGACCAGGCGGGCAAAGGCATCGACAAGGCGGGCGACTTCGTCGACGAGAAGACCCAGGGCAAGTACAGCGGCCAGGTCGACACCGCCCAGGACAAGCTCAAGGAACAGTTCGGAGCGGACCAGGCCAAGAGGGACGAGCCGCCGCAGCAGTGACGCCGCACCGGCGTGCTCCGACCGCCGAGGGTGCCCGGCGGTCGGAGGCCGGGCCTGGTGACGTCTCCGGAAAGTGTCGCAGTCATACGTAGGACTGCGACACTTTTTGGGGTTGGGGAAGTGCGGCTTGTCGGGGTCCGTCGTCGTCCCGGCGATCGGGGCCGGCGGCGCGGGCGCGGCGCGCGTACGCCTCCAGGGCGAGGGGAATGCCGTAGACCGGCAGGAACCACACGGTGATCATGATGCGCGGGCCGATCGCCATCAACGGGTGGGCGGCCTCGTTGACCAGTCCCGTCAGCGCCACGGCACCGGCCAGCAGCCCGAGCAGCCGCGCCCGCCCCCGGCTCCTGAGGACCCCCCAGACCGCGACCGCCAGACACGGCAGCAGGAACGGCGCCGCCACCTGCCGCTTCAGCCACTCCCACCAGAAGTTCAGCTCCAGGCGCATGAACAGCGGCCACGGGTCCGGAAGATCCGGGGTTCGGTAATGCATGGTCAACGTGTCCTGGACACTGTCGCGCAGCCCCGGCCACCCCATCACCGCCGACGCGGCCATACTCACCGCGGCGAGCCCGCTCACAGCAACCGCCAGACCCGTCAGACCCGTCAGACCGGACAGACCGGACGGCCTTCGCCCCGCACCCGCCCCGCGCGGCCCTCCGCTCGCCCTGACCGTCGCCCACAGGACGAGCGCCAGCGCGAGAAGCGCCTCCTGCGCCATCGAGTAGCGGATCGCGAAACACGCGGCCGACGCGGCCGTCACGACGGCGAGGCCGGACCTCCGGCGCCCGCCCGCGAACCGCAGACAGCCGAACAACACCACCGCCAACGCCAGCATCCCGACCCCCTCGCTCATCGGCCGCGTGGAGGTCACCTCGATGGGCAGCGCGTAGTACAGGGCCTGTCCGGCCAATGCGGCCACCGGGCCCGCGCCCACCGCACGCAGGCCGAGTGCGACGACCGCCCCGGCCGCCGCCGTGACGACGACCGAGAACAGCCAGATGCCCTTCACGTCGCCGAGCAGCGCGATGAAGGGAGCCAGCAGGACCGGGTAGCCGGGCCGCGAGGAGAAGATCCGCTGGTAGCGGACGGTCGCGCTCGGCCAGACCACCGCCTTCTCGAACGAGTGCGAGTGGGCGAGCTGCCGCGCCACCCCGGCCTCGCAGGACCGCATCGCGGCCGTCCCCGCACCCGCCGCCGACCCGGCGAACGTCGTCTGCCCCACGCGATGCCTCGACACCGCGTGATGGGCGGGACTCAGGCAGTAGTAGCGGCCGGCGGCCCGCGTGGCCTCCGCCTCGCTCTCACCGAGCACGCGGTGCGCGTAGGTGACGTAGTTCAGGGTGTCCGGCGTCGCCTGCAACGCCACGTTGCCCAACTGACCGACAGCGAACAACAGAGCGAGCAGACAACCGATCGCGGGCACCCGCCAGGGCCGGGACGCGTCAACAGACGGAAGTGTGGTCACACTCCCTTAACGGCACGTCGGCCCCGCGACATTCGTTACTTCACCCGCCCGGCGGCTCAGCGCGCCGCCGCGTAGGCGGTGAACCGGGCGAAGGCGGCGGGGCTCACGGTGAAGGCTCCGCCTTCGGGGTTCTTGGAGTCGCGGACGGCGACGCGGTGGCCTTCGGCGATCGTGGCGCACTCGATGCACTGGCCGCCCGTGTCACTGCTGTACGAGGACTTCTGCCAGGTGGCGCCGTTGAGGGGGGCGCATTCGATGCACTGGCCGCCCGTGTCACCGCTGTAACTCGACTTACGCCAGGCCGCGCCCGCCAGGTCCCACATGTTCCCCATAGCTCTCCTCCATCACGCGGCTGATCATCGCCGCCGACTCCTCTACAGAGAGGGCGGTGGCCTGGAGGTGAGCGTAACGGAGTGAACCTGCCTTGTTGGCTTCCGGGTTGGCAGTCGCGTGGCCCTGGATGAAGTCCTCGGTGTAGACAATGTCCGGGTCGTCCTCGAAACGCATGAGGGTGAACGTGCCCGGCAACCCGTGGTGTGCCCCCACCGTAAACGGCACCACCTGGATGTTCACGTCATCCCGGTTGCGGAAGCTCAACAAATGCGCGAGTTGGTTCCACATCACCTCACGCCCACCGACTTGGTTACGCAGCGCCGCCTCGCTCAGGACGATCCACAGAGCGGGCGGATTGCTCCGGTCCAGCACTCGCTGCCGATCTAGACGTGCGGCAACCCGCTCATCGACCTTGTCCTGCTGCGTCACCCCGAGCACGGCTCGCGCGTACGCCTCCGTCTGAAGCAGGCCGTACACCACCTGCGCCTCATACACGGAGATGTACGTCGCCTTCGCCTCCAGCCCCGCGATCTCCTGAAACCAAGACGGCAACTGGCTCCGCAGCACCAGCCCCACCAGTCGCCCGAACGACCCGCTCGTCCCGAACGCGGCGTCGAGCCGCTCCGCGAAGTCGCGCGTCGGGACCTTGTGGGCCGTCTCGATCTGGCCGATCAGGGACGCCGTACAGAACAGCTTTTCGCCGAGTTGCGGTTGGCTCAGGCCCTCCGTCTCGCGCCAGAAGCGGAGTTCGGAGCCGAAGTGGTCGAGCGGCGACGCGCTCGGGTCGAGCTGCCGGATGTGTGCCATCGCTGAATGACCCCCAACAGGTGTCACGGTGCATTTCCCCGCCGTGACCGAGAGTAGGCAGACGTACGCGCCCGGCACAGCCGAAATCGCGTAACTCCACCCCCAACTCGGACAGTTGTTGGGTAGCCCCAACCCTCCCAGCCGTGCGTTTCCGGGCCTCCCGCCGCCCCGGCGGACGCCGCCACGCTGGTCCGCATGTACCACCACATGCGATTCACCGTCGGTGACCACTCCGCCAGGCACGTCCGCCGCATCCTGCGGATTCACCTGCTCCAGTGGGAGATGACCGAACTGCGCGACGCCGCCGAGCTCGCGGTCACCGAGCTGCTCAGCAACGTCGTCCGGCACGTGCCGAGCCGGCAGTGCACCCTCGACATGTTCCGCATCGAGAACGGGCTGCGGGTCGAGGTCAGCGACCCCGACCCGCGCATGCCCAAAGTCCGCAAGGCCGCGGAACTGGAGAACGGCGGGCGCGGGTTGCTGCTCGTCGACGCCGTCACCGACCGGTGGGGGTTGCTGCCGTCGCCGCCCGGCAAGACCGTCTGGTTCGAGTTTGACGCCAAGGCGGCGTGTGCGCCGCCCTTCGTGACATCGGCGCTGCCACAGTGACCCCGAACATCCACCCCAAACCACTTCATTCCGGATGACTCCGGGAGAACGGGAGCGATCGTGGCGCACGTACACGTGATCCTCAATCAGAAAGGTGGCGTCGGGAAGTCCACCCTCGCCGTCAACCTCGCCGCCGTGACCGCCGACGTCCTCGGGGCGGGCCGTCCCGGTGCCGGGGAGCGCCCGCCCGTCGTCGCCGTCTCCATCGACCCGCAGGGCTCGGCCGTGTGGTGGTCCGAGCGGGTCTGCTCCAAGTCGGATCTGCCGTTCGACTTCGTGCAGGCCCACGACGACCTCGCCGGGCTCGCCGCGCTCTCCCGGATTCCGTCCGTGCAGCATGTGTTCGTCGACACGCCGGGCTGGCTCGACCTCGCCGACGACGACGGCGCCGACCCGCTGGGCAGGGGCCCGGCCGCCGACGCGCTGCGCGCCGTCCTGTCCAACGCCACCGACGTCGTCGTCCCCATCGAACCCGAACCGCTCGGCTTCCAGCCCACGCAGCGGACCATCGAGCGGGTGGTGAAGCCGCGCGGGCTGCCGTTCCGCGTCGTCGTCAACAACTGGGACCCGCGCGACGGCACGGCCGACCTGGAGCAGACCCGTGCGTTCGTCGAGGGGCAGGGCTGGCCGCTGGCCCGGACCGCCGTACGCCACTACAAGCTGCATACACGGGCCAGTGCGGACGGGCTCGTCGTCACGCAGTACGGCGCGAACCGGGTCGCCCTTCAGGCCCGCGAGGACTTCTTCCGGCTCGCCCTGGAGGTGGGACTCGCGGCGATCCCCAAGCCGGCCCGCAAGCCTCGCGCCCAGAAGACGGCCAAGACAGGCACGACGGCCAAGACCGCCAAGACCGCCAAGACCGCCAAGACCGCCAAGAAGGTGAACGCCTGATGGGGCGCCGCACCGATCTGTCGTCCTTGCTGGCCCCCCAGCCGAAGGCCGGTCCCGCCAGGACGACGACACCGCTCACCGTCCCGCTCGACGACCTCGCCGAGAACCCCGACAACCCGCGCCACGAACTGCGCGACCTCGACGGTCTCGCCGAAACGGTCCGCGAGCGCGGCGTGCTCCAGGCTCTCGGCGTCGTCCCGGCCGCCGTCTTCCTCGCGGCCCACCCGCACCACGAGGCCGCCGTGGGCGCCGCCCCGTACGTGGTCCTGCACGGCCACCGCCGCCTCGCCGCGGCACGCATGGCGGGGCTCGGCGCGGTGCCGGTGCTCGTACGGGACGACGCCACCCGCTCCGACGAGGACGCGCTCATCGAGAACGTGCAGCGCGACGACCTCACCGAGCTGGAACAGGCGCAGGCCATCCAGGGGCTGATCACCGCGTACGGGTACTCGCAGCGGCAGGTCGCCGCCCGGATCGGCAAGACGCAGGGATTCGTCTCGCAGCGGCTCTCCCTGATGAAGCTCCGGGAGGACATCCAGGAGGCCCTCGCCGACGGGCGGGTGTCCGTGGAGGACGCCCGGCGCATCGCCCGGCTGCCGCGCGAGGAGCAGGCGCTGCCCGGCCCGTACGACGCCGCCCCGGCCGTGCCCGGCGCGCGCAAGGAGTCGCGGGGCCGCCGCGGGAAGTCCGCTCACGCCGATTACGGCGTAATCGAGATCGACAGCCGGGCGCGGCCCGAGGACGTGGCCGACGCGCTGCGCCGCCACCTCGCGCCCGCGACGCTCGACCGGATCGTGGCGCTCCTGAGCACGTAGAGGGCCCATCGCGCTGAGACGCGGCTCTCACCCCGAACCGGGCCGCCACGGACCTTAGTCCCTAGCAGCGCCGCACAAGGCCCCCGCAACCTGATACGTGATGTCTTTCCGGTCCGTCGCCCCGAGCGCCCGTGAGGCACGGCTCGGCGCCGTGCGCCCCACGGGCGGTTGGCACACCCTCGCACTGCTCGTCGCGGTGATGGTGACCGGCATCGTCGCGCTCGACATGGTCACGCCGCAGGACTTCCGCGCGCGGGCCCTGTTCGGGCTCGTCCCGGTCGTCGTGGCGATGCTCGCCACGGTCATGGCGACGGCCATGGTCGGCGGGCTCCTCCTGGTCGTCTACGTCACGCTCCAGTGGGCCGCGCCCGACCCGTCCGGCGGCCTCGCCGTGCTCGGACCGCTGATGATCGGCACCGGCGGCGTGCTCGGTGTGCTCATCGCGCACCGCAAGGAGGACCAGCTGACCCGGTTGCGCGCCGTCACCGACATCGCGGAGGCCACCCAGCGCACGGTCATGCGCACGCTCCCCGACCACGTCGCCGACCTGCGCATCGCCGACTTCTACCAGCCCGCCGCGCGCGCGGCACGGGTGGGCGGCGACTGGTACGACTTCCAGCCGTCGCCGCACGGCGTACGCGCGGTCCTCGGCGACGTGAGCGGCAAGGGGCTGCCGGCCGTGTCGGCGTCGGCGGCGCTGCTCGGCGCGTTCCGGGAGGCGGCGTACCACGAGGAGCCCGTGGAGGAGGTCGCCCGGCGGCTGGAGAACGCCATGCAGCGGCACAGCGCGTGGACCAGGGCCACCGGCGACGAAGGGCATCCGGACGCCTTCTCGACCGCCCTGCTGCTGCACTTCCCGCCGGAGCTGCCCGCCGTCGACATCGTCAACTTCGGCCACGAGCCGCCGCTGATGGTCACCGCGGACGGCCGCGTCCACACACCGGACGTGCCGCCGGGGCTGCCGCTGGGCATGGGCACGCTCGGCGCGGGGACGCCGGAGACGGTACGGCTGCCGTTCGCGCCCGGCGACACGCTCGTGCTGTTCACCGACGGGGTGAGCGAGTGCCGGGACGCGGCCGGTGACTTCTACCCCGTACGGGAACGGCTGCCGCGGCTGCTCGGCGAGCCGCACGACCGCCGGTCACCGCAGGCGATCCTCGCCCGCGTCGCCCGCGATCTGCGCGCACACCGCCACGGTCCGCCCGGCGACGACGCGGCGGTCACCGTGATCCGGCGCACCGCCGAGTGGGCCGCGTCGTTCGCCACCGGCCCGGACGCCGCGCTGTACCGGGCCGCGCGGTGACACAGTCCGCGCGGTGACACACAGTCGGCGCGGTGACACACAGTCGGCGCGGTGACGCTCCGTACGCGCGTGTTGCGGAACGCGCCGCCGCGACGGTCAATGGAAACCGGGGAAACCCCGGACGGTCCCGCCCGGGGGACGCAGAAAGGAGCCCGTCATGGCTCAGCACGCGGCACCCGCACCGGCCCACCTCCCGTCCGTCCCGGCCCTCGTCCTTCCGCTGATCGCGGGCATCGCGTACGGCTTCTGGGCGGCGAACATCCAGCGCCGGGGTGGCGATGTCACCGGCGGCAACATCGCGCTCGGCCTCGTCAGCGGGGCGCTCGTCGCGGCCCTCTGCTTCGGCATCCACGCCTGGTCGGCCCGGCAGGAGGGCCGCCACTTCTTCGCGCGGGCCGCGACCTGGGGAGTGTTCTCCGGCGCCGCGATCGGCTTCCTGCACAGCCTGGCCAACGGCACGGTGCTGTGGTCGGTCATTCTCGGCGCGATCGTGGGCGGGTCGATGTACGTGGCGACGTACTACCGGTACTACTCGGCGAGCGAGTACGCGCACGTCACCGAGTAGTTCCACCGGCACATCACCGATCAGTAACCGGTACATCACCGATCAGTTCAGCCGCCACGTGACCGGTTGGTTCAACCGGCCGTGACGCCGAACCGCATCTCGTACGTCGAACTGAACCAGAAGTTCATCGACTTGGCGGCCGAGTCGTCGCTCCGGGGCTGCGATGTCCGGCCCCGGTCACGGTCCTGGCCCTTGTGCCGGGACGGGCACGGGTTGCCGCACTTGGGCACGTGCTGGCCGCCCGCGTTCACGTACGACGCGCTCGCCCAGCCCCGCGCACCGGTGAACCAGTACCAGGTCGGGTCGCCGCGCACCGACGTGCCATGGGTGGCGCACTGGATACGGTCCTGGCTGCCCGGCGCGAGCCGGTACACCACGGATGCCGAAGTACTGGGCGCGGACCGGATGTTGAGGTCCGTGCGGGAGACGACCGTCCCCCAGATGACGCTGTTGCCTCCGCCGCGGCCGCCGCCGTCGCTGTAGGCGCTGGCCGGGGCCGCGGCGGTGACGGCGAGCACCGCGCCCGCCAGCAGACCGGCCGCCGCGAGGGCCGGAGTCGTTCGGCGCATGATCGGCCTCCTTGCTCCCTCCCCTGCTGCCTCCCCTGTCCCCCTTTGCTCCCCTGTCCCAGGAAACACCCGTTCGGCCCAACGCTCCACCCGAGCACGCCGCCCCGGGGCCTGACAGGCCGTACGCCACCTGGACGCCCCGACTCGCACGGGCGGCGCGACGCCACTTGCCTGGAACCGTGATCCGCCGAACACTGTCCGCCGCCCTGCTCGTCGTCGCCTGCCTCCTCGTCCCGCTCGGCACGCTCTCCACCTGGGCGAAGTACGAGATCGGGGACAGCGACCGCTACGTGGCGACGATGGAGCCCCTGGCCACCGACCCGAGCGTGCAGAACGTGGTCGCGGACGCCGTCACCGACGGAGTCATGAAACAGCTCGACTTCGGCCCGCTCCACGACGCCGTCAGCAACTACCTGCACGACGCGGTCGTCTCGTTCACCGGCACCGCCACCTTCCAGCGGGCCTGGGACACCGCGAACCGGTCCGCGCACGACGCCGTGCAGACCGCCCTCGACAACGGCAGCACCGGCGACGTCACCCTGGACCTCGCGCCCGTCACCGAGCAGGTCAAGAAGCAACTGGAGGACGGCGGGGTGCCGTTCGCCTCGCAGATCCCCGTGACGCACACGCAGATCACCGTGCTGTCCGCCGGTTCCCTCAAGACATTGCGCCTCTCGCTCCACGCGCTCCAACTCGCCGGTCCCTGGCTGCCGTTGGCGGCTCTCGTGTGCGCCGTGGCGGGCCTGCTGCTCGCCGTACGCCGCCGCAGGGCGCTCGCCGTCACGGCGCTGGGCGCGGCGCTCGCCGCGGGGGCGCTGCTCATCGCCCTGCCGATCGCCCGCTCCCTCACCCTGGGTGACCTCCCCGATGCCACGGACCGGGCGGCGGCGGGTGCGGTGTACGACGCGCTGACCTCCTCGATGCGGACGGCGTCCTGGGTGATCGTCGGGGTGGGGCTCGTCGTGGCGGCCGTCGCGTGGAGCACGGAGCGGAACGGGGGATGGGGCGGGCGGCGGAACAGCGAGGGGAACGGCGGACGGAACGGCGGACGGAGTGGGGGCCGGTGGGCCTCGGGGCGGTGGGCCTCGGGGCGGCGTGGCGGCGCCGGTCCCGCGCATCCGGCTCCGCCCTCTCACCCCCCTCGGCCGCCGTACCCGCCGGCGCCACCCACCGACCCGGCCAACCGGCTCACCCTGCGGGCCATGTGAGCCCAGACCACGTGAGCCCAGACCACGTGAGCCCAGACCACGTGAGCCGAGACCACGTGAGCGAGCCGCGCCGTCTCACCCCGCCCGACTGGCTGGTCAGGACGGTGCGGCCGAAGCGCGCCCCGGTGCCGTGGGCGGCCGTGGCCCGGGCGGGGATCGCCCTCGCGACGCCACTCGCGATCGGCCTCGCCACGGACCGGTTCGCGTACGGCGCGCTCGCCTCCATGGGCGCGCTCTCCGGCGTCATCGGCGACACGGCGGACGCCTACCGGATGCGCGTGCTCAACATCGCGGTACCGCAGCTGTTCGGCGCGGCGGGGGTGACGGTCGGCTCCGCGGTGTACGGGCACGGCTGGCTCGCCGTCGCCGCGGTCACGCTCGTCGCCCTGGTCTCCGGGATGATCTCCACGGTCGGGGCCGTCGCCTCGGTCTCGGGGCTGCTGCTCCTGCTCAACTCCGTGGTGGCCGCGGGGCTCCCGCTGCCGGGCGCCTGGTGGCTCGCGCCGCTGCTGATGATGAGCGGCGGCCTCTTCGTGCTGCTGCTCGCGCTGCTCGCCTGGCCGCTGCGCTCCGGGGTGCCGGAACGGGCCGCGGTCGCGGCCACGTACCGTGCCGTCGCCAACCTCCTGGAGGCCGCCGGTACCGACCCGCTCACCTACGCCGAGACCCGCCTCGCCGTCACCGAGTCGCTCAACAAGGCGTACGACCTGGTCCTCGCGCGCCGCGCCGTCGCCCACGGCCGCAACCCCGAACTCGTACGGCTCGTCAGCCAGTTGAACGCGCTCACGCCGATCCTGGAGGCCGCTCCCGCCGCCCACCACGACGGGATCGCGCTACCCCCGCAGATCCCGGCGACCGTGCGCGGGCTCGCCGACGCCGTCGCCGAGGGCCGCCCCGCCGATCCCGCGGCCCCCGGCCCGCCCGGCCCGCCCGGCCCGCCCGAGCCCGAGGGACCGGCCACCCGCGCGGTCGACCAGGCGCTGCGGCACGCCGCGGACGTGGTGGCCGCTCGGCCGGGGACCGCCGGAAAGGGCGAGTTCACCAACGTCGACGACCGGCTCGGCCGCCCGGCCGCGCTGCGCGTGCGCGCCGGGCGCGGCGTCCGGAACGTGCTGCTCTCCGGCGCCTCCTGGCGGTACGGCCTGCGCCTGGCCCTGTGCATCGGCCTCGCCCAGTCGCTCGTCTCGCTGGTGGCGGTGCCGCGCTCGTACTGGGTGGCGCTGACCATCACCTTCGTACTGAAGCCGGACTTCGGGTCGGTGTTCTCGCGCGCGGTCCTGCGCGCGCTCGGCACGGCGGCGGGGCTCGTCGTGGCCGCCGCCGTCCTCGCGGCGGTCCCGATCGGCTGGGGGGACGTGCCGGTGATGATGGTGCTCGCGCCGCTCATCCCTGCGCTCACGCCGCGCGGTTACGCCTTCCAGACGGCGGCCATCACCCCGGTGATCCTGCTCCTCTCCGACATCCTCAACCACCAGGGCACGGCCCTCCTGCTGCCGCGGCTCCTGGACAGCCTCATGGGCTGCGGCATCGCGCTCGTCGCCGGGTACCTGCTGTGGCCGGAGAGCTGGCACACCCGGATCGGTGACCGGCTCGCCGACGCGGTGGAGGACACGGCGGCGTACGTGGAGTACGCGTTCGGCCCCGCCAAGGAACCCACCGCGCGCGCCCGGATGCGGCGCCGCCTCTACCGGGACCTGTCCGTGGTGCGCGCCGAGTTCCAGCGTGCGCTCACCGAGCCGCCGCCCACGGGGAGGCGGGCGGCGGCCTGGTGGCCCCTGGTCGTCGCGGTGGAACGCATCGTCGACGCGACGACCGCGGCGCGCGTGCGGGTGCGGCACGGCGCGGCCCCGCCCGAGGGCCCGGAGGTGGCCCGCGTCGCCGGGCAACTGCGGGAACTGGCCGACGGGCTGCGCAGATCGGCGGTCCTGGAGGAAGTGCGGGCCGACTTCGGCGGACCCGGGACAGGGGTCCTCGAACCGGTCCGCCAGGAGGTCGCCGCTGCTCGCGCCGTCGCGACGCCGCGCTAGCGCTTACCTGTCGGCGATTGCGCGGCCTGGTGGAGAGCCTCCGCCTTGTGGAGGGCCTTGGCGAACCCGTTGGCCCACAGCTGGTCCACCCGCGCCCGCTCGTTCGCGTCCGGGTGGTCGTTGGTGCAGGACGGGCCGGGGCCGTGGCCCGACATCAACTCGCTGCACGGCCCGGAGTAGTCGTCCGGGAGCCCCAGCACGTGCCCGGTCTCGTGCGCGACCACGCGGGGGGAGTAGTACTCCTGGTTCTGCGCGTAGTCGAGGAAGATGTAACCGTGCCCGTGCCCGTCCGTGGACGCGTACGAGCCGCGTGGGTCGTTCCCCTCGTAGTACGAGAAGTCGCCGCCGCCTCCGAACGCGGCCTGCAACCGTACGTTGCTGACGGACGAGTTCCAGATGGACACGCTGGTGGCTATCTCCTGCTGGAACGTGGGCGCGCCCGACGCGTCGTACGTCACGGTGACCGTGTTCAGGTCCGGGTGCGCGGCCCGCTTCTCGGCCACGGACTTCAGTACGGCGTCGAAGAACGCCTTGTTGGCTGCGGTGTTGTCTGCGGTGTTGTCGGCGGCGTACCCCGTGCGTACGTGGCGTCCCGCGGGGGTGTCGGCGGAGGCCGGCCCCGCCGTCGTGAGCGCGGTGACCGCGAGCCCGGCCCCGAGCGTGGCGGCGAGCACCCGCAGCCGCACCCGACGACGACGCCCTGAGTCACCGGGATGGGCGTGGGAAATGGAGAGCGTGGGGGGCATGGGGGACGTAGAGGACGCGGGGGACGTAGAGGACGCGGGGGACGTAGGGGATGTGGGGGATGTGGGGGGTGGTGTCATGTTCATGTACGTGAGTCTGGCGGCGTGCGGCACGGCGCGGAATGATGTCACCTGCCGATAACCCGGCCCTATCAATGGCCAGTTGCACCCCCTGACACACCCCGAGCCCTCCCTCTACCCTCACCGTCCATGGAGCTGGAGGTGCGGCACCTGCGCGTCCTGTGCGCGATCGAGGACACCGGCAGCCTGCACAAGGCCGCCCGCGCCCTCGGAATGAGCCAGCCCTCGCTCACCACGCAGCTGCGCCGCATCGAGACCTGGCTCGGCGGCCGTCTGTTCACCCGTGGCCGCACCGGCTGCCGCCCCACCCCGCTCGGCCACGTCCTGCTCGCCCGCGCCCGCCCGCTCGTCGACGGGATGCGCGCCCTGGTCGACGAGACCCGCGCCGCCGCCGCGGCCACCGCCGAACCGGAGGACCGGCTGCGCATCGGCTCCACGGCGAGCCGCGCCCTGCCGGGCTGGCTGCGCAGACTGCGCGCGGGCGTCGCCGAGCGGGGCGGCGCCGAGCCGACGCTGCGCATGGACGTCTCCTCCCACGCGCTGCTGCGCCAGGTCGCCGACGGCCGGCTCGACGTCGCCTTCGTGCACGAGGTCGAGGGCAGCCCGCTGCGGATGCCGCCCGGCCTGGTCTGCCGGGTCCTGGTCGAGCGCGAGCCGCAGTTCGTCTCGCTCGCCGCCGACCACCCGGCCGCCCGTCGCCGCGTCGTACGCCTCGCCGATCTCGCCCGGGACCGGTGGATGGTCGACCCGACGGTGGACGGCGAGTGGGACGGGCTGCTCCGCGCGCTGCGGGCCGCCGGCATCGCCCCGCGGATCCTGCACGGCGACTACCTCACCGCGGCCTCCCTGGTCGCCACCGGCGAGGTGGTCACGCTCTGCCAGCCCACGTCACGGCCCCGCCCCGACATGGCGGTACGGCCGCTGGACGGGGACCCCGTGGGCGTACGGCTGTTGCTCGCGGCCCGCACGGAGGCCGCACTCGACGCCGTCCACGACGAGCTGCGCGCCGCGTACCGGGAGGCGGCCCGGCAGGCTCCGGCGTACCGGCGGCGGCTGGGCGAGCCGTAAGTCCCCGGCACGTCGGGACCATGGTCCGGGACCAGCTCTGACCTGCGGTTTTGCTTCAGTTACAGGAGTGCGGTCGGGCATCGCCAGGACTGTTACACAACGTACGGACGACGCACACATGGCGGACCTACCTTTTTCTCCGTCGCCACCACAAACAGGCCACATCGGATCACTCAAACAATCCGGATGTTCCGAACGAATCGAACGAACCGAACGTACGGAAACGCACCGGACACACACCATCTGGCCGCAAGGCCGGGTTCGAGCCACGAGGGAAGCACCATGCGCGCCACTCGACGCACCTTCCGCACCGCCGCCATCGTCACCGGCACCGTCGCCGCACTCGCCGTCCCGACCGCGGCCGCCTTCGCGGACACCCCGCCGACGCCGCAGCCGTCCGCCTCGGACGACCAGGGCCGGCAGACGGACCAGAACGAGGGACAGAACGAGGGCCAGGCCAAGGACCAGGACGGGACGCAGCCTCCCGTGGCGGGTGGCTGGGAGTCCAAGGGATCGGTGGACATCGGCGACGGCTGGTCCGCCAAGGTCGACGTGAACGCGTCCGCGCGCTCCGCCCGCGCCCAGATAGCGCAGAACGGCGCGGTCAAGGGCACCCTTGAGGCGTACGACGGCAGCAAGTCCGGCAAGTTCGGGGCCTACACCATCACCCTCTCCAGCGACGGCTCCGTGTCGGCGACGAAGGACAAGGACGACGACGCGACCAAGCCCCCGGTCGTGGGCGGCTGGGAGGACAAGGGCACGGTGGACATCGGCGACGGCTGGTCGGCGAAGGTCCAGGTCAACGCCTCCGCCCGCTCGGCCAAGGCCGACATCCTCAAGGACGGCGCCGCCAAGGGGCACCTGAACGCGTACGACGACGACAGCGACTCGGGCAAGTTCGGCAAGTACACCGTCACCCTCTCCAGCGACGGCTCGGTCTCCGCCACTAAGGACAAGGACGGCCCGGTCGTCGGCGGCTGGGAGGACAGGGGCACGGTCCGCCTCGGCAACGGCTGGTCGGCGAAGATCAAGGTCAACTCCTCGGCGCGTTCGGCCAAGGCCGACATCCTCAGGGGCGGTGCGCACAAGGGGCACCTGAAGGCATACGACGGCAGCAACCAGACGAAGATCGACAATTACACCTTCACGCTGACGAGCGACGGGAAGATCACCGCCAAGAAGAACGCCGCCCCGAAGCCGAAGCCGAAGCCCGACCACAAGCGCGTCTACGTGAAGGCGGTCCGGCTCGCCGACGGTTCGGTCGCCAAGGTCTACAAGCTGGGCACCCACCACTACCAGGCCGACATCTACGCCCGCGGCGCGAAGCTCGACACCCTCGACGCCGACGGCCGCACCGCGTTCGGCGAGAACAACGGCCTGCACGTCGCCCTCAAGCCCGACGGCACGGTGACGTCCTGGCTCGACGGCTCGGGCAAGAACGACGGCAAGCACGACCGCCAGCACAAGCCCCAGCCGCGCCACGACCAGCGCGTCACTCCGAACGGCAACGACAACGCCAACGCCAACGCCAACGGCAGCCACAACGGCGAGCGCACGCTGCCGCGCGGCGGCGTGAAGGCGGGCGCGGAGAACGTCTCGTCGCGGACCTCCGGCTCCGACTCCGACGAGACCCCGCTGATCGCCGCGAGCGCCGGTGCCGCCGCGGTCGGCGCGGCGGGCCTGGGCTTCGCGCTGTACCGCCGCAAGAACAACGACTGACGGAACGCCGTCGCCCGGAAGAACGGCCGG
>NZ_JAPHNL010000269.1 GCF_026274175.1 Streptomyces beihaiensis
CGGGGGTGCCCCGGCCGTTCTTGGTGAGCGTACGAGTACGGTGTCGCGCGGATCGCCAGGACCCGGCCCGAGGGGCCCGCCCCTTCCCGGGATACCGGCACAGGGCGGCTAACCTTACGTGTCCGCCCTGGCCAGGGGTACCGGGGAACCGGGGACGTTCGGGGACCAACTCATGCGGAAGGTTGCGCACATGGGCATTCTGGATCTGCTGCGGAACGCGTTCGGGCGTCCCCGGAAGAAGGAAGCGGAACCGGGTGCCGCCACCGGCACGGATGCGTCTGTCGCCGCGCCCCGGACCACGACGGCCACAGCCACGGCCACGGCGGAGCCCGAAGCGGGCACCCCTACGCCGGAACCGGAGGTCACCCTCCCGGCCCCGTCCCCCGAACCGACCCCACCCGCCAAGCCGGAGTCCCACGAGAGGCCGACGGTCCCCGCCCCGTCGAAGGGCGAGGCGGACGACTTGGTGGCAGCGGCCTTCGACAACGTGGTGGTCCCCCGCCCCACCAAGGAACCGGACCTGCGGCCTGACACCACGGCCGAGACGGACACCACGAACGACGTGGACGCCACGGCCGACGCGGACGCCACGGCCCAGGCGGACGGCACAGCCGACGCGGACACCACGAACGACCACGACACCACGGCCCACGCGGACACCACGGACACCACAGCCGACGCGGCCGACGCAGACACCACGCCCCACGCGGACGCCACGGTCGACGCGGACGCCACGGACGACCACGACACCACGGCCGACGCGGACAGCACGGACGCCACGGCCGACGCGGACGGCACGGACGGCACAGACGCCGCCACCCCCGTAGCCAACACCGACCCCGCCCCCGCTGTGGGCAGTCGTCCCGCAGGGCGGGACGGGTGGGCACAGCCCCCGGTGCCGCAGGACGAGGCGGACGGCGCCGACCCCGTCGCGGCAGAGACCGAAACGCCGGCGCAGCCGGAGGAAACGGACAAGCCCGACCCCGTCGCGGCAGAATCCGAAACCCCGGCCCAGCCGAACGAAACCGACCAGGTCGACCCCGTCGCGGCAGAGACCGAAACCCCGGCCCAGCCGGAGGAAACGGACAAGCCCAGCCCCGCCGCAGCCAAGCCCGCCACCCCGGCCACCCGTGTCCGAAGCACCGCCGCACCCCTCTCCCCCGCCTACAAGGCGGCCGGCGCCGAACTGAAGCGCCGTAACCTGACCGGCACCCGCGCCACGGTCTACCTCGTGCTCGACCGCTCCGGCTCCATGCGCCCGTACTACAAAGACGGCTCCGCCACGGCCCTCGCCGAGCAGACCCTCGCCCTCGCCGCCCACCTCGACGAGTCCGCCACCGTCCACACCGTCTTCTTCTCGACCGACATCGACGCCACCGGCGACCTCACCCTGGACGCGTACGAGAACAAGATCGACGAGTGGCACGCGGCGGCGGGCCGCATGGGCCGCACCAGCTACCACCGCGCCATCGAAGAGGTCGTCGCCCACCACGAGAAGAGCGCCGACCCGACCGCCCCGGCCCTGGTCGTCTTCCAGACGGACGGCCCCCCGGACGTGCAGCGCCCGGCGAACGAGGCCCTGGCCAAGGCGGCGAGCCACCCGATCCACTTCCAGTTCGTGACGTTCGGCGACCCTGACGCCAAGGGCTTCGACTACCTGCGCAAACTCAAGGCGGACAACGCCGCGTACTTCCACGCGGGCCAGACCCCGCGCGAGCTGACGGACGCGGAGATGTTCAAGGGAATCCTGGCGTCCTGGCGCCCGTAGGGCCCGTCCGAGGGCGCACGGGCACCCGGCGGCCGTCCGCGCTGTAAAACACCGCGCGGGCGGCCGCCCCATGTCGGCTACGATTTTTGGATTCCACCGGCACCGGACACCACCGGCACCGCCGGTTCCACGTCACTACCCGGGAGCAGCCCCCGATGGCTCGACACCTCATCACCAGCGCCCTTCCGTACATCAACGGGATCAAGCACCTGGGCAACATGGTGGGGTCCATGCTCCCGGCCGACGTCTACGCCCGCTATCTGCGCCAGCGCGGCCACGAGGTGCTCTACATCTGCGCGACGGACGAGCACGGCACCCCGGCCGAGCTGGCCGCGAAGGAGCGGGGCCTGCCCGTCGACGCGTTCTGCGCGCAGGCGCACGACGCGCAGAAGGCGGTCTACGACGGCTTCGCGCTCGCCTTCGACCACTTCGGCCGCTCCTCCTCCCCGCAGAACGCGGAGATCACCCAGCACTTCGCTCGCAAGCTGAACGAGAACGGCTTCATCGAGGAGCGGGCGATCCGCCAGGTCTACTCCCCGGCCGACGGCCGTTTCCTCCCCGACCGCTACGTCGAGGGCACCTGCCCGCACTGCGGCTACGACAAGGCCCGCGGCGACCAGTGCGAGAACTGCACGCGCGTCCTCGACCCGACCGACCTGATCGAGCCGCGCTCCGCCATCTCCGGCTCGACCGAGCTGGAGATCCGCGAGACCAAGCACCTGTTCCTGCTCCAGTCGAAGCTGCAGCACGAGGTCGAGCGGTGGATCGACGAGGTCGCCGAGGAGTGGCCGCACCTGGCCTCCTCCATCGCCCGCAAGTGGCTGACCGAGGGCCTCAACGACCGCGCGATCACCCGCGACCTCGACTGGGGCGTCCCGGTCCCGGCGGACACCTGGCCGGAGCTGGCCGCCGAGGGCAAGGTCTTCTACGTGTGGTTCGACGCCCCGATCGAGTACATCGGCTCGACGAAGGAGTGGGCGGACGCCGCCCCCGACGGTGAGAGCCGGGACTGGAAGTCCTGGTGGTACGAGCCGGCCGGCGCCTCCGACGTCCGCTACACGGAGTTCATGGCGAAGGACAACGTCCCGTTCCACTCCGTGATGTTCCCGGCCACCGAGATGGGCGTGCGCGAGCCGTGGAAGAAGGTCGACTACCTCAAGGCCTTCAACTGGCTCACGTACTACGGCGGTAAGTTCTCCACGAGCCAGAAGCGCGGCGTCTTCACCGACCAGGCCCTGGACATCCTCCCGGCCGACTACTGGCGCTACTTCCTCATGGCCAACGCCCCCGAGTCCGACGACTCCTCCTTCACCTGGGAGCACTTCACGGCGACGGTCAACAAGGACCTCGCCGACACCCTCGGCAACTTCGTCAACCGCGTGCTCTCCTTCTCCCGCAAGCGCTTCGGTGACGACGTCCCGGCGGGCGGCGACCCCGGCGAGGCGGAGACGCGCCTCGGCGAGGAGATCGCGACGCTCCTCGCCGAGTACGAGGAGCACATGGAGGCCCTCCAGTTCCGCAAGGCGGCCGCCGCCCTGCGCGCCCTGTGGTCGGCGGGCAACTCCTACCTGGAGGAGAAGGCCCCCTGGCTGGAGATCAAGACCGACAAGGACGCCGCGGCCCTCACCCTGCGCACGGCGATGAACCTCATCCACCTCTACGCGGTGGTCTCCGAGCCCTTCATCCCGTCCTCGGCCGCCGCCATGCGCGCCGCGTTCGACCTGCCGGGCGACGACGCCACGTGGGTCACCGCCGAGCAGGCCAAGGCGCTGACGACGCTCCCGTCCGGCACCCCGTTCACCGTCCCGCCGGTCCTCTTCGCGAAGATCACGGACGAGGACCTGGAGTCGTACAAGGAGCGCTTCGGCGGCCGGCCGGAGCAGCAGCCGCAGCAGGAGCAGCCGGAAAAGTCGGCATGACCGAGATCCACACCCCGCGTCTGCTCCTGCGCCGCTGGACCGATGACGACCTGATCCCGATGGCGGAGGTCAACGCGGACCCGGCGGTCATGCGCTGGATCCGCGACGGCGCCGTCCTCGACCTGGAGCAGACAGCGGAGGCCATCGAACGGTGGGAGGAGGAGTGGGACGACGAGGGCTTCGGCCTCTTCGCCGTCGAGCTCCTCGGCTCGGGCGAGCTGATCGGCTTCACCGGCCTCTCGGTGCCCGGCTTCCTGCCGGAGGTGCTGCCGGCCGTGGAGATCGGCTGGCGGCTCGGCCGTCAGTTCTGGGGCCAGGGGTACGCCTCCGAAGCCGCCCATGCCGCGATGGAGTTCGCCCTCCAGGACCGGGGTCTCGACCGCCTCGTCAGCATCTGCCGGGTGGAGAACAGGGCCTCCGAGAACGTGATGCGCAAGCTCGGCATGGCCCTGGACCGCGAGACGGTCCACCCGGTCCACGGCCACGCCCTGCACGTCCACGCCATCGACCTCACGGAGTACCAGGCCTGACCGGCGCCGCGGGTGCCCCGCTCCCACGCGTCCCGCACCCGCAGCGCCCGCCCGGCGCAGGAGCAGCGCCCCGCCCGCATAGGCGGCGAGCACCGCGATGCCCGTCCACGGGCGGCGCCGCGAGGTCCCGGGTACGAGTCGGGCCTGCTGGTGCCGCGCTCCGGCTGGGGCCTGTTCCCAGGGACTGTCCGGCGGATCTTGTCGGGGTCACGGGGTCACGGGGTCACGGGGTCACGGTTCACGGGGTCCGGCACGCCGACCTACGGCGTTGTCGTCGGTTGCCGACGCTCCGCGTCGACGCCGCCCTCCGCCTCGTATCTCGACGCACCAGACCCCGCTCAGCAGCACCGATCGCAACGCGATCGACCGCATCCGACCTGATCCGCCGGACAGCCCCTAACCCACCCACTCCTTGAGCGGCTCGGTGTCCAGTTCGATGCCGACGGGGTCGGGCAGGGCGACGCTCTTCCCGAAGGGGACCGTCACCCGCTGCTCATAGCGCACACCGTCCGGCTGCGAATGGACCGTGACCTCGCAGCTGTCCCGGTCGATCAGCAGGTACACCGGAATCTCCGACTCGGCGTAGGCGCGGGGCTTCTCCACACGGTCGCGGCGGTTGGTGTCGCTGTCACCGGATGTCACCTCGACGACCATGAGGACCCCATCGGTGGAAGCCCACTCGCCTTGGCCCACGAACGTGCCACTACGAGCCAGAGCGCCATCCGGGCGGGCGTTGCCCTTGCGGTACGCCTCCACGTGCAGTCCCTGTTCCGGATAGAGCCACCAGCCGCTGTCGGCTTGGATACACAGGCGTGTCAGCCACTCGCTGATCCGCCCGTGATCCCCGTCCGGCAGGCCCTTGACCCCCAGTTTTCCGTCGATGAACTCCAGCCGCAGCGCCTCGTTCGTCCGTATGGCATGACGGTCCAGCTCCTCGAAATCCTCCTGGCTCAACACCACGCCGGACCGCTCCTCTACGAGACTCATGACGGCCTCCCCCCTCGTCATCGCCGATCAGACCACTGCCATCACGGTACCGGCGACCACTGACAGCGGCCCGTCTTCACGGAACGTAGCGCCCGAACGTAGGGCGATCAGGTGACCGACGGCCGCGCACAGAGCATCACGACAACCGCCGCGGGCCACGCCACCGTCGCCCCGCTGACGCCGCGCAAGCGGACGGTGGGCGGCACGGGCGAGCCGTGACCGCGACCGTCACCGGTCACACCGTGTTCCTGTTCCCGGCGCCGAGACGGGTCAGCGACGCTCGCGCCGCCCCTGGATCCCCCGCAACAGGGCGTCGAGCCCCGCGGGCGAGACGGCGAGTATCCGGTCCGGTTCGTCGCTCTCGCGGAGGAGCAACCCGCCTTCGGAACTGGCCAGTTCGACGCATTCGTTACCGTCGGCGCCACCGGAGAACGACGACTTCTGCCAGAGGGTCACGACCTACAGCTCCTTAGCGAGGCGGTGGATGAACTCCCGTGACCGGGAGGGGCCCAACGATGCCGACTCCACCTTACGAAAGAGCGTTCGCATACCCTGAAGCTGCGCCGCGGCGTTCAGAAACGCCGAACCGTACGGGGTGTCCCGCTGCACTGTGTCCAGAGCCGGAACAGGGCCGCCCGCGTACACCAGAGCGGCGCTGGCCCCGGCGAACCCGTCCACGTCGAACGGCACCACTCGCACCTCGACGCCGGGCCGCTCGGATGTGTCGAGTATCTCCGCCAGCTGCCCTCGGGCCACCTTCCGGTCGGCCACCCTCGTGCGCAGCACGGACTCGTGCAGCACTGCCACATATGGCAGCGCCACGTCCCGCCGCAAGATTTCCTTCCGCCGCATCCGGTACTCGACCCTCGGTTCCAGTTCGCTCTCCGGGAGTTCGGGCCGCCAGTAGGCGAACACGGCGCGCGCGTACGCCTCCGTCTGCAACAGCCCCGGCACGTGAGCCGTGCCGATGACCTGCAAGTGCGTGGCGTGATGCTCCAACTCCGCCAGATCGAGGAAGGCAGGCGGCAGGACCCCTCGGTACTTCTCCCACCACCCGCGCGTCCGGTCATCCGCCATGGCGGCCAGCGCGTCGATCAACTCCACGTCAGTGCAGGCGTAATGGGCGGCCAGTCGGCGCACCCGCTCTCCGCCGATCCCAGCGTTCCCCGCCTCGAACTGGCTCATCTGGGCCGGAGCCACGCCCAACAGGCCCGCGGCCTCCCTCGACGACATGCCCGCGGTGTCACGCAGTTTGCGCAGCTCGGCACCGAGACGCACCTGCCGCGCCGTCGGCTGGATCCTCGCAGGCATTCGACTCCCAAGCCTCAACAACGGTACTCGCCATGGGATTACCCACCCCGAACGAGTGCCAGATTACCCGAACGACTTGCAAGCGCCGAATATTTAGCCCTACCGTCAGTGACGCAACGACCACGCGACGCTCCCTCCACGGAAGCGCACCGCCCCGCCATGCCATGGCGGCGACGACAGAGCCACCGGAACCGGAAGGCCGCCGCACCCCACACCACCCCACCGGCACACCAACGGAGTTGATGCCCCATGCCCGAAATCGACACAGACAGCGATGACGGTGACTGGGAGTACGCCCTCACCGTCCCCAACGACGCACGCGCCGTCCCGATCGGCCGCCGCACCCTGCGCCTGATCCTCACCGCACACGGCCTCCCACACCTCGCCGAGGCCGCCGAACTCATCGCGACCGAGCTGGTGGCCAACGCCGTACAGCACACCAAAGGCCCCGCCGCACTGCGCCTGCGCTGGTCGGCGCGGACCTGGGTGCTGCGGATCGGCGTCTGGGACACCGATCCGACGCCACCCTCCCTCACCCCCGCACCCACGGCCGCCACCGCACTCGACTCGTCCGGCCGGGGCCTCGCCCTCGTACGCGAGGAGGCGGACACCTGGGGCTGGTACGGGCTCGGCCGGGCCCAACCTCCTTACACGGGCGGAAAGTTCGTCTGGTGCGAGCTGACGCGGGCCGCCTGAACCTTTCTTCCTCACTCGAAAGGCTGACCGCATCCCGTTCCGCCGGACGCAGGACCCCGGCCCACCCAAAGGTGTCCGCATGGTCACATCGCTCCACGAGGCATCACACCGGATCTTCAACGAACGACCGGAGATCCTCGTCCCGGTCTTCAAGGTCCTCGGCATCCCGTTGCCCGAGAAGGCGACCGTCGACGCGCTCGTCCCCGACGTCACGGAGATACGGCCTCTCGAACGCCGCGTGGACTCCGTGCTCCGGGTCACCCCTTCCGACGGCGACACGTTCCTGCTCGCCATCGAGTCCCAGGGGAGCAAGAAGGAGGAGAAGGAGTCGAGTTGGCCGTACTACGTGGCCCATCTGCGGGAAAAGTACCGCAAGCCGGTGCTGCTCCTCGTCGTCTGCCAGAACCAGGGCATCGCCAAGTGGGCGACGGGCCCGTTCACCTGCGGAGCGCGCGGCTGGACGGCCCAGGCCACCTACCCGTTGGTCGTCGGACCGCACAACCTGCCGGTACTCACGGAACCGCGTGCCATCTCGGAGAACGTCGCCATGGCGGTCTTCTCCGCCATGGCACATAGCCGCAGCCGCAAGGGCTTGGCCATACTGGATCCGTTGGCACAGGTGCTCAACGGGCTCGGCAAGGACACCGCCGAGTACTACTTCGACCTCATCGACATCAGCGTGGCGGACGTGCCCGCGGCAAAGAGGAAGTGGAGTCACGCCATGGCGACATTTTTCACTGCTTTCCCCGGTCGGGGCACCGTCCGCGAGACGGCCTACTTCGAGGGTAAAGCGGAGGGCAAGGCGGAGGGCAAGGCGGAGGGCGAGGCCAACGCCGTTCTGCGGATTCTCGACCTGCGGAACATCACCCTGACCGAGGCCGACCACGACCGCATCACCACCTGCACCGACCTCGACACCCTCGGCCGCTGGCTCGACCGCTCGCTGACCGCCGCCACCACGGCCGAACTGTTCGCCGACGAACCCGCCGGGGCCGGGACCGACCAGTAGGACACCTGGGAAAAGTGTCGCAGTTCTACGTACAACTGCGACACTTTCCCGAGCGGGCACCCGACGCGAGACGAGACACGCGACGACCTGGGAAGGCGCGGTCGGGGCAGGGCCCGCCCCGACCACCCGGTGCCGGAGACGACACGTACGGCGAAGGGCGAAGGGCCCGGCACCGCTTCGGCGGTTCCGGGCCCTTCCTCGTACGAGCAGCGACGCCGTTACTTCTTCTCGACCGGCTTGCGCAGCTGGATGTTCAGCTCGCGCAGGCGCGACTCGTCCAGCTCGGTCGGGGCGCCCATCATCAGGTCCTGCGCGTTGCCGTTGAGCGGGAACGCGATGGTCTCGCGGATGTTCGGCTCGTCCGCGAGGAGCATGACGATACGGTCGACGCCCGGGGCGATCCCGCCGTGCGGCGGGGCGCCGAAGCGGAACGCGCGCAGCATGCCCGCGAACTCGTGCTCGACCGTGTCACGGTCGTAGCCCGCGATCTCGAAGGCCCTGAGCATGATCTCCGGCTCGTGGTTACGGATCGCGCCGGACGACAGCTCCACGCCGTTGCAGACGATGTCGTACTGCCAGGCCAGGATGGAGAGCGGGTCCTTCTCCTCCAGGTCCTTCATGCCGCCCTGCGGCATGGAGAACGGGTTGTGGGAGAAGTCGATCTTGCCGGTCTCCTCGTCCTTCTCGTACATCGGGAAGTCGACGATCCAGCAGAAGCGGAAGACGCCGTCCTCGAAGTGACCGGCCCGGCGCGCGGCCTCGACCCGCACCGCGCCCATGATCTTCGAGACCTCGTCGAACTCGCCCGCGCCGAAGAACACGGCGTGACCGGCCTTCAGGCCCAGGCGCTCGGTGAGGACCTTGACGTTCTCCTCGGTGAGGAACTTGGCGATCGGGCCCGCGAACGTGCCGTCCTCGCCGACGCGGATCCAGGCCAGGCCCTTGGCGCCCTGCTCGACCGCGTAGTCGCCCAGGCCGTCGAAGAACTTGCGGGACTGCGACGCCGTGTCCGGCACCGGCAGGGCGCGCACGTGCTTGCCCGCGAACGCCTTGAACTCGGAGCCGGCGAACACGTCCGTGATGTCGACGAGCTCCAGCTGGGCGCGGAGGTCCGGCTTGTCCGAGCCGTACTTGAGCATGGCCTCGCGGAACGGGATGCGCGGGAACGGCGACGTGACGTGGCGGCCGCCGCCGAACTCCTCGAAGAGCTCCGTCATGAGCTTCTCGATCGGCTGGAAGACGTCCTCCTGCTCGACGAAGCTCATCTCGACGTCGAGCTGGTAGAACTCGCCCGGCGAGCGGTCCGCGCGGGCGTCCTCGTCGCGGAAGCAGGGCGCGATCTGGAAGTAGCGGTCGAAGCCCGAGATCATCAGCAGCTGCTTGAACTGCTGCGGGGCCTGCGGCAGCGCGTAGAACTTGCCGGGGTTGAGGCGGGACGGCACGACGAAGTCACGCGCGCCCTCGGGGGAGGTGGCGGTGAGGATCGGCGTGGCCATCTCGTTGAACCCGAGCGCGACCATCTTCGAGCGGATCGCGGCGATCACGGCGCTGCGCAGCATGATGTTGCGGTGCATGCGCTCGCGGCGCAGGTCCAGGAAGCGGTACTCGAGGCGGCGCTCCTCGCCGACCCCGTCGTCCTGGTTGATCTGGAACGGCAGCTGCTGGGCGGCGCCGAGCACCTCGACCTCGGCGGCCTCGATCTCGACCTCGCCGGTGGGCAGCTCCGGGTTGACGTTGTCGGCGCCTCGGGAGACGACCTTGCCGTCGACGCGGACGACGGTCTCCTTGGTGAGCTTGTCCAGGACCTCGGCGGCGGCGGTGCCGGGGCGGGCGACGAGCTGCGTGATCCCGTGGTGATCGCGCAGATCGATGAAGAGGATGCCGCCCAGGTCTCGGCGATTGTGCAGCCAGCCGCTCAGCCGGACGTCGGTGCCGACGTCAGAGGCGCGGAGCTCGCCGCAGGTGTGGGACCTGTACCGATGCATCGTCGTTCATCCAGTCTTCGCGGATCGGGGGCAACGAGCTACCAGACTACCGGCCACCCGACCGCCCCATGGGCAGTCCACCGCCACCCGCCTCCCCGCCTCCCCGCCTCCCCGCCTCCCCGCCTCCCCGCCTCCCCGCCTCGGGCAGTCTGCCTCCCTCGGGGCGGCAGGGCGGGCAAGGCGGCACCCCGGTGCGGCGGGCAGGCGCGGTCGGCCCACCCCCGTAGCAGCGCGGCGACAC
>NZ_JAPHNL010000270.1 GCF_026274175.1 Streptomyces beihaiensis
GCCACATGGACCGGCGCCTGCCCCACCTGCCACCGCGACATACCCACCCCGACATCAACCTGACCAAGCACTACTAGTCGTCCGTCGGCTTCTGCCCGAGGACGTGCAGCTGCGTGGCCACCGAGTGGAAGGCGGGCAGCTCCGCGGCGGCGGCCTCCAGGCGGAGCAGCTCCTGCAGGGCGCTCGGCTCGGTGTCCACGAGGACGCCGGGCACGAGGTCGGCGAAGACCCGCACGCCGTGCACCGCCCCGACGTCGACGCCCGCGTCGGAGACGAGCTGGGTGAGCTGCTCGGCGGTGAAGCGCCGCGGCACCGGGTCGCCCTCGCCCCAGCGCCCCGCCGGGTCGTCGAGTGCGTGGCGGGCCTCCTTGAAGTGCCCGGCGAGGGCCCGCGCGAGCACGGCGCCGCCGAGGCCCGCGCCCAGCAGGCTCAGGACGCCGCCGGGGCGCAGTGCTCCCACCGCGTTGCGCACGCCCTCCGCGGGTTCCTCGACGTACTCCAGGACACCGTGGCACAGCACCGCGTCGTACCCGGCACGCTCGACGACGTCGAAGAGGCCCGATACGTCGCCCTGCACCCCGCGGACCCGGTCGGCGACCCCGGCCTCGGCCGCTCGGCGCTCCAGGGCGAACAGCGCGTTCGGGCTGGGGTCGACGACCGTGACGTGGTGGCCGAGGCGGGCGACCGGCACCGCGAAGTTGCCGCTGCCGCCGCCGGTGTCCAGGACGTCGAGCGCCTGGCGCCCGGTCGCCTTGACGCGTCGGTCGAGGGCGTCCCTGAGGACCTCCCAGACCACGGCGGTACGCAGTGCTGCGCGAGGGCGGGCGGGCATCGGGTCCGGCACGGCTGGTGACTCCTCGGCGCGGCTCCGGCTGGTGGCGGAGCAGGTACTGGTTCGGGCGACTCCACCCTAATGGGCGGGGGCGGGCCGACCGTGCCAACGGTGCGTGCCGTTCCGTGTCCGCCTCAGCCCGCGTCGGGTACCTCCTTTCCCGCCGCGGCCGCGTCCTCGTCGGGGCGGGGCCCGGGGAGCACGGGCTGCGGGACGAGCATGCGCTCGACCATGCGGAGGAACATCGCCACGTCGCGCACCAGGTCGTCGGCGTCGCGGGCACTGGCCGCGCCGCGTATGCCCGCCTCCGCGCGGGCGCGCCGGGTGGCTCCGGAGGCGAACAGGGCGCTCCACTCGGTCAGCTCGGGAGCCGTCTCGGGCAGCACCTCCCAGGCGCTACGGATCCGGGCACGGCGACGGGGCGTGGACTCGGGGCGGCCACGGACGGCGAGGACGGCGGCCGCGGCGCGCAGTGCGGCGAGGTGGGCCGTGGCGTACCGCTCGTTGGGCGAGGCAAGGGTGGTGGACTCGTCGAGCCCCGCGCGGGCCTGGGCGAGCAGGTCGAGCGCGGCGGGCGGGGCGCCGGCCCGGCGGGGCACCGGGTGAATGTCGCTCGCGGGTCCGGTCGGTAAGGGGGCAGGGCCGGTGGCACGGCGGCGTGCCGCGGCCGCGGCGGATGTGCCGGGCGCCGGATGTGCAGCCATGACGAACCTCCTGTCGTCTCTGTGACGGCTCTGTGGCCGTATGTGCCCATCGTGGGGCACGCCACTGACAATCGGCCCTGACCTGGGGCTTTGCTTCGATCGAAGGTTCGGGCTAGTTTTTGCACTGACCAGTCAGTTCAATGAGTGTGGGGCTGCCGTGGACACGGCGTGCCGGGAGGGCGGCACGGCCGTCACCGCCGAGGGATTCGGGTTGAAGGGGCCACGCGGCTGGGCGTTCCGCGGCATCGACGCCGAGGCGCCCGCGGGATCGCTGGTCGCGGTCGCGGGGCCGTCCGGCAGCGGCCGCACCTGCCTGCTCCTCGCCCTGACGGGCCGGATGCGCCCGACCGAGGGGACGGCCACGGTCGGCGGCCTGCGCCTGCCGCAGCAGATGGCCGCCGTCCGCCGAATGAGCGCGCTCGCGCACGTACCCGGGGTGACCGACCTCGACCCGGCCCTGACCGTCGCCGAGCATCTGCGCGAACGGGCGCTGCTGCAGCGTCGCTTCGACGGTTCGCTGCGCGGGCTGCTGCGACCGCGCGCCGAGCGGGCCGCGGCGGCGCGGTCGCGCGTCGACACCGCGCTGGCCACCGCCGGACTCGACCCCGACGCGCTGCCCAAGGGCCCGCGGACCGCCGTAAGGGACCTGGAGCGAGTGGAGGCGCTGCGCCTCTCGCTCGCTCTCGCGCTCGTCGGCCGCCCCCGCCTGATCGGTGTCGACGACACCGACCTGAAGCTCGGGGACGCCGAGCGGAACGAGGTCTGGGGCCAGTTGCGGGCCGTCACCGGCGCGGGCGTCACCGTCGTCGCCGTGTGCAGCGAGCCGCCCCCGGGCGCGGTCGTCGTGCCGACCACACCGCCCTGCCGCCCGACCGGCGCCGACTGCACCGACTGCACCGACAGCACCGACAGCACCGACAGCACCGACAGCACCGACGACATCGACCGCACCACCGACGACACCGACAAGGAGACGGCCGATGCGCTCGCCGAAGCTGGCCGCGCTTGAGCTGAGGCGCTTCGGCAGAGGGAAGCTGCCGCGCGCCGCGCTCGTCGCCCTTCTGCTGCTGCCGCTGCTCTACGGGGCGCTGTACCTGTGGTCCTTCTGGGACCCGTACGGCAGGCTCGACAAGATCCCCGTGGCGCTCGTCAACGACGACCGGGGAGCGACCGCGGCGGGCCAGAAGATCCACGCGGGCGACGACATCACCAAGGGGCTGCGCGACAGTGACACCTTCGACTGGCACCAGGTCAGCGCGGCGCAGGCCGAGAAGGGCGTGGAGGACGGCACGTACTACCTGTCGCTGACCATGCCCGAGGACTTCAGTGAGCGCATCGCCTCCAGCTCGGGCGCCTCGCCGGAGACCGGCGCCCTTCAGGTGCGGACGAACGACGCGAACAACTACATCGTCGGGCAGATATCCCGCACGGTCTTCTCCGAGGTGCGCTCCGCCGCCTCCACGCACGCGTCCCGCTCGTTCCTCGACAAGATCTTCATCTCCTTCTCGGACATCCACGACGCGACCAAGCGGGCGGCGAAGGGCGCCGACCGGCTCAAGGGCGGCATCGGCAAGGCCGAGAAGGGCTCGAAGGACCTGGCCGCCGGGCTCAAGGAGGCCAAGAAGGGCAGCGGCGACCTGGCCGCCGGGCTGAAGAAACTCGACAAGGGCGCCGGTGACCTGGAGACGGGCTCCCGGCAGGTCGCCGACGGCACGCAGGAACTGGCCGACAAGGTCAACGGTGCCGCCGGCAAGGTGCGTCCGTTCCTCAAGCACGACAAGAAGGCCATCGGCGACACCGCTCGGCTCGTCGCCGACTCCGCCAAGGGGGTCCGCGACAACCTCGACGACCTGGTGAAGGCCGCACCGATCGCACGCAAGGGCGCCCACGCGAGTTCGGACGTGCTGGCCGCCGTCTACAAGGCGCGCTGCGAGAAGGCGCTGATCGACGACCCGGCCTGCGCGGACCTGAAGAAGGCGAAGACGGCGGCCGCCGACGTGGCCACGGTCTCCGACGACCTCGACACGCTCGTCCAGGACGAGCACGGCGACCTCGGCGTCATGGACAGGCATCTGGCCGCGCTCCAGAAGCAGTCCGAGGCGCTCGCCGAACACGCCCCCACGCTCGACAAGGACGTCGACGACGCGGTCGCCCGGATCAACAAGCTCAACAAGGGCGCGGCCGAGGTCGCCGCGGGCGCCAAGAGGCTGCACACCGGCCTGGGCACCGCGAAGACCGGCTCCACCGACCTCGACACCGGGGTGGGCAGGCTGAAGACCGGGGCGTACGACCTCAAGGGCGGCATGTTCAAGCTCGCCGACGGCTCGGGGAAACTCGCGGGCGGGCTGCACGACGGCGTGAAGAAGATCCCCGACTACGACAAGAAGGACCGCGACCAGCGCACCCGGGTGATGGCCGACCCGGTTCGACTGGCGGCGCGGGCGCTGCACAAGGCGCCCAACTACGGCACCGGTTTCGCCCCGTACTTCATCCCGCTCTCCCTGTGGGTGGGCGCCATGGTCGCCTACATGCTGATCCAGCCGCTCAACCGGCGCGCGCTCGCCGTCGGCGCGTCCTCGTGGCGGGTGACGCTCGCCGGCTGGCTGCCCGTCGCCGCGCTCGGCGTCCTCCAGGTGGCGGCCCTGATGGCGGTGCTCCACTGGGCGCTCGGACTGCGGATGCTGCACGCGGCCGGAACGATCGGCTTCCTCGCCCTGGTGACGGCGTGCTTCGCGGCGCTCGTGCAGTGGCTCAACGCGCGCTTCGGCGCCGCCGGGCGAATCCTGGTCCTCGCGTTCCTGATGCTGCAGCTGACGTCCGCGGGCGGCACGTATCCGGTGCAGACCAGCCCCGGCTTCTTCAACGCGCTCCACCCGTTCCTGCCGATGAGCTACGTCGTCGAGGCGCTGCGACGGCTCATCACGGGCGGCGGGCTCGGGCCCGTGTGGCAGGCGTGCGCGGTCCTCGCCGCGTTCACCGCGGGGGCGCTGGCCCTCACCGCCGTGACGGCCCGCCGCAAACAGGTGTGGACCCTCGACCGGCTGCACCCGGAGCTGAGCCTGTGAGCGCGCCCGGGAGGCGGCCTGTGAGAATCGGGGCCATGGAAAGCAGCACACGGCGCCAGGCCACCCGGCAGAAGCTCTACGAGGCCGCTGTCACGCTCATCGCGGAGCAGGGATTCTCCGCGACGACGGTCGACGAGATCGCCGAACGCGCCGGGGTCGCGAAGGGCACGGTCTACTACAACTTCGCCAGCAAGTCCGTCCTCTTCGAGGAGCTGCTGCGGCACGGTGTCGGCCTCCTCACCGCGTCACTGCGTGACGCGGCGCAGAAGGCGGAGGCGGAGGGCGGCAGCAAGGTCGACGCCCTGGACGCGATGATCCGCGCCGGTCTGGTCTTCATCGACCAGTACCCGGCCTTCACCCAGCTCTACGTCGCCGAGCTGTGGCGCACCAACCGTGCGTGGCAGTCCACGCTCGCCGTGGTCCGCCAGGAGGCGGTGGCGGTCGTGGAGGGAGTGCTGCGCGGCGCCGTGGACAGCGGCGAGCTGAGCGAGGAGATCGACATCCCGCTCACCGCGGCGGCGCTGGTGGGCATGGTCCTGGTGGCCGCCCTCGACTGGCAGGCGTTCCAGCCCGAGCGCTCCCTGGACGACGTGCACGCCGCCCTCTCCCTGCTGCTCCAGGGCCGGGTGGGTGGCAGCCAGCCGCTGACCGGCAGGGCCTGACGCGGCGCGCCGGTCCGGCAGGGCCTGATGGTCCCAGGCCGCACCGGACCGGCGCATCCCCCGTACTCCCCCGTACTCCCCCGTCGGCCCCCGTTCCGTCTCCGCCGGGTCCCCCGTGCCTCGCTCCCGCCCTCGCGGGCGAGAGGAGCGGCCAAGGGCCGGACCGTTCCGCCGCCCCGTGTCGGCGGTGCCGGTCCCGCGCCCTCCGCGTGGCCTCCACTCTCCCGTCCTCACAGGTCGCGGCCCATCCGCGTACCTACTCATCTCGCCGCCTAGGTACGGATACTCAGACGTGCGCGCTCGTGCCCAGGCGCGGACCGTGTCCACCTGGTCACGAGCATGTCCGTCGGCCCGCCTCGCGCGGCGGATCAGGCGGTTCCCGCGCCCGCGCGCGCGGCGTTGTCAGTGGGGGCCGATAAGGTCCCTGGCATGGCACGAATTGCGGTGATCGGCGCTGGGATGGGCGCCATGGCGGCCGCCGCTCGGCTGGCCACGGCGGGCCACCGGCCGGTGGTCTTCGAGCGCGCGTCGACGTACGGCGGGGCGGTGGGCAGGTTCGAGCGCGAGGGCTTCGCGTTCGACACGGGCCCCGGCCTGCTCCAGCTGCCCGCCGTCTACCGCGACCTGTTCGTCAAGACCGGCAAGGAACAGCTGGAGGACGTGGTCGGCCTCACCCAGGTCGAGCCGGCGGTGCGGCACGTGTTCGCGGACGGCTCGGTGGCGGATCTGCCCAACGCACGCCGCGCGGGCGTCGCGGAGGCGCTGGACGCGGTGGTCGGTACGGGTGCGGGCGCGCGCTGGTCGGCGTTCATGAACCGGGCGCGGGAGGCGTGGGACCGCTCCCGTCGACCGCTGCTCGAGGAGCCGCTGTGGCCGAACTGGCAGGTGCTCGCCGAGCGTGAGCCGTATCCGGCCGTGGTCCGGCGTCGTCTGCTGCGCGCCGACCGGGTGGCGACGACGCTGACGGAGATCGGAGAGTTCGAGCTGGGCCGCGAGCCGCGACTGGTGGCGCTGTTGGAGCAGTACGCGCTGGCGCAGGGCCTCGATCCGCGCACGGCCCCGGCGTCCGCGGCCGTGCTGCCGTACATGGAGCAGACCTTCGGCACCTGGGCGGTGCGCGGCGGCCTGCGGGCGCTCGCCGACGCGCTGCACGAGCGCTGCCTGCGGCGCAAGGTCGAGTTCCGGTTCGACGCCCCGGTGGCGCGCGTCGTGGAGAAGGACGGGCAGGCGGCCGGGGTCGAGCTCGCGGACGGCTCGGTCGAGGAGGCCGAGTTCGTGGTGGCGGGCGTGGCACCGGGCGCGCTCGACCGGCTCGTGGCGGGCCGGGCGGTGCGGGGCGCGCCGGACCCGCAGCCCGAGGCGTCGCTGCCCAGCCGTCTGACGGTGCACCTGGCCCTGCGCGGCGCACGCCCCGACGGCACGCCGTACCGCGCGGTGGTGCACACGACGGACCGGGCCGCCGAGCTGGCCTGGCTCTTCGACGGCGCCGCGCGACCGCAGAGCCCGACCGTCGCGGTACTGCGGCCGGACGACCTCTCCCTGGTGCCGGACGCGGAGCATGAGGCGGTGACGCTGACGGTGACCGTGCCGCCGCACGCGCGCGTGGGCGAGGAGGACGTCGACGCGGTCCTGTCGGCGGCTGAGCGGGCCGTGCCCGCGCTGCGTGACCGTCTGCTGTGGCAGGAGATACGGACACCTCGGGACATCGCCGAGGCGACCGGGGCGGTCGGGGGCGCGGTGCCCGCCCCCGCGCTCGCGGCGGCCGGGGGACAGCGGCTGCACCCGTCGAACACCACGGCCGTCGAGGGCCTGTTCACGGTCGGCGGCTGGTCCCATCCCGGGGGCGGGCTGCCGCACGCGGGCATGTCGGGCGCGCTGGTCGCGGGGCTGATCGTGGAGGGGTCGGAGTTCCGCGGCTCGCAGTGATCAGCGCCAGTACTGCTGCTGCTCGTCGTAGCCGTTGCCGTAGCCCGTGCCCGCGTTCGGGTCCTGCTGGTACGGGTAGGTCTGCTCGGGCGGCAGTTCACCGCCGTAGGGCTGCTGGTCGTCGCCGGTGCGCTGGTGCGGCACCCAGACGCCTCCGGGCGGCGTGTCGGCGCCGTAGCCGGCGGCGGCCGCGTACGGGTCGGCGTACTGCTGGCCGGTGCCGTACGGGTCGCCGTACTCGGGCTGGGCGGGGTAGGTCTGGGTTCCGATGTACGGGTCCGAGTAGGGCGCGGCGTAGGGCTGCTGCGCGGCGTCGTAGCCGTAGTTCTGCTGGTCGTAGCCGTAGGCCGCCTGGTCGTAGGCGTGGGCCTGGGCGGGCTGGGCCTGGGCGGCCGTGTCGTAGGCGGAGTCGCTGTAGACGCCGTACCCGCCGGTGTCATCGGGCATGGGTTCGGTGGCGGCGTACACGGCCGTGGACTCGGCCGAGGTCTCCGGCGTCTGTCCGTACTCCGACGTCCGCGCGTACTCCGACGTCTGCGCGTACTCCGATGCCTGCGCGTACTCGGACGTCTGCGCGTACTCCGATGCCTGTGCGTACTCCGACGTCTGCGCGTACGCGGCGGCCGGGTCGGCGGTCAGGTCGCCGTCCGCGCCGAGGTCGGGGGCGGGGTCCTGCTCGTACTCGACGTCGGACACCTCCAGCGTCGGGTCCTGCCGGGCCGGCCGCCGCCGCTCGTCCCGGCCGCCCTCGTCCCGGCCGATCCGGCCCAGCGGACCCGCCTTGAGCGCCCAGCCGGCCGCGAAGCCGCGGCGGAAGGAGAGCGTCACGTAGGTCTGGCCGACGGCGAAGGCGATGGCCCCGAGCCCGATGACGTACACCGAGGGCAGCACGACGCCGACGACGACGCCGAGAAAGCCCACAAGGGCGAGCACACGCCAGCGCAGCCGCGCCTTGTACTGGAACAGCACCTCGCCGAGGAGCCACAGTGCCACCAGCCCGAAGGCCACGTAGAGGACCGCGAAGCCCATGGACGCCCCTCTCGTACGGCCGCGGCCCTCGTGGGGACGGACGGCCGGTCAGGTCCGCTGAACGTGCAGACCGAGGTTCTCGTAGATTTCCAACGTCGCCGTGGAGTTGTTGAGAGTGATGAAGTGCAGACCCGGCACTCCCTCGTCAAGCAGCTTCGCGCAGAACTCCGTGGCGAACTCGATGCCAATGGAGCGTACAGCGGCGGGATCGTCTTGTGCTGTGAGGATGCGCTCTTTCAGCTCCGGAGGGAAGTCGGCGTTGCTGAGTTTGGGCAGGCGTTCGAGCATGCGTACGCTCGTCACCGGCATGCATTCGGGGATGATCGGCGTCTGGCAGCCCGCGGCGGCGACCCGGTCGCGCAGGCGCAGGTACTCCTCGGGATGGAAGAACATCTGCGTGATGGCGTAGTCGGCGCCCGCGCGGCACTTGTCGACGAAGTGCCGCACGTCGGTGTCCCAGTCGGGAGAGCGCGGATGCATCGCGGGGAACGCGGCGACACCGACGCAGAAATCCCCGGATTCCTTGATCAGTTCGACGAGTTCGGCCGCGTACGTGAGCCCCTGGGGGTGCGGCACCCAGTCGCCCATCGGGTCGCCGGGCGGGTCGCCGCGGACCGCGAGCATGTTGCGGATTCCGGCGTCGGCGTACTGGCCGATGATGTTGCGCAGCTCGGCGACCGAGTGTTCGACCGCCGTGATGTGGGCGACCGGTGTCAGCGTCGTGTCGGCGACGATCTGCTCGGTCTCCTTGACCGTGCCCTCGCGCGTGGAGCCGCCCGCGCCGTACGTCACGGACACGAAGTCGGGCGCGACCGCCTCGACCCTGCGCAGCGCGTTCCACAGGTTGCGCTCGCCCTTCGGGGTCTTCGGCGCCGAGAACTCGAACGAGTACGTCGCCCTGCCCGGCGCGAGCATGTCCCGCACGGTGCGGGCGCGGTCAGTCCTGGTGGATGGGGTGCCTAGGGCCATACGGGCAGGTTACTGAGGGAACCCGCTCGCCCCTAATCCCCGTCCACCCTGCGGACAGACCCGGCGGCCGACGCGTCGCCGCAGGTCACAGCGAGCGCAGCCGCTCGGCGAACTCGGCCGCCGCAGCCCCGGGGTCGTCGGCCTCGGTGAGGGCCCGTACGACGACGACGCGGCGGGCGCCCGCCTCCAGGACCTCGTCCAGGTTGCCCAGGTCGATGCCGCCGATGGCGAACCAGGGGCGGTCGGTGCCCAGGGCGGCCGTGTGGCGCACCAGGTCGAGGCCGGGGGCGTGGCGTCCGGGCTTGGTGGGGGTCGGCCAGCACGGGCCCGTGCAGAAGTAGTCCACGCCCTCCTGGACGGCCGCCGCGTCGGCCTCCGCTTCCGCGTGCGTGGAGCGGCCGATCAGGACGTCGTCGCCGTCGCCGAGGATGGCGCGGGCCGCCGGGACGGGTATGTCGCCCTGTCCCAGGTGCAGCACGTCGGCTCCGGCCGCGTGGGCGACGTCCGCGCGGTCGTTGACCGCGAACAGCTTGCCGTGACGGCGGGCCGCGGCGGCGAACACCTCCAGGTGCTCCAGCTCCTCGCCGGCCTCCATGCCCTTGTCACGCAGCTGCACGATGTCCACGCCGCCCGCCAGGACGGCGTCGAGGAACTCCGGCAGGTCGCCCTGGCGCCTGCGGGCGTCCGTACACAGGTACAGCCGGGCGTCGGCGAGCTGTGCGCGCTTGCCGCCCGCCGCGGATGCCCCGGATACCCCGGATGCCGTGGATGCCATGGAGTTCCCCCCGTAGATGGTGCGGTGTCGGTGGCGTGCGCGCCGCGGGCCCGGGGAGGTCCCGCGGGTCCGCGGCGCGCACGCCGGACGGCTGTCAGGTCAGACGGCGAGCGCCTGGGCGCGGCGCTTCACCTCCGTGCCGCGATTCTCGCTCAGGGCCTGCGCGGGGGTGCCGGGCAGGGTCGGGTCAGGGGTGAAGAGCCACTCCAGCATCTCTTCGTCGGTGAAGCCGTCGTCCCTGAGCAGCGTCAAGGTGCCGGTCAGGCCCTTGACGATCTTGTCGCCGTCGATGAAGGCGGCGGGCACGTGCAGTGCCCTGTTCTCACCGCGGCGCACGGCGATCAGCTGGCCTTCCTTCACCCACTGCCGCACGCGTGTCACCTCCGCACCGGTCTGCTCGGCGATGTCGGGGAGGGTGAGCCACTCGGGGACGAGAGCATCGATCTTTGCGTCAATCTCGGTCACGGGACAAGCGTGCCATCCCGGACTGACACGCGGAAGCCGGGCCGGTCCGTGCGGGCCCGCCGCGCCCGGCCCCGGCCAGCCCTCCTCACCCGCGCGGGAACCTGCACGCCTCGGCGTGGTCCCCCGTCACCCAGCCGTGGGCGGCCGTCAGGTCTCGGGCGTAGCAGGCGCCGCTGTCGGTGGTGCCGCGGTACCTCTCGTGGGAGGTGCCGTCGGCGTGCGCGACGGCACCGTCCTCGCGGGCCAGGTCGCCGGTGGCGTCGATCCTGTCGTCGGTGAGGGCGTCGAGGTGCCAGTGGCGTCCGGAGCCGGTGCGGTGGCTGTCCTCCATGACGCGCCCCTGGGTGACGGCGGCCTCGAGGTCGTAGTTGTCGTAGTCGACGTACCGCGGGATGGCCATGTCCACGTCGATCGGGTACGACCAGGTGTGCCGCCGGGCGCTCTCGTGGCCCCGCGCGCGCGTGGTGACGGTCGTGGTGCCCCGGTCGCGCTGGTGGACGATCTGGTGCTGGCCGGTTCTGGAGACGGTTCCGGTGCTGCTGTAGCCGAAGCGCTGCTCGACCGTGGTGGTCACGCGGCCGTGCGAGGTGTCCACGTAGCCGGAGATCTTCCAGGAGCGGCCCGTGGTGACCGAGAGGTCGGTGCCGCCGTCGGACCGGGGCGTCTCCCGGGTGGTCACCCGGGGCAGGGCGCCGAGGGTGTCGATGGTGACCCGGCCCGTGGTGCGGGACGCGTGGGCGTCGGTGCGCAGGAACAGTGAACCGTCCACGATCCAGCCGTCGCTCGCCCCGTACGGCGTGATGCTCACCTTGTGCGGCCGTCCGTCGGACAGCCGGCCGGCGAACGGCGTGAGGTCGATGTCGTACGCCTGGGTCCTGAACTGGTCGATCGCGGGAACCGGCCGCCACAGGGTGGGCACGATGCCGCCGGAGTAGACGACCGGGTAGGGCTGGGCCAGGCCCGCCGGGCGGCCGTCGACGGCGACCTGTACCTCCCGGTAGGGGCCGCCGCCGCACAGGTAGTCGGGCGCGGTGGCGGCGAGGTCGTCGGGCACGGCGTCGAACCACTGCTCGTCACAGGCGCCACCGCGCGCGTACACCTCCAGGCGCGCGTCGGTGATGTTGCGCGGCAGGTCGACCTCGCGGGTGGCGGTGCCGCCCTTGCCGACGGTCAGCCAGGGTGCGCCACCGCTGTTCGGGTCGCCCAGGGGCACGACCTGGTCGGCGGTCCGGGCGGCGGGGTGCCGCTTGTCGGCCATGTAGTAGGTGACCTGGAGCTTCATCCGGTAGACGCCGGTGTAGGTGCCGTTGACAACGTTGCCGAGTTCGACCTGGAGCTTGTGCGGGTCCTTGAGGAGCGGGGCGAACTCGGTGATGTCCTTGGCGACGGACCAGGTGACACCGTCGTCGTCGGGTTCGGGCGTGGAGGTGCGGAAGATCTCCGCGCCGCCGAGGAAGACGCCCGCGAGCCGGTCGTACTGGCGGCCCTTGACGCTGCCCGACCAGTCGAGGACCACCTTGTTCCAGGGGCCTCGGCAGTCGGCGGGCGGGGCGAGCGTGGTCTCGTACGGGGGTTCGCCGAGGGTGTTGCCGAAGTCGTGCCGCACCGCGGTGACCGTGCAGTGCCGGGTGTCGGGCCGCGAGACGGGCGGCAGCGCGGTGACGGGGTCCTGGTAGGAGACCGCCGGGTTCGAGCCCGTCGCCGGTGCGGGGTCGGCGTGGGCGGGGACCGCGGCGAACAGGCCGCCTACGAGTGCCGCGGCACCGCACAGGGCGGTGCCGGATCTGCGGAAGTGCACGGGCGTCCTCCGGATCGCGGATGGGTGACGGAAGCGGCCGACGGGCCCGGCGGAACAGGTGGACGCGACGGCAGCCGCAGCCTGCCCCGGCCGGTCGCCGCCGGACAAGAGGGCGAGCGCGATCCGGACACCCGCCGCCGCCCGGCTTCCGTCACACGGCGGCCGACTTCAACGGCCGTGCGGGGTCGGCCAGTCGGTCCGCGTCCAGGAGGGTGCCCGCCTCGATGAGCTTGCGTCCCTGCGCCAGGTCGCGCGGTTTGCCGACGGCCAGGACGGCCACCAGGGCGCCTTCGTGCAGCCAGCACACCGACCACGAGGAGCCCGCCGGGTCGCCGCGCCACACGGCCGTGTCGGCGGCCTCGTGGTGGCCCGCGTACTGCACGAACCGCCCGAACTGCTCGGACCAGAAGTAGGGCACCGGGTCGTACACCGCGGCGCCGTCGACGATGTTCGCCGCGACGGTGCGCGGACCCTGAAGGGCGTTGTCCCAGTGGTGGACCATGAGGCGTTCGCCGTAGCGGGCCGAGGGGAACGACGCGCAGTCGCCCACCGCGTACACGTCGGGCGCCGAGGCGCGAAGCCGCTCGTCGGTCACCACTTCGCCGTGGGCGCCGAGTTCGAGCCCCGAGCCGGACAGCCAGCGGGTGGCGGGGCGGGCGCCGATTCCGACGACGACGGCTGCGGCGGGCAGCCGCGTCCCGTCGTCCAGGACCACGGCACCCGGCTCGACGCGCTCCACGCGCGCGCGGGTGCGCAGTTCGGCTCCGGCGGCCGCGTACCAGGCGGCCATCGGGGCCGCCACGTCCGCGGGCAGCGCCCCGGCCAGCGGACGGTCGGCCGCCTCGACGACGGTGACCCGGCATCCCGCGTCGCGGGCCGCGGTGGCGAACTCGGCGCCGATCCAGCCGGCCCCCACGACGACCACGTCGTGCTGCTCGGTCAGGACGGGCCGCAGCCGCTCGGCGTCGTCGAGCGTGCGCAGCAGATGCACGCCGGGCACGCCCTCCCGGCCCTCCGTCCCCGGCAGCCGCATCGGTTCGGCACCGGTGGCCACCACCAGGACGTCGTACGGGACCGGCCCTTCGGCCGTGTCCAGTGCGTGGTCGCCTGGGCGCAGGCCGGTCACCTCGCGGCCGAGTTCCAGGGTGACGTCGAGCGCCTCGAAGTCGATGTCGAAGGCCGAGCCCTCGGCCTTGCCGAGCAGTACGGCCTTGGACAGCGGTGGCCGGTCGTAGGGCTGGTGCGGCTCCGCGCCGATCAGCGTGACCGTGCCGGTGAAGCCCTGTTCGCGCAGGGCGACGGCGGTCTGTACACCCGCCATGCCCGCGCCGACGATGACGACGCGCCGCCCTCCCGAGGATTGCCTGCCGCCGGTCCGCCGCTCGCCGTTCCCTGTCTGCCGCTCGTCTCCGGCCCGCTGCTCACTCACCGGATCACCATAGGCACCGGATCTTCGATGAGTCAGTGGCCGGGCCGACACTGCTCTGGTGACGTCCTGCACACGCGTCACCGGTTTAGCGATCACCGCCCGCCGGCCGGGCGATCGGCCCGGCGGGGCGCTCGGGACGCTCACCACGGCACGGCCGGTGCCACAACCTCCTCGACCACACTGGTCCCGCTGCCCTCCTGCGACTCCCACCGCCAGGTCTCGTCCAGCCGCAGCCGGCCGTCGGGCAGCTCGGAGACGGTGGACACGCAGTGCCCGCTCGACGTGGTGCCGTCGCTCCTCAACTGCACGTAACGGAAGTCGAGGCGGTCACCCGCGCGCGTGCCGACGAGACGGCCCCGGACGACGTCGCCGCCTTCGTACTCGGCCCAGATCCGGCCGTCCTCCTCGTGGTAGGCGAAACGCGTGCGGGTGCCCACCTGGCCCGGCTCCTGGTCGGCGACCGGGGCGAGAACGAGGCCGTCGAGGCTGCGGGCGCGGGATCGGGTCACGTCTTGAGGCTCCCTTACCGGGGTCGGTCCGACGAGCTAGGGTGGCCACCGTAAAGCACACGCGGGAGCCCGGACGCAGCGGGCTGAGAGGGAGGCTGGAGCGGCCTCCGACCGTACGAACCTGATCCGGGTCATGCCGGCGAAGGGAGGGCCTTGACACCCATGTCTCATGCGCAGACGTCCCGAGCGCAACTGTCTCATGCGCCAGACGGCGCCTCTACCACCTCTGTCACCTCGCACGCCCCCGTCACCTCGCACACCCCCGACGTCCTGGTCGTCGGCGGCGGCATCATCGGTCTCGTCACCGCCTGGCGGGCCGCTCAGCGCGGCCTGTCGGTGGCGGTCGCGGACGCCGACCCGGGCGGCGGGGCCGCCCAGGTGGCGGCCGGGATGCTGGCCGCCGTCACCGAACTCCACTACGGCGAGCAGACGTTGCTCGCCCTCAACCTGGAATCCGCGCGCCGCTACCCGGACTTCGCGGCCGAACTGTCCGAGACCTCGGGCCGGGATCTCGGCTACCGCGCGTGCGGCACGCTCGCCGTCGCCCTCGACGCGGACGACCGCGCGCACCTGCGGGACCTGCACGAGCTGCAGCGCCGTTCGGGGCTCGACTCCGCGTGGCTCTCGGGCCGCGACTGCCGTCGCCTCGAACCGATGCTGGCGCCGGGCGTGCGGGGCGGCCTGCGGGTCGACGGCGACCACCAGATCGACCCGAGAAGGCTCTCCGCCGCCCTTGTGACGGCCTGTGAGCGGGCGGGGGTGGTCTTTCATCGGGCGCACGCCGAGCGGCTGCGAGTCGACCGTGACCGGGCGCGCGGCGTCGTCCTCGGCGACGGCACCGAGGTGGCGGCCGGGCAGACCGTCCTGGCGGCGGGCAGCCGCAGCGGCCAGCTGGCCGGTGTGCCCGACGAGGTGCGGCCGCCGGTGCGGCCCGTCAAGGGGCAGGTGCTGCGCCTGCGGGTGCCGAAGGCGTACGCGCCGTTCCTGAGCCGCACCGTACGCGCCATCGTGCGCGGCGGCCCGGTGTACCTGGTGCCGCGTGCCGACGGTGAGCTGGTCGTCGGCGCCACCACGGAAGAGCTCGGCTGGGACACCACCGTCACGGCGGGCGGCGTGTACGAGCTGCTGCGCGACGCGCACGAGCTGGTCCCCGGCATCACGGAGCTCCCGCTGACCGAGACCCGCGCGGGGCTGCGCCCCGGCTCTCCGGACAACGCGCCGCTGCTCGGCCCGACCGCCCTGCCCGGCCTCCTCGTGGCCACCGGCCACCAGCGCAACGGGGTGCTGCTCACCCCGGTCACCGGTGACGCCATGGCGCACGCCCTGGTCACCGGTGAACTGCCGGAGGAAGCCCGCCCGTTCACACCCGCGCGGTTCGACCCGACCGGGCCGGACGCCGCCCCTGTGGAGCAGCCCGTATGAACACCACCACCCCGCTGAACGTGACGGTCAACGGCGCGCCGCGCGCGCTGTGCGCCGGAACCACTCTCGACGCCCTGGTGGCCACGCTGACCGCCGCGCCCTCCGGCGTCGCCGCCGCCCTCAACGAAACCGTCGTCCCGCGCGCGCGGTGGTCCGCCACCGCGCTGAGCGAGGGGGACCGTGTCGAGGTCCTCACCGCTGTACAAGGAGGCTGACCCCATGGCCGACGACGCTCTCGTCCTGGGCGGCGCCGCCTACTCCTCGCGCCTGATCATGGGCACGGGAGGAGCGCCGAGCCTGGACGTCCTGGAACGCTCCCTCATCGCATCCGGCACCGAGCTGACCACCGTGGCGATGCGCCGCGTGGACGCCTCGGCGCACGGATCCGTCCTCTCGGTGCTGCGCAAGCTGGACATCCAGGTGCTGCCGAACACGGCCGGGTGCTTCACCGCGGGCGAGGCCGTGCTCACGGCACGCCTGGCACGCGAGGCGCTCGGCACGGATCTGGTGAAGCTGGAGGTCATCGCCGACGAACGGACCCTGCTGCCCGACCCGATCGAGCTGCTCGACGCGGCCGAGACCCTGGTCGACGACGGCTTCACCGTGCTGCCGTACACCAACGACGACCCGGTGCTCGCCCGGAAGCTGGAGGACGTGGGCTGCGCGGCGGTCATGCCGCTCGGCTCACCCATCGGCTCCGGTCTCGGCATCCGCAACCCGCACAACTTCCAGCTGATCGTCGAGCACGCGCGCGTGCCGGTGATCCTGGACGCCGGTGCCGGTACCGCGTCCGACGTGGCGCTCGCCATGGAGCTGGGGTGCGCGGGTGTGATGCTGGCCTCGGCGGTGACCCGCGCCCAGGAGCCGGTCCTCATGGCCGAGGGCATGCGCCACGCGGTCGAGGCGGGTCGCCTCGCCCACCGGGCCGGCCGTATTCCGAAGCGGCACTTCGCGCGGGCGTCCTCGCCCGGCGAGGGGCTGGCCCGCCTGGATCCGGAGCGGCCCGCTTTCTGAGCCCCGCGGTGCTGTGGCCGGCCGTCCGGCTCGTCACAGCACTGCTGCGGTCCCTTCTCGGTCCCGCCACCCGGGACCGGACTGTCGGTCACCCCTCGTACACTCGCCTGCGTGGACACGACCCTTCAAGATCCGTTGCTCGGGCAGGTGCTCGACGGCAGGTACCGCATCGACGCACGCATCGCGGTCGGCGGGATGGCCACGGTCTACCGGGCCGTGGACACCCGCCTCGACCGTGTGCTCGCGCTCAAGGTGATGCATCCGACGCTGGCGGCCGACGCCGCCTTCGTGGAGCGTTTCATCCGCGAGGCCAAGTCCGTCGCACGTCTTTCGCACCCCAATGTGGTGGGGGTCTACGACCAGGGCACGGACGGCGCGTACGTCTACCTCGCGATGGAGTACGTCGCCGGCTGCACGCTGCGCGATGTGCTGCGCGACCGGGGAGCGCTCCAGCCGCGTGCCGCGCTCGACATCCTGGAGCCGGTCCTTGCCGCGCTCGGGGCGGCGCACCGCGCGGGTTTCGTGCACCGCGACATGAAGCCGGAGAACGTCCTGATAGGGGACGACGGCCGGGTCAAGGTGGCGGACTTCGGCCTTGTCCGGGCCGTGGACACGGTCACCAACACCACCGGCGCGGTGCTCGGCACGGTCTCGTACCTGGCGCCGGAGCAGATAGAACACGGCACGGCGACGCCGAGCGTGGACGTGTACGCGTGCGGTGTGGTGCTGTACGAGATGCTCACGGGCGGCAAGCCGCACTCCGGGGAGTCGCCCGCGCAGATCCTCTACCAGCACCTGCACGAGGACGTGCCGCCGCCGTCCGCCGCCGTCCCCGGCCTCGCCTTCGCGCTCGACGAGCTGGTCGCGTCGGCCACCGCGCGCACGCCCGAGGTGCGCCCGCACGACGCCGTGGCGCTGCTCGGTCAGCTGCGCGAGACCCGCGCCGCGCTGACCGACGAGCAGCTGGACGCGGTGCCGCCGCGCTCCCGGACGGTGGAGCACGCGGGGGCGGACGACCGTACGAGCGTGATCCCGCGCGCCGCGCGGACCGCCGGGGTACAGCTTCCGCTGCCCACGGCGGACGGGCAGGGCGCTCCGGGCGGGCCGGGTGGCCCGGACGAGCGGCTGCACCGCACGAGCCGGTTCGAGATGCCGCCGTCGCCCCCCGCTCCCACGCCCTCGCGGCGGCGAGGCGGTGGCGGCAGGTCGCGGCGCCGTCTGTCGGCGATCGTCGCGGCGGTGCTGCTCGTCCTGGGGGCCGGCACGGGCATCTGGTACATCAACTCGGGCCAGTTCACGAAGGTCCCCTCCCTGCTCGAGAAGACCGAGCCCCAGGCGCGGCAGCGGCTGTCCGACGCCGGGCTGCGGGTCGGGACGGTCAGGCAGAAGTACAGCGACGCGTTCGAGCGCGGCACCGTCATGGCCAGCAGCCCCGAGGCCGGGGCCCGCATCCGCGACAACGGCAAGGTGGACCTGACGGTGTCCGAGGGACCGGAGACCGTCAAGGTCCCCGACCTCGGCGGCACCCCGCTCGCCACGGCGAAGAAGGCGCTCACGGACGGCGGTCTCGCACCCGGCATGATCACCAAGAAGTTCAGCGAGGACGTCCCGAAGGGCTCCGTGATCAGTACGGATCCGGGTTCGGGCACGACGCGCAGGGCGGGTTCCGCGGTGGCCCTGGTCGTCTCCAGGGGCGCGCCGATCGACGTCCCGGACGTCACGGGCGAGGCCGAGGAGCAGGCCGTGGCGGACCTCCAGGACGCGGGTCTCAAGGCGAAGATCTCCCCGGAGCGGGTGCACTCGCAGGAGGACAAGGGCGCCGTGGCGCGCCAGTCCCCCGGGCAGGACGAGCAGCTCGCCGAGGGCGACACGGTGACGCTGACGTTGTCCGAGGGGCCCGTGATGGTCGAGGTGCCGGACGTGACGGGCATGAAGGTCGCCGAGGCCGAGAGGAAGCTGCGCGCGGCCGGGTTCGACGTCAATGAGGACCGGGGCCTGCTCGGCCTGTTCGGCAACACGGTCAAGAGCCAGTCCGTGCAAGGCGGCGACGACGCCCCGAAGGGGTCGACCATCACGATCACCATCCGGTGACGCACGCCGCGTGCTCCGCTGTCGGTGATCCGCCTTCGGTGATCCACGCCCGGTGGCCGTCCCGTGCGACCGGGGCACCGCGGCCGGCCGTCGGTGCGCATGACACCCTGACCGGGTGAACAGAAGCACCGTCTCCGCTCCCGCCGCCTCCGCCCGTGCGGGAGTGCTCCGCAATCCGGTCGGCGGGCACGTGCCCGTGGCCGGTGGGCTCGCCTCCGTGGGTCTCTCCTACGCCCATGAGATCGGCGCCGAGGCCGTCCAGGTCTTCGTCGCCAACCCGCGCGGCTGGGCGACGCCGGCCGGCAACCCGCGCCAGGACGAGGAGTTCCGCTCCGCCTGTGCCGCCGAGGGGATCCCGGCCTACGTCCACGCGCCCTACCTGATCAACTTCGGTTCGCACACCGAGGCCACCGTCGAGAAGTCGGTGGCGTCGCTGCGCCACTCGTTGCGCCGTGCCCGCCAGATCGGCGCGCTGGGCGTGGTCGTGCACACCGGCTCGGCCACCGGCGGCCGCGACCGGGACGTGGCGCTCGCACAGGTCCGTGAGCGCGTGCTGCCGCTGCTCGACGAGCTGACCCACGACGACGACCCGTACCTGCTCCTGGAGTCGACGGCGGGGCAGGGCGCGTCGCTGTGCGCGCGCACCTGGGACTTCGGCCCGTACTTCGACGCGCTCGACCGCCACCCGCGGCTCGGCGTCTGCCTCGACACCTGCCACATCTTCGCGGCGGGCCACGACCTGACCGGGCCGAGCGGTATGAAGCAGACCCTCGACCTCCTGGTGGAGACGGTCGGCGAGGGGCGCCTGAAGCTGATCCACGCCAACGACTCGATGGACGTCGTGGGCGCGCACAAGGACCGTCACCAGAACATCGGCGCCGGTCACATCGGTGCCGAGCCCTTCCGCGAGCTGCTCGCCCACCCGGCCACGGAGAACGTACCGCTGGTGATCGAGACGCCCGGCGGCAAGGAGGGCCACGCGGCCGACGTGGACCGCCTCAAGTCGCTGCGCTAGCCGTGCGCGGCACGTCTCAGAGCTCGGGCCCCTGACCGGGCTCTTCCTGGTACGAGTAGCGCTGCTCGCGCCACGGGTCACCCACGTTGTGGTAGCCGCGTTCCTCCCAGAACCCCCGCCGGTCCGCGGTCATGTACTCGACACCGCGGACCCACTTGGGGCCCTTCCACGCGTAGAGGTGGGGCACCACGAGCCGCAGCGGGAAGCCGTGCTCGGCGGTGAGGAGCTCGCCGCCCTTGTGGGTGGCGAAGATCGTGCGGTCGGAGGCGAAGTCGGTCAGCCGCAGGTTGGAGCTGAAGCCGTACTCGGCCCAGACCATCACATGGGTGGCCTCGGGGGCCGGCGGGGCCAGCTCGAGGATGGTCGAGGCGCGCACGCCGCCCCACTCGGCGCCGAGCATGCTGAACTTCGTGACGCAGTGCAGATCGCCCACCACGGTCGCGTACGGCAGCGCCGTGAACTCCTCGTGGTTCCAGGAGTGCTTGTCACCGTCGGCGGTGGCGCCGAAGACCCTGAAGTCCCAGCGCTCGGGGCGGAACTTGGGCACCGGACCGTAGTGAGTGACGGGCCAGCCGCGCTGCAGGCGCTGCCCCGGCGGAAGCTCCGGCCGCACCCCTGCCTCGGACTCGCTACCCACCGGATGACCCATGCCTCCATCCTGACAGACCCCGAGCAGTGGACGTGACCACCGGTCCCCCGGCCGACACCCATCGATCACCGATTCGGGCAACTCATACTAAGCGTGCACTTACTGGACGCACCCCTGAGCCGGTGCAAAGATGCGCGGACCTGCCCAGTCACCCTTTCGGAAGGAGCCTGTGCGATGCAGGGCGACCCCGAGGTCATCGAATTCCTCAACGAGCAGCTGACCGCCGAGCTCACCGCGATCAACCAGTACTTCCTGCACGCCAAGATGCAGGAGAACTTCGGCTGGACGAAGCTCGCGAAGTACACGCGGTCCGAGTCGTTCGACGAGATGAAGCACGCCGAAGTGCTGACGGACCGGATTCTCTTCCTGGAGGGCCTGCCCAACTACCAGCGGCTGTTCCATGTGCGGGTGGGCCAGACGGTCACCGAGATGTTCCAGGCCGACCGGCAGATCGAGGTCGAGGCGATCGACCGGCTCAAGCGGGGTATCGAGGTGATGCGCGGCAAGGGCGACATCACGTCCGCGAACATCTTCGAGTCGATCCTGGAGGACGAGGAACACCACATCGACTACCTCGACACCCAGCTGGAGCTGGTGGAGAAGCTCGGCGAGGCGCTCTACATCGCACAGCTCATCGAGCAGCCGGAGAGCTGAGAGCGGATCGAGCCCGCCGCGATCAGGCCGCTTTCGGGAGCTGCGCCTGCGGCGCCAGCGCCACGGCCGCCCCGCCCTGCTCGACCAGTTCCCTGCGGGGGCACGCGCCCCGGCCGAGGAGCGCCTGGATCCTGCGCACGCACGAACCGCAGTCCGTGCCCGCCTTGCAGGCCGAGGCTATCTGGCGGGGGGTGCAGGCACCGTTCTCCGCGTGCTGCTTGACCTGCGACTCGGTGACTCCGAAGCAGTTGCACACGTACACGCGGTTCACCTCCCGGTCGGGACCCGGTCGAGACTGATCAGTGGCGCCGCCCCGATTGATCGGTGAGGCTAACCTAACCTTACCCGTACGGCCGGGAGCGCAAAAGAGCCGTGGGGCGCGGATCGATGTGATCCGCGCCCCACGGCGTCACGTACAGCCGACAGACGTCAGACAGCCGTCACCGGCCGGGGACGGTCACTGGTCGCGGTACATCTCCGCCACCAGGAACGCCAGGTCGAGCGACTGGCTGCGGTTGAGGCGCGGGTCGCAGGCCGTCTCGTAGCGCTGGTGCAGATCGTCGACGAAGATCTCGTCGCCGCCGCCCACGCACTCGGTGACGTCGTCACCGGTGAGCTCGACGTGGATACCGCCCGGGTGCGTACCGAGCTCCTTGTGGACCTCGAAGAAGCCCTTGACCTCGTCGAGCACGTCGTCGAAGCGGCGCGTCTTGTGACCGGAGGCCGCCTCGAAGGTGTTGCCGTGCATCGGGTCGGTCACCCAGGCCACCGTCGCACCCGACGCCGTGACCTTCTCGACCAGCTCGGGCAGCTTGTCGCGGACCTTGTCGGCGCCCATGCGGACGATGAAGGTCAGGCGGCCCGGCTCGCGGTCCGGGTCGAGGCGCTCGATGTACTGCAGCGCCTCCTCGGCCGTCGTGGTCGGGCCGAGCTTGATCCCGATCGGATTGCGGATCTTCGAGGCGAACTCGATGTGCGCGTGGTCCAGCTGACGCGTGCGCTCGCCGATCCACACCATGTGGCCGGAGACGTCGTACAGCTTGCCGGTACGCGAGTCGACCCGGGTCAGCGCCGACTCGTAGTCGAGCAGCAGCGCCTCGTGGGACGAGTAGAACTCGACCGTCTGGAACTCGGCGGGGTCGGTGCCGCAGGCCCGCATGAAGTTCAGCGCGTTGTCGATCTCGCGCGCGAGCTGCTCGTAGCGCTGCCCGGACGGGGACGACTTCACGAAGTCCTGGTTCCAGGCGTGCACCTGGCGCAGGTCCGCGTAACCGCCCGTGGTGAAGGCGCGCACCAGGTTCAGCGTCGACGCGGACGCGTGGTACATCCGCTTGAGCCGCTCCGGGTCCGGGACGCGGGCGGCCTCGGTGAACTCGAAGCCGTTGACGGAGTCGCCGCGGTAGGTCGGCAGCGTCACACCGTCGCGGGTCTCGGTCGGCTTGGAGCGCGGCTTGGAGTACTGGCCCGCGATCCGGCCGACCTTGACGACCGGCACGGACGCGGCGTACGTGAGCACGGCGCCCATCTGGAGCAGCGTCTTGAGCTTGTTACGGATGTGATCGGCCGAGACCGCGTCGAATGCCTCCGCGCAGTCGCCGCCCTGGAGCAGGAACGCCTCTCCCTTGGCGACGGCCGCCATCCGGGCGCGCAGCTGGTCGCACTCGCCCGCGAAGACGAGCGGCGGAAAGCTCTCCAGTTCAGCGACCACGCCTCGCAGGGCTTCCTGGTCGGGATACTCCGGCTGCTGCGCAGCGGGGAGGTCTCGCCAGGTGTTCACGTCGACAGAAGGGGCGTTTGCGTTCACGCGCCCAAGGTTACGGGCTCCGCGCAAGTGTGTTTCGCATTGCCCAGAGTGTGGACGCCGGGCCGGGACCCGGCATCCCGGCCCCGCGGCGGCGGGGACCACACGGTGGGAAGCACACGCGCCGCGCTCGTGCCGACGGACGAACCGCCCGGTGGACACGCCATCGGCCCACCTCCTAAGGTTGCGGCCATGTTCGCGCACTCGACCCGGAACCAGAACTGGTGGTGGACCGCACATCCGGCGGCCCACTGACTGCGCGTATCCGAATCCGCGAAGGCCGCCCGAGGGGCGGCCTTCAGTGTTTTCGACACCGGCGGCGGCCGTTCCTCCCGAACCCCTGACGACAACGGAGGAACATCCATGCGCACACTGGGCAAGCTGCTCGCCGACGACCGTCCCTTCGCGCTCCTGCGCCGCCGCACCCCCGGCCGCGACCACGACACCGTCGAGGTCCTGACCGGCCCGGTCGGCACGTACGAGCGCCTCGCCGACATCCCCGACGTGGGTCTCGCCCTCGTCCCGTTCCGGCAGATCCGCGAGCGCGGCTTCGACGTCCGCGACGACGGCGCCCCGCTCGCCGTCCTCACGCCCGAGGAGTCCTACGAGGTTCCGCTCGCTGACGCCCTCGCGCAACTGCCCGCCCACGACGTACACGCGCGTGACGGCGCTTTCGACGTCGACGACGCCACGTACGCCGGCATCGTGGGCCGGGTGCTGCGCGACGAGATCGGGCGGGGCGAGGGCGCGAACTTCGTGATCCGCCGGACGTACGAGGCCACCGTCGACGGCTTCGGGCGCGCCGACGCGCTCGCGCTCTTCCGGCGCCTCCTGGAGGTCGAGCGCGGCGCGTACTGGACGTTCGTCGTGCACACCGGCGAGCGGACCCTGGTGGGCGCCAGTCCCGAGGTGCACGTACGCATGTCCGGCGGGACCGTCGTGATGAACCCCATCAGCGGCACGTACCGCTACCCGGACGGCGGTCCGACTCCCGAGCACCTCCTCGGCTTCCTCGCCGACGGCAAGGAGATCGAGGAGCTGTCGATGGTGGTCGACGAGGAGCTCAAGATGATGTGCACGGTCGGCGACATGGGCGGTGTCGTCGTCGGGCCGCGTCTGAAGGAGATGTCCCACCTCGCGCACACCGAGTACGAGCTGCGCGGCCGCTCCACCCTGGACGTGCGCGAGGTGCTGCGGGAGACCATGTTCGCGGCGACCGTCACCGGCTCGCCCGTGCAGAACGCCTGCCGGGTCATCGAGCGGTACGAGCCCGGCGGGCGCGGCTACTACGCGGGGGCCCTCGCGCTGCTCGGCCGAGACGCGGGCGCGGGACGGGAAGGGTCGGCCGGCGCCCAGACCCTCGACTCGCCCATCCTGATCCGCACGGCCGACATCGACGCCCAAGGGCGCCTGCGGGTCGGCGTCGGCGCCACGCTGGTGCGCGGCTCGGACCCGGCGGGCGAGGTCGCCGAGACCCATACCAAGGCCGCCGGTGTGCTGACCGCCCTGGGAGTGCGTCCGGGCCCCACGCGCGCGCGGGACCCACGGCCCGCGCTCGCCGACGACCCGCGGGTACGGGCGGCCCTCGACGGCCGGCGCGCCTCGCTCGCGCCGTTCTGGCTGCGGATGCAGCGGCGCGGCAGCGAGCTGAGCGGGCATGCGCTCGTGGTCGACGCCGAGGACACGTTCACCGCGATGCTGGCGCACGTGCTGCGCGCGTCGGGCCTCGCGGTGTCGGTGCGGCCCTACGACCAGGTGGGGCTGCGGGAGACCGTGCTCGCCCACGAGGGCCCCGTGGTCCTCGGGCCCGGCCCCGGCGACCCGTGCGACCTGGCCGACCCGAAGATGCGGCTGCTGCGCTCGCTGACGGCTGAGCTCATCGGCACGCGCGCGTACGGCGTGCTCGGCGTCTGCCTGGGGCACGAGCTGATCGCGGCGGAGCTGGGTCTTCCGATCGTGCGCAAGGACGTGCCGTACCAGGGGGCGCAGAGCGAGGTCGAGCTGTTCGGGCGGACCGAGACCGTCGGGTTCTACAACAGCTTCGTGGCGCACTGCGACGACGAGGCCGCGCTCGAACTGGCCGCGCACCACGTGGAGGTCAGCAGGGACGCGGCGAGCGGCGAGGTGCACGCGCTGCGCGGTCCCGGCTTCGCGGGGGTGCAGTTCCACCCGGAGTCGGTGCTGTCGCTGCGTGGCGTGTCGATCGTGCGGGAGCTGCTCGGTCAGCTCGTGGCGGCGGGCGCCGACGGCTTGGCGGGCGCGGACGGCACCAGGACGTTCTCGGAGCGGCGGCCCTCCAGGTAGTCGAGGACGTTGTGGAGCGTGGTGTCGATGATCTGGCCGACCGCGTCCACGGTGTAGTACGCCTGGTGGGACGTGACCAGGACGTTGGGGAAGGTGACCAGGCGGGCCAGGGTGTCGTCGTCGACGACGTCCAGGGACTTGTCGAGGAAGAACAGGCCCGCCTCGGCCTCGTACACGTCCAGGCCGATGCCGGTGAAACGGCCCGCGCGCAATTCGGTGACCAGGGCCTTGGTGTCGACGAGGCCGCCGCGGCTGGAGTTGACGAGGACCGCGTCGTCCTTCATGGCGCGCAGCGCGGTGGAGTCGACGAGGTGCTCGGTGGCCGGGAGCAGCGGCACGTGCAGGCTGATCAGGTCGGACTCGGTGAACAGTTGCTCCTTGTCGACGTACTTCATGCCGAGTTCGACGCACGCCGGGTTCTCGACGACGTCCCAGCCGAGCAGATTCATCCCGAAGCCGTGCGCGATCCGGGTGAACGCCTCGCCGATCTTGCCGGTGCCGAGGACTCCCACGGTGCGGCCGCGCATGTCGCGGCCCATGAGCCCGGCGAGGCGGAAGTCGAAGTCGCGGGTGCGGGTGGAGGCGCGGACGATGCGGCGGTTGACGGCCATCGCGAGGGTCCAGGCGAACTCGGCGACCGAGTACGGCGAGTAGTACGAGACCCGCGCGACGGTCAGGCCGAGGCGTTCGGCGACCTGCAGGTCGATGTTGTTGAAGCCGGTGGAGCGCTGGGCGATCATCTGTGTGCCGCCCGCGGCGAGCGTCTGGAGCACGTGGTTGTTCAGCGTGGCGTTGACGCTGGTGGAGATGATTTCGTAGCCCGCCGCGATGGGGGCGGTGTCCTCGTTCAGGAAGACGTCCAGGCAGCGGACGTCGTTCTTGCCTTCGAATGCCTTCTCGATGAGGGGCTTTTCGTCTGATTGAACGCCGAATGCGAGGATCTCCATGGCGTGAGTCTATGCAGCCGGGCGCCTCCCCGCGCCTTCGAACCGGCCTGTTCCCGACCTGTTCCCGGCCTGTTCCCGGACTATCCGAAGAACACGCTCGCTTCCCTGTAGAGGGACGGGTTCACCGTCTTCAGGCGGGACGTCGCCTCCGCGATCGGTACGCGGACGATGTCCGTCGCCCGCAGGGCCACCATCTCGCCCCACGCCCCGTCGCGCACCGCGTCGATCGCGTGCAGGCCGAAGCGGGTCGCCAGCCAGCGGTCGAACGCCGACGGAGTGCCGCCGCGCTGCACGTGGCCGAGAACCGTGGTGCGGGCCTCCTTGCCGGTACGCCGCTCGATCTGTTTCGCCAGCCACTCGCCCACACCGGAGAGGCGCACGTGACCGAAGGAGTCCAGCGAGTCGTCCTTGAGCACCACCTCGCCGTCGCGCGGCATCGCCCCCTCGGCGACCACCACGATCGGGGCGTACGAGGAGCGGAAGCGTGAGCTGACCCAGGAGCAGACCTGGTCGACGTCGAAGCGCCGCTCGGGGATGAGGATGACGTTGGCGCCGCCTGCCAGGCCCGAGTGGAGGGCGATCCAGCCCGCGTGGCGGCCCATGACCTCCACGACGAGGACCCGCATGTGGGACTCGGCGGTGGTGTGGAGCCGGTCGATGGCCTCGGTGGCGATGCCGACGGCCGTGTCGAAACCGAAGGTGTAGTCGGTGGCGGAGAGGTCGTTGTCGATGGTCTTGGGTACGCCGACGACGTGGACGCCGTGTTCGTCGGCGAGGCGCGCGGCGACGCCGAGGGTGTCCTCGCCCCCGATCACGACGAGCGCGTCGACCTCCTGCTCGGCGAGGTTCTCGCGGACCCGGCGGATGCCGTTCTCGGCGCGCAGCGGGTTGGTGCGCGAGGAGCCGAGCACGGTGCCGCCGCGAGGCAGGATGCCGCGCACCGCGGGGATGTCCAGCGGCACCGTGTCGTTCTCCAGGGGGCCGCGCCAGCCGTCCCGGAATCCGACGAAGTCGTAGCCGTACTCCTGTACGCCCTTGCGGACGGCGGCCCTGATGACGGCGTTGAGCCCCGGGCAGTCACCGCCTCCGGTCAGCACTGCGACCCTCATCGCGCAACTCCCTTGTCGCGGTGAGCAGTTCAAGACACTGCCCACTGTCCCGCGGGGGTCACTCGCCGTCCAGACCCCGCTCTATGGCGTAGCGGACGAGTTCGACCCTGTTGTGCAACTGGAGCTTGCCGAGGGTGTTCTGCACGTGGTTCTGGACGGTGCGGTGGGAGATGACCAGGCGTTCGGCGATCTGTTTGTAGCTCAGGCCCTTGGCGACCAGGCGCAGCACCTCTGTCTCCCGGTCGGTCAGCCGCGGCGCCTTCGGCTCGTCGGCGCCGGCGTCGGCGGCCGGGGCGGGCTCGGCGGCGAGCCTGCGGTACTCGCCCAGGACGAGTCCGGCGAGTCCGGGCGTGAAGACCGGGTCGCCGACGGCCGTGCGGCGGACCGCGTCGAGCAACTCGTCGGTGGACGCCGACTTGAGCAGATAGCCGGTGGCGCCGGACTTGACGGCCTCCAGGACGTCGGCGTGCTCGCCGCTGGCCGACAGGACGAGTACGCGGGTGGCGGGCTCGGCGGCGACGACGTCCTTGCAGACCTGGACGCCGGGCCTTGCGGGCAGGTTCAGGTCGAGGACGAGGACGTCGGGGCGGACGGCCAGGGCGCGGCGCACGGCCTGTTCGCCGTCGCCCGCGGTGGCGACGACGTCGAAGCCGGACGCGGCCAGGTCGCGGGCGACGGCGTCGCGCCACATGGGGTGGTCGTCGACCACCATCACCTTGATCGGTGCGCTCTGCTCACCCTTGGCGTCGCTCATCGCGGCTGTCCTGCCTTCCCCCGGGGTGCCGGCTGCTTCGGTACGTTCAGTTCGACCTCGGTGCCCTGCCCGGGGACCGAGATCAGCTCGGCGGTGCCGCCCAGGTCGCGCAGGCGGCCCCGGATGGACTGGGCGACGCCGAGCCGCCCCTCCCCCTCGGCCTGCGCCAGGCGGCCCTCCGGGATGCCCGGGCCGTCGTCGCGCACGGTCACCAGGACCGCGTCCGGCTCGTCCTCGAGGAGGATCCACGCGTGCGCGCCCGCGCCCGCGTGCCGCCGCACGTTGTCCAGGGCGGCGCCCACGGCGGCGGCCAGTTCGCGGGCGGTGGCGGCGGGCAGCGAAACGGCGGTGCCCGGCTCGGAGAGAGTGACGTGCCCGCTCGCGTACGGGGCGAGCAGCGTGCGCAGGTCACACGTGTCGTCGCCCGTTGCGTCGGCGGCCGCGTCGCGGGTCGCCCCGCCGGTTGCGTCGGGCTCGGCGGGCCCGTCGACGGGTCGTACGCGCGTGCCGGGCGCGTCGTCACCGGGTGTGCGGGGGCGGGGAGCCGGTCCTCCGGCGACCAGGGTGCGCAGGGCGATCTCCTGCTCGCCCGCCATCCGGCCGAGTTCGGCGGCCTCGCCGCCCAGGGCGGTGCCGCGCCGCTGCACCATGGCGAGGACCTGGAGCACGCTGTCGTGGATGTCTCGGGCGAGGCGCTCGCGCTCGCGCGTGGCGGCCTGGATCTCCAGGGCGCGGGCCAGAGTGCGCTCGGAGGCGCGCGCCACCTCCACGACGTAGCCGATGGCGATGGAGGCGATGCACACGAGGATCACGTTGTGCGCAGTGCTGCGGCTGAGGGCGCCGCGCTGGATCACGTTGGCGACGCCGACCAGCGCGGACGCGGTGGCCGCCCACCGCCAGCCGCCCTTGATCGCCCAGGCGAGGACGGCTCCCGCCGTCCAGATCGACGGCAGCGTGGAGCCGCCGGTGATCGCCCGCTCGTGGCCCGCCACGGGCGAGAGCAGGATGCCGGCGACGGCGACGGTCAGGTCCGCGGTGAGGAACCGCTTGGTGCACCGTACGCCGCCCGACACCTGCGGCAGGGTGGCCAGCGTCCAGGGCACCAGGACGGCGAGGTAGGCGACGCCCACCCAGGGGCGGCCGTACTGCTCGTACGCGGAGGCGAAGAGCCCGATCGCGTAGACCATGGTCAGGAGGCGGTACGCCATGAGCGCGCGCCACAGCGGCTGCTCGACCGACATCCGTATGACGCGCTCGCGCCTGGCCATCTCCCCCACCCTTCGGCTGAGCGGACAACGGTGACGACGCGGCTAGGCGCCGCCGCGTTCCCCGCTCCCGGCCGGATTCTCGTCCTTGTGCGCCTTGGCGTGCTCCTTGGCGGCCTCTTTGGCGGCCTCCTTGGCTGCTTTCTCCGCCTCCGCGATCTGCCGTTTGGCGGCGGTCGCGTACATGTCGACGTACTCCTGCCCGGAGAGCTTCATGATCTCGTACATCACCTCGTCGGTGACCGCGCGGAGCACGAACCGGTCGCTCTCCATGCCCTGGTAGCGGCTGAAGTCGAGGGCCTTGCCGATGCGGATGCCGGGGCGCATCAGTTTGGGCATCACCTTGCCGGGGGGCTGGATCTTCTCGGTGTCGATCATGGCGACGGGGATGACGGGGGCGCCGGTGGCCAGTGCCACGCGCGCGAGGCCGCCCGGTTTGCCGCGGTAGAGGCGGCCGTCCGGGGAGCGCGTCCCCTCCGGGTAGATGCCGAACAGCTCGCCGCGCTCCAGGACGTCGATGCCGCTCTTGACGGCGGCCTCCCCGGCCCCGCGCGAGCCCGAGCGGTCCACGGGCAGCTGGCCGACGCCCTTGAAGAACGCGGCCGTCAACTTCCCCTTGACCCCCGGTGTGGTGAAGTACTCGGCCTTCGCGATGAACGTGACCTTCCGGTCGAGGACCGCCGGGAGGAAGAAGGAGTCCGAGAACGACAGGTGGTTGCTGGCCAGGATCGCGGGCCCCTCGGCCGGGATGTTCTCCAGGCCCTCCACCCACGGCCGGAAACCGAGCTTCAGCGGCCCTCCGATGGCCACCTTCATTGCGCCGTAGATCAACCCACTGCCTTCCCGTGCGCTCGGGCCGGTCCGACGATCCGAGCTTTGGGTCCGACCCTAACCCGCGGGCCCTTCGGGAGCCCGACGACCCTGGTCGGTGTCAGTCCCGTCGCGTACCGTGAAGACCATCACCCACGCTCTGCACACGTCCCCCGAAACCCACGAACAGGAGGCCGATGGTGCCGGTCCTGCCTGGAGCCGAGCCGTACCGTCACGAAGGCGGCGAGGTCGGCGTCCTCCTCTGTCACGGCTTCACCGGATCCCCCCAGTCGCTGCGCCCCTGGGCGGAGTATCTGGCCGAGCGCGGTCTGACCGTCTCGCTGCCGCTGCTGCCCGGCCACGGCACCCGCTGGGAGGACCTGGCGGTCACCGGGTGGCAGGACTGGTACGCGGAGGTGGACCGCGCCCTGCGTGAGCTCTCGGAGCGGTGCACGAAGGTCTTCGTGTTCGGCCTGTCGATGGGCGGTGCGCTGGCGCTGCGTCTCGCCGCGCGGCACGGTGACGCGGTGGCGGGCGTCGTCGTGGTCAACCCGGGCAACAAGGTGCACGGTCTGGCCGCGCACGCGCTGCCCGTGGTCCGGCATTTCGTCCGTACGACGAAGGGGATCGCGAGCGACATCGCCAAGGGCGGCTCGGAGGAGGTCGGCTACGACCGGGTCCCGCTGCACGCGGCACACGCGCTGCGGAACTTCTTCCGGCTCGTCGACCGGGAGCTGCCGCAGGTCACCCAGCCCTTGATGGTGCTGCACAGCCCGCAGGACCATGTCGTGCCGCCGGCCGACTCGGCGCGTGTGCTCGGCCGCGTCTCGTCCACGGACGTGACGGAGATCCTGCTGGAACAGAGCTACCACGTCGCGACGTTGGACCACGACGCGGACCGGATCTTCGAGGAGAGCCTCGCCTTCATCGGCCGGCTCGCCCCCGAGGCCGGTGCGGGTACGGACCGGAGTGCGGAGCAGGGCGTGGAAGGGACGGCCAGCGGTGGCTGAGCAGGAGCGGAGCGGTCCGGACACGCCGGACGGGCCGGAGAGCCCGGGCGGCGGCGCCGGCCGCGAGTCCGGGGCACCGGGCGACCAGCCGCCCGAGAGCGGGCGGCGCGACCCGCTGCTGCCCGACGACGAGGACGCGGCGTGGGCCGAGATCGTCGCCGGGTACGGGCAGGAACCGCCGGACCCGCCGGGTGCGAAGCCGTTCAGGTCCGTGGAGGACCTGGCCCTGCTCGAACCGGACACCGACCCGCCGTCGCAGGACGGCACGCGCGCGGACGACCGCGGCGGTGACGTCGGCGGGGACGGGGATCGGAGCAAGGACGAGGACGAGGACGGCGACGGCCGCCCGGGGCGCGGCGCGGGCCGTCCTCTCGGCTCCTCGATCTCCTTCGCGCCCGGTGTCGCGGCCACGCCGGGCCCGCGCGACCACACCGTGCCGGAGCCCTCCGACGACGACTTCGACGCGGACGACGAGGGCCACTTCGTGCCGCCCGAGCCGCCCCCGCTGCCGGAGGCCGACGTCACGGCCAAGTTCGCGTGGCTCGCGGTGGTCGGCGGCCCGGTCCTGCTGCTGATCTCGGTGGTCCTCGGCTGGGACATGACGTGGTGGCTGGCGACGGTCTGTATCGGGGGCTTCCTCGGCGGTTTCGCCACCCTCGTCGCCCGGATGAACCCGGGCGACGACGATGACGGCGACCCCGGCCGCGGCGCGGTCGTCTGAGACCGGCCGACCGCGTTCAGCTAGCGGGGAGCCGCAGCGCGGCGAGCACCGGCAGATGGTCCGTGGCCGCCTTCAGGTCCCCGGCGTCGAGAAAGCCGGGGACGCCGCACCCCAGGACCTCGACGCCCTTGGTGGTGAGGATCGCGTCGATCCGCTGATGCGGGTCGGCCGCGGTCGACGTGAACTCCCCGCCCCAGGGCCGGACCGCCCAGGCGTCGTCGAGCGTGCCGGTCAGCCGCCGGAACGTACGGCCGCCGGGACGCTCGTTGAGGTCGCCGCCCACCACGGCGTGCTCGACGCCCAGCGCCTCGACGCGGTCGAGCAGCATCCCGGCCTGCGCGTACCGCTCGTCCTCGCGCAGGCTCAGGTGGCAGCTGACGACGCCCAGCCGGACCCCGTGTGCGCCGCCGAACCGTACGACCGCGCAGGCCAGGCCCCGCCGGTGCAGGCCCGGCGTGAGCGGCAGCAGCACGTCCTCGGTCCGCTCCACGGTCGCCCGCAGCGAGCACAGCAGCGCGGGCCCGGCCGCGGTGGCGCCGCCGGAGAGGATCACCAGATCGGCCGCGCGGGCGAGCCGGGCGAGCTTCTTGCGCCACCGGAAGAACCGGGGCGCTTCCTGGACGAGGACCAGGTCGGGGTCGCAGGCCCTGATGACGCGGGCGAGGGCGGCGGTGTCGTCACGCATCGAGCGGATGTTGTAGCTGAGGACGCGGACGACGGCCGAACCGTCGGACTCGGTGCGGGATTCGGGCAGTTGGGAGTCGGAGTGCGAGCCGGTGTCCATGGCGATCAAGATACGCCGGTGCCCGCCGCCCCCGAGGGGAACGACGGGCACCGGAACGCGGTAGCACCGGAAGGTGTCGCGGCCTGGCCGGAAGGTGTCACATGACGGGGTCGGGCTGGCGCGCCAGGTCGGCCGCCCCGACCATGCCCGCCTTGTTGCCGAGCTGGGCCGCGATCACGTCGGCGACCGGACGCCAGTTCCCGCCGACCAGCCAGCGCTTGTACGACTTGCGGATCGGGTCGAGGACCAGCTCGCCCTCGTCCGAGAGACCGCCGCCGACGATGAACGCGGACGGGTCGAAGAGCGAGGCCAGGTCGGCGAGGCCCGCACCGGCCCAGCGGGCCAGCTCGCGGTAGGAGTCGACGGCGACCAGGTCGCCCTGGCGGGCGGCCATGGAGATGTGCTTGCCCTCGATGCCCTCGGGGGTGCCGTCGCCGAGGGAGAGCAGGTACTCGGCGTTCTCCGGGGTGGCGTTGGCGCGCTGCTTGGCGTACCGCACGAGCGCGCGCCCGGAGGCGTACTGCTCCCAGCAGCCCTGCGAGCCGCAGCCGCACAGCAGGCCGTCCGGGACCATCCGGATGTGCCCGAACTCGGCGGCCACGCCGAAGTGGCCGCGGCGCAGCTTGTTGCCGATGATGATGCCGCCGCCGAGGCCGGTGCCCAGGGTGATGCAGATGACGTTGCGATGGCCCTTGCCCGCGCCGAACTTGTACTCGCCCCAGGCCGCCGCGTTGGCGTCGTTCTCCACGACGACCGGGAGGCCGACGCGCGCCTCGACCTTCTCCTTGAGCGGCTCCTGGCGCCAGTCGATGTTGGGCGCGAAGTACACCGTCGAGCGCTGGCGGTTGACGTATCCGGCCGCACCGATGCCCACGCCGACGATCTCGTGCCCCGCTCGGGCGCCCTCGACGGCGGAGCCGATGGCCTCCACGATGCCCTCGGGTGTGGAAGGCGTGGGCACCTTGAACGTGGAGAGGATGTTGCCTTCCTCGTCGACCACGCCGGCCGCGATCTTCGTGCCGCCGATGTCGACGCCGATGGTGAGTCCCATGAATCCCTCAGTTCGGTCGAGCCCCGCTAAGGCCCACCGTACCTGAGCGCACCTCAGTCCAGATCGATGCGCTCCCCTCCGGAGCCGTCTTCCGGGCCCTTGTCCGTACTCGCGTCGGGGCTTTCGTCGCGGGCGCGCGCGTGAGGGGTGGGCGACTGGCGGGGGGAAGACTGACGGGTGCGCTGCGTCCAGCGGCGCTCCTGGCCCTCGACGGCGGACCGGTAGGCGGCGAGCAGTTCGGAGCCCGCGGCGGCGAGATGGTCGAGGACGTCCGGGTTGCGCTCGATGACCGGTTCGACGACCGACTTCGCCTGACGCACGACCTGCTTGGCGACCTGCTCGACCGTGCCCTGCGCGACGGCGCCCAGGAACGGGGCCTGCACGGACGACAGCTTGTCGGTGACCGCGTCCACGAGCTTGCGCAGCTCCTCGGCGGCCGAGCCCGCTTCGGGCCCGTAGGCGGCCCGGCGGCGGGCCTTCTCCGCGGCGAGATCCTCGGCGCACGCCTTCTCCCACGCGTCGGCGTCGGCCTGGGGGGCGGGCTGCTCGGTGGCGTCGCTCATGGCGGCTGACTCCTGCGGAGAGCTGAGGATGGGGCGGCTGTGTGCCGTGGCCACAGGCCGTGGCCACCTGTCGTGACGACTAGGCGTCGTCCCTTCGACGGTACCCGAACGGGTGCGCCGGGTTCACGGCCTCCTCGGCCACAGAGCGGGATCCGGGGAGAACCGCACCCGCAGCTCCCCGTCGACCAGACCGGCTCCGGCCACGGTGCAGCGGCGGGGCGCGGACGGCAGCGGGACGACGCGGCGCAGCGGCCCCGCCCCGACGACCAGTTCGTCGCCGCGCCGCACCAGGGTCAGCTCCTCGCGCACGGCGCCGGGCAGCGGAATCCGCCACACCAGGAGCCCTTCCTCGGCGAGCCGGTCCTCGACGGGCCACGGTGTCCGCGGGGGCGCGCCGGCGGGTCCCGGCACGCCCAGCCGGGCCAGCTCGTCGGCGCCCCGGGGGTCACGGCCCAGATGTCCGACCTCGTGCACGGCGCCCCACGGGCTCCACTCACCGGCGATCTTGCGCCGACGGGCCGCGGCGTCGGAGAGCCACGGGTCGGTGGAGCCGTCGGGCAGCATCCGGTTGGCGATCACGGACTCGACGGGCAGCCCGTGCAGGGCGAGCCCGGTGACGGTGGTGCGCAGCGACTCGGCGGCGGCCTCGGTGGGCTCGGCGACGAGCCGTACGGAGGTCGAGTCGGCGTCGATCACGGCCTGCGCGGCGGCGAGTTCGGTGTCCCAGCGGGCCGCGGTCTCGTACAGCCACTCCGCGGGCATCGGCACACCGGCGAGCCGCCCGAGGACGGGGCGCAGGGCGCGGGCGGCCTGGCGTTCGGCGGGCAGGAGGCGGCGCAGATAGCGGCGCAGCTGCTCGGGCAGGGCGAGCGCGGCCAGGGCCCACGGGGCCGCGGGCAGGTCGACGACGACCAGATCGCAGGGCGCGTCCCGGCTGTCCCTGACCGCCCGCAGCAGGGCCAGTTCCTCACTGCCGGGCAGCGGGGTCAGCTCGTCCTCGTCCAGCCGCGCGGCCCCGAGCAGGTCGAGCACGCCGGAGGCACGTTCCTGCAGGGCGAGCAGGTCGTCCCGGAACCGTGTGTCCGGCTCGATCCGGACGACGTCGACGCCGGGCACCTCCCCCACGCCGCCCGCGGACGCCGCGGCGTCCGCGGAGACGAGCCGGACCCGGAGCCCCTGTGCCGCTGCCGCCAGGGCGGTGGCGGCGGCGACGGTCGTCCTGCCGGAACCGCCGGGGCCGGTGAGGAGGAGGGTGCGCATGGGGTTTCTCAGGCGCCTTCCCCGGACTCCACGCGCTTCTTCAGTCCGGCCAGAGCACGGTCGATGATGACCTTCTCGGCCTTGCGCTTGATCATGCCGAGCATCGGGATCTTCACGTCGACGGTGAGCGAGTACGTGACCTCGGTACCGGAACCCGCCGCCTTCAGCACGTACGACCCGTCGAGCGAGCGCAGCATCTGGGACTTCACGAGGGTCCAGGACACCTCGTTCTCCCCCACCCACGTGTACCTGAGCGTCTGGTCGTCCTTGATCGCGCCCGCGTCCATGACGAGGCGGACCTGCTCGGCGCGGCCGGAGTCGTCGGTGGCCAGGACCTCCGCCTCCTTCACCTCACCCGTCCAGTCGGGATAGCGGGCGAAGTCGGCGATCACCGTCATGACGTCGGCCGGTGCCGCATCGATCGTGATGCTCGAGCTGGTGTGTTCCGCCATCGCCGTGGCTCCTCCAGATGCGGTCCGGCGTGCATGGATGTGTCCAGGGTCTGTCCGGCGGATCTTGTCGGGGTCGCCGGGTCCGGCACGCACGTCCGCGGCGTTGTCGTCGGTTGCCGACGCTCCGCGTCGCCGCCCTCCTCCGCCTTGCGTCTGCACGCGCCAGACCCCGCTCAGCGGTACCGATCGGCACCGTCGACCGAGTCCGACCTGATCCGCCGGACAGGCCCTAGGCCCTGAAGGCTATCGCGCGCGGACGACCAGCCCTTCACCGCTCCGGGGCCAGGGTCACCACTCAAGGGCCCAGGGCCTGCCCGCGCTGGCGAAGTGGCCGACGTTGACGCACTCGGTGGCACCGACCCGCATCCGCCGGGCGAGCGGCTGGTGGACGTGGCCGAAGAGCGCGTACCGCGGCTTGGTGCGCCGGATGGCCTCCAGGAGTGCCCGGCTGCCGCGCTCGAAGCGGCGGGCCACGGTGTCGTAGACCAGCTCGGGCACCTCGGGCGGGATGTGCGTGCACAGCACGTCGACCTCGCCCACCGCCTCGATCTTGGCGGCGTACTCCTCGTCGTCGATCTCGTAGGGGGTGCGCATGGGTGTGCGCAGGCCGCCGCCGACGAACCCGAAGACGCGGCCGCCGATCTCGACGCGCTCGCCGTCGAGCACGGTGGTGCCGGGGCCCGCGTACTCCTGCCACAGGTGCGGCATGTCCACATTGCCGTACGTGGCGTACGTCGGTGTGGGGAAGGCCGCGAACAGCTCCTCGTACTGTTTGCGGACCGCTTTCTCGATCGCGGCCGCCCGGTCGATGCCCGCCCACAGCCGCTTCCCGAAGGCGCGGGCCTCGTCGAAGCGGCGGGCGGTGCGCAGCGCGACGATCCGGTGGGCGTTCTCGACGCCGAACAAGTCGGGAAAAATGCCGCGCGAGTGATCGGCGTAGTCGAGGAAGAGGACCAGGTCACCGAGGCAGACGACGGCATCGGCGCCGTCCCCGGCTCGTGCGAGGTCGGTGGAGTTTCCGTGCACATCGCTGACCACATGTACGCGCATGCGGCCCACCCTAAGACCACGGCAGTCACGGCGGTAGACACCGTCGGACCTGCGGTTACTTCCGAGTCATGACGGGGGTCGACTACTGTGCGCCGAGTACTGGCAAAGCGTGTGACGCAGCGAACATCTGATCCGGCCCCCCTACCGAAAGTGCAGTACTGGTGGGTAACGTCCGGGCAGTCCAGTCGTGCTCAGTATTTCAACAACCGCATGCGACACCCCCGAACACCCGCGGATCAGAAAGACCGAGCACCTGCCCGAGCCTTGGACCGCTCCGGTGCATCGCACAATGTCGTGACGCCGGCGCCCTATGAGGAGCAGCAGTCTTGCGCGAGTTCAGCCTTCCGGCTTTGTACGAGGTCCCTGCGGACGGCAATCTGACCGACATCGTCCGGCGCAACGCCGCGCAGCATCCCGATGTCGCCGTCATAGGCCGCAAGGTGGACGGCGTCTGGCAGGACATCACCTCGGTCCGCTTCCTCGCCGAGGTGCGGGCCGCCGCCAAGGGGCTGATCGCCTCGGGCGTGCAGCCCGGCGACCGGGTCGGGCTGATGTCGCGCACCCGCTACGAGTGGACGCTGCTCGACTTCGCGATCTGGAGCGCGGGCGCGGTGACCGTGCCGGTGTACGAGACGAGCTCGGCCGAGCAGATCCAGTGGATCCTCGGCGACTCGGGAGCCGTCGCCATCGTGGTCGAGTCGGACGCGCACGCCGCGGCCGTCGCCTCGGTCCGCGACACCCTGCCCGCCCTCAAGCACGTCTGGCAGATCGAGGCCGGCGGCGTGGAGGAGCTGGACGCGGCGGGCGCGGACGTCGCGGACGCGACCGTGGACGAGCGCAGCGCGGTGGCGAAGGCCGACGACCCGGCGACGATCGTGTACACGTCGGGCACGACGGGCCGCCCCAAGGGCTGTGTCCTCACCCACCGCAGCTTCTTCGCCGAGTGCGGCAACGTGGTGGCGCGCCTCAAGCCGCTGTTCCGTACGGGCGAGTGCTCGGTGCTGCTGTTCCTGCCGGTGGCGCACGTGTTCGGCCGTCTCGTCGAGGTCGCCTCGCTGATGGCGCCGATCAAGCTGGGCCACGCGCCGGACATCAAGAACCTCACCGACGAGCTGGCCGCGTTCCGTCCCACGCTGATCCTGGGCGTGCCGCGCGTCTTCGAGAAGGTGTACAACTCGGCACGGGCCAAGGCGCAGGCCGACGGCAAGGGCAAGATCTTCGACAAGGCCGCGGACACGGCGATCGAGTACAGCCGTGCGCTCGACACCCCGAAGGGCCCGTCGCTCGCGCTCAAGATCAAGTACAGGACGTTCGACAAGCTGGTCTACAGCAAGCTGCGCGCCGTCCTCGGCGGCCGCGGCGAGTACGCGATCTCCGGTGGCGCGCCGCTCGGCGAGCGCCTGGGCCACTTCTTCCGCGGCATCGGCTTCACGGTCCTGGAGGGCTACGGCCTGACCGAGTCCTGCGCCGCGACCGCCTTCAACCCGTGGGACCGCCAGAAGATCGGCACGGTGGGTCAGCCGCTGCCGGGCTCGGTGGTCCGGATCGCCGACGACGGTGAGGTGCTGCTGCACGGCGAGCACCTGTTCACCGGCTACTGGAACAACGAGGGCGCCACCCGCGAGGCGCTCGCCGACGGCTGGTTCCACACCGGGGACATCGGCACGCTCGACGAGGACGGCTACCTCCAGATCACCGGCCGCAAGAAGGAGATCATCGTGACGGCGGGCGGCAAGAACGTCGCCCCGGCCGTCATCGAGGACCGCATCCGCGCGCACGCCCTGGTCGCGGAGTGCATGGTGGTCGGCGACGCGCGGCCGTTCGTCGGGGCGCTCGTCACCATCGACGAGGAGTTCCTCGGCAAGTGGGCGGCGGAGCACGGCAAGCCGAAGGGCTCGACGGTCGCGTCGCTGCGCGAGGACCCGGATCTGCTGGCGGAGATCCAGGCGGCGGTGGACGACGGCAACGCGGCGGTCTCCAAGGCGGAGTCGGTGCGCAAGTTCCGGATTCTGGGGAGCCAGTTCACCGAGGAGTCGGGGCACTTGACGCCTTCGCTGAAATTGAAGCGGGGTGTCGTGGCCAAGGACTACGCGGACGAGGTCGAGGCGATCTACCGCAAGTAGCGCCGTCGGGGCTCGGTTGTCGACGGGCTCAGGTCCGTCGTGGCTGGTCGCGCGGTTCCCCGCGCCCCTGGGACGCACGCACTCCGTGCGGCGTCTCGCAGGGAAGGCGCGGCGAAGCCGCAGCACTTCAGGGGCGCGGGGAACCGCGCGAGCAGCCAGACCCACCCGCACCCGCGAGACGCCCCCACAGGGCACCCCTGGGTGCTACAGCAACGCCTTCAGCCGCTCGGCCAGAAGGTCCCAGCGCCAGCGCTCCTCCACCCACGCACGCCCGCGCTCCCCCATCCGCCGCCGCAGCTGCGGATCCCGCAGCAGCGTGACGACGCGGTCGGCGGCTTCCTGCGGGGCACCGCCCCGCACCACCCACCCGGTCTCCCCGTCGAGCACGGCGTCGGGCGCGCCGCCCGAGTCGCCCGCGACCACGGGCAGCCCGGTCGCGGATGCCTCCAGGTAGACGATGCCGAGGCCCTCCACGTCGAGCCCGCCGCGCCGCGTACGGCACGGCATGGCGAAGACGTCACCGGCGCCGTAGTGGGCCGGGAGCTCCTCCCAGGGCACGGCCCCGGTGAACCGCACGGAGTCCGCGACCCCGGTCGCGTCCGCCAGCTTGCGCAGGTCCTTCTCGTACGGGCCGCCGCCGACGACGAGCAGCACCGCGTCCGGCACGGCGGCCAGGATGCGCGGCATGGCGAGGATCAGGGTGTCCTGGCCCTTGCGCGGCACGAGCCGCGAGACGCACACGACGACCGGGCGGTCGGTGAGGCCGAGCCGGGCCCGCACCTCGTCGCCGCCGGAGTCGGGGTGGAACGTCTTCTCGTCGACGCCCGGCGGCAGCTGCTCCATCCGCGCGGCCGCGGCCGGGCTGAGCGCCGCCGCGATGCGCGAGCGGGTGTACTCGCCGAGATACGTGATCGTGTCGGTCGACTCTCCGATGCGGCGCAGCAGCTGCCGGGAGGCGGGCAGTTGGGCCCAGCCGGCCTCGTGCCCGTGGGTCGTCGCGACGAGCCGCCCGGCGCCCGCCCGGCGCAGCGCGGGCGCCATCAGGCCGAGCGGGGCGGCGGCCCCGAACCACACCGACGTACAGCCGTGCTCCTTGAGCAGGCCCACCGCGCGCCGGGTCACGCGCGGCGTGGGCAGCAGCATCGTCGTACGGTCGCGCACGACGGTGAACGGCTGCTCGGCGTCGAACTCCGCCGTGGCCCGGGCGCCCTCGCTGCCGCGCTTCCACGTGGAGGCGTAGACGACGAGCCGGTCCGGGTCCAGGCGCAGCGCCATGTTGTGCAGGAACGCCTGGATGCCACCCGGCCTGGGCGGAAAATCGTTGGTCACGATCAGGGTCTTGTGCATAACCGTCTTCGCCGTCTTCGCCGTCTTCGCCGTACTCGCCACGTTCGCCGCGCTCTTGCCGCGCTCTTACCGCGTTCGCCGCGCGCTCCGCCGCCGCCGCCGACAGTACCGAACGTGTCGCTCGTGTGCGCCACCGTGCCCATCGCCGTGGCGGGTACGCGGCCCCGCCGGGCATGATGTGCGGATGAAGACGCGACACCCCGCAGCGCTCCTGGTCACCTGGGCGCTGACCCGCACCCTGCTCCTGCTGTGCGTCTTCAAGGTGATCGTCGTGCCGGGCCCGGACGTCACGAGCGACGTGTCGGTGATCTACCACGGCTGGTTCGAGGTCCTGCGCACCGGAACGTTCCCTCTGCACGACGTGACCTGGCAGTACCCGCCGGCCGCCGCGACGGCGATCCTCTCGCCCGCGCTGCTCCCGTTCCTCGACTACGCCTCCGCCTTCTTCCTCCTGGCGTTCCTCGCGGACGCGGCCGTCTTCGTGATGCTGCTGTACGTCGCCGAACGGCACGGCAAGGCGCGGCGCGGTGTGTGGGTGTGGGTCGTGGGCGTGCCGCTGCTCGGGCAGACGGTGTACGCGCGCTACGACGTGATGGTCACGGCCGTCGCGGTCGCGGCGCTGCTCGCGGCGGCCCGGCATCCGCGGGCGGCGGGCCTGCTCGCGGCGGTCGGGGCGATGCTGAAGGTGTGGCCGGTGCTGGTGCTCACCGGTATGCGCCGGGGGGTCGCCACGCGCGCGTCGTGGGGCGCCGCGCTGTTCACGGGCGGCCTCCTCCTGCTGGCCTTCACGTTCTCGATGCCGGGGGCGATGGCCTTCCTCACCTTCCAGCGGGACCGGGGGACCGAGGTGGAGTCGCTGGGCTCGCTCGTCTTCCATGTGGCGCGGCAGTTCGGCTGGCAGGGCTCGGTGCGGCTGAACTACGGCTCGGTGGAGTTCCTCGGCCCGTACGTCCACCTGGTCAGCACCGTCGCGCAGGTCCTGACGGTGGTCGCGTTCGCGTGGCTGGTGCTGTGGCGGGTGCGGGCGCGGGCGTGGGAGCCGAGCACGACCGCGGACGCGGCGCTGACGGCGGTGCTGCTGTTCACGACGACGAGCCGGGTCATCAGCCCCCAGTACATGGTGTGGCTCGTCGGCCTGGCCGCGGTCTGCCTGCTGTACCGGGGCAGCCGGATGACGCTGCCGACGTATCTGGTCCTGGCGGCGACGTTCGTGACGTTCCTGGAGTTCCCGATCTGGTTCGGGGACGTCGTGACGAGCGACGTCCGGGGCGTGACGCTGCTGCTGATCCGCAACGGCCTGCTGGTGGCGGCCTCGCTGACCGCCTGCCGTCGCCTGTGGCGCACGACGGTGACCGCCCCGCGCCGCGCGGCCGACTCGCCCCGGACGCCTCAGCCCGCCCAGGAGCAGGCGGTGCGCGCTCCGTCCTGAGCGCCGTCGCCGACCACCGCCCGCCGGGCCACAACCCCGAGGCAGGCGCACTGCACGGCCATCGCGGCGGCCATCGCGGCGGCTGTTCCCGGCAGCCCCCACGCCCCTGAGAGCCACGCGGCGCACGGCAGCTGCAACGCGACGCCGAGCAGGGTCACGCGCAGCGCCCTGGGCGCTCCCCCGCTGCCCTCGAAGGCGCCGCCGAGCGCGATGAAGCCCGCCATGAGGACCAGGTACGGGCCGGTGCAGCGGGCATGGCTGCGGGAGGCCGTCGTCGGGCTGGGCGGCGGGTGAGCTGTTGCCGTCAGCCCAGTTCGTCTCGGACGTACGACCGCCACTGCGCCACGAAGGCGGGTTCGTCCACGCCCAGGACCCGGTTCAGCGCGGCGTCCACCGCGCCCGAGCGGCCGTGGTGGGCGCCGACCGCGGCGTAGAAGGAGGCCAGCTTCCGCTCGCCCCACTTGTCCGCGATCATGCGGCAGGCCAGCCAGCCGCTCTCGTAGGCGCGGGCGAGCTCCCCGGACTCGCTGCTGAAGCGGAAGGCCCTGTCGTCGGGGAGTTCGGACGGGGCGTCGCCCGCACGGACCACCTTCTGGAGTTCGGGGGCCACCTGCGCCGGGGTGCGGCCCGTGCCGCGGTAGCCGACCCAGTCCGCGTAGCCCTCGGAGAGCCACAGCGGGGTCGCGGCGGAGGTCGACGCGCGCGTGGCCACGTGCGTGGTCTCGTGCGTGAGGACCACCTGCTTGCCGAAGTCGCCCAGCACGGCGTACGCGTCCGGGTTGACGATCACGCGGTCCGCGGGCGCGGTGCGGGAGCCGCCCGCCTCGCCGGTCGTGACGGCCGCGATCCCCCGGTAGCCGGAGGCGGGCGCCCCGAGCAGTTCCCCCATGGCATCGAGGGACTTGGGCACCAGGAGGACGACCTTGCGTGCCCAGTGGGTGCCCCACGCGGAGTCGACGGCGGGCACGGCGTGGTCGGCGAGCGCCGCGTAGGCCCGCAGTCGCGCGCTGCTGCGGCCGACGCCGAGGACGAGGCTGTGCGCCCCGCTCACCACCGTGACCTCGCCCTGCTCCCACAGCTGCTCGCCCGAGCCCTTGGCGGGACGGTCCGCCGTGACGGACCAGGTCCCTGTCCCCGGCCCCGACGCGTCCCCGGACCGGCGCAGTTCGAGCGTGCGGTCGGTGACCAGCGGGGCGTCGTCGTAGCCGTCCACCCGGTAGCTCAGCTCGGCCGACACCCGGACCGTCCGGGCGCTCGCCGTCTCGACCCGCGTGACCTTGTACCGCCATGAGTCCAGCGGCACCTTCCCCAGGTCGGTCACCAGCTCCGGCTCCGCGTCACCGGTGGCGCGGTAGGCGGCGGCGTCCCGGTCCATGACCGCGTCCGCCCGGCGGTCGAGGACGCGCTGGATCGCCGTCGTCCGGGTGGTGTCCGGCGTGGGCCCGCTGCCGCCGCACCCGGTGAGCGGGACGAGCAGCGCGCCGAGCGCGGCCACGGCCCACGCCCTGCCCCGCATCCGCGTCCCTGTCCGCGTTCGTGTCCGCCCTCGACCTGCCATCTCTCCGATCGTACGGGCACCCGGGCGCGGTCAGACGCGTGTCACCGAGTTCACCGGCATCATGCCGACCGGGTCGTAGCGCACCCTCGCGCCGGGATAGGGCGCGTGGATCACCTGGCCGTTGCCCACGTACATGGCGACGTGGTGCGCGTCGGACCCGTAGGTGACCAGGTCGCCGGGGCGCGCCTCGGAGAGCGGGACGCGGCGGCCGGCGACCCGCTGGGCCTGCGAGGTGCGCGGCAGCGACACCCCCGCCTTCCCGTACGACCACTGCATCAGGCCCGAACAGTCGAACGCCGAAGGGCCGTCGGCGCCCCACACGTACGGTTTGCCGATCGCGGACTGCGCCGCGGCGAGCGCCATGGCGGCACGGGCCGAGGACGCGGGCCCGACGCCGGACAGGTCGGGGCGTTCGCCGCCGCGCGAGGCCCGCTCGTACGCGGCGCGCTCGTCGGTCGGCATGGCGGCGAGCACCCGGCGCGCCTTGGCGAGTTTCGCCTCGACGGTGCGCTTGTGCCGGGCGACCGCCTTGCGGGCCGATTCGAGGTCGGCGAGCGTGTGCCGCGCCTCGGCCCGCCGCTGGGCGAGGCGGCGCTGGGCGCGCTGGAGGTCGGTCAGGTCGTCGGCCTGCCGCGCGCTGATCCGCTCCAGGGTGCCGATCCGGTCGAGGTAACCGTCCGGGTCGGAGGAGAGCATCAGGGTGAGCGAGGGGTCGATGCCGCCCGAGCGGTACTGGGCGCCCGCCACCATGCCGAGTGCCTGGCGCATCCTGTTGATCCGCTGCTGACCGCGCGCCACCTCGTCCTGGGTCTCGGCGAGTTCCTTGCGCAGTTTCCCGGCGCGCTCGTCGGCGGCGTCGTACTCCTGGGTGGCCTTCTCCGCCTGCTCGTACAGGCGGTCCACCTCTGCCTTGGCGTCGGCCGGCCGGTCGTGCGGCGCGGCACCGGCCGGTGCCGCGCCGCACGACCGGCCGG
>NZ_JAPHNL010000271.1 GCF_026274175.1 Streptomyces beihaiensis
CTCCGGGTCGTCCTCGAACGCAAGGTCGGCGCCCTTCAACTGCCGCAGGGCGTGAGAATCGTGGCGGCGGCCAGCGCGGCGGCGTCGGCGGCGGTCTGGGCGCCGTTGCGGGCGGAGGCGGCCTGCGCGAAGGCGAAGAACGCGAACGCGGCGAAGAGGAGGATTCCGGTCAGCCAGATGTAAAGGGGCAGGGTCGACCCCCGGTCGCCGCGCAGCGCTCTCCGCACCGTGGTTCTCAGCCGCCGGTCACCTGGGTCACGGCGTTGCGGATGGCCCCGGAGATCAGGCCGTCCAGACCGATCTGGTCGATCAGCGTGAAGATCCCGGCGATGAGGATCATCAGCCCGGCGTACTCCACGAATCCGGCGCCCGCGTCGCGCCGGTCCCCGCGAACCCGCTCCGCCACGGCACTCGTCCACGTCACCCACGCCCCGAGCAGTCGGTCCTTGACACGGTCCTTGGTCATGGGCCCACCCTTCCTCCACGGCCATCGAGCCACTACACGCAACGTACGGGAAGAGCGACCCTGAGCACACGGTTTCGGCGATTAACGGTCGCCGCTTGACCGGAAGTTGGCTCCGTGTCGTCCCGCGCGCCATCCCGCCCCCGCCACCGCGTTCGCAGCTGCCAACCCTGGTGCGGGATCACTGTAGCCATACCGGCCGCGCGCCAGAAGACCTCCGTCGCATGTCGGCCCACCAGCCCACCGGTCCACCCGCTCACCGGACCGCCCGCCCACCGACCCCCACCGACCCCCACCAGCCCACCAACTCACCAACTCACCAACTCACCAACTCACCAACTCAGCGGCTCACCGGCTCACCGGCTCACCGGCTCACCGGCTCACCGCCCCAGGATCGACGTGAAGTCCGTGCCGGAGCCGAGGAACATGCCTGTCGCGATCAGGATCATTGTCGCGGGCAGCATGAAGACCAGGGTCACCATCGTCGCCTTCGGGATCGTCTTCGCCGCGCGGCGCCGGGAGTTCTGGGCGTCCGTGCGGCGCATGTCGGTGGCGAGCTGGATCAGGGTGTCGGCGATGGGGGCGCCGAGTTCCTCGCCCTGTTGCAGCGCCGAGACGAACTGGGCCACCTGCTCGGAGGCGTTGCGGCGGCGGAGGTCGGCGAATGCCTGACGGCGAGGGACGCCCATGTCCATCTGGCGCAGGGTGATGCGCAGTTCGTCGGACCAGGGGCCCTCGTAGCGTTCCGCGACCCTGTCCAGGGCCTGGCGGAAGCCGAGGCCCGCCGAGACGACCACCGCCAGCACGTCCAGGAAGTCGGGAAGGGTGCGGTCGATGACCTCCTTGCGTTCCCGCGTCGCCTGCCAGATGTGCGCGTCGGCCGCCAGCGCGCCGAACGCCAGGGTCAGCAGGGCGAGCAGCAGCGCGCCGTTGGTGAGGAAGATCAGGGCCATCAGTACGCCGAAGGCGCCGTAGACCGCCCTGCGGGCCGCGTAGCGGTCGATGGTCAGACCGTCCGGGTTGCCCGCCATGTCGATCTTCCGGCGCTTGGCCGCCACGCGACGGCGGCCCATCAGGCGCAGTACCAGGGGCGCGAAGCGCATGCCCAGGCGGTCGACGGCCGAGCCCGCCACCGAGACGCGGGTCGCGCCGACCTCCAGGGCCAGCGCCAGGTCGCTGGGGACCTTCGCCTCCGCCCGGTACATGCGGATGCCCACCGCGGCTCCGAACACCGCCAGCGCCGCCAGTGCCGCGAGCAGCAGTGCCACCTGCGTCGTCGCCATCCCGCTCACACCTCGATCTTGCCCAGGCGGCGGATCACGAAGAAGCCGATCGCGTACAGGCCGAGGGCCACCAGGACGAGGGTCTGGCCCAGCGGGGACGCCGTCACGCGGGCCAGGGCGCCGTCGTTCGCCGTGTTGACCAGGAGCAGGGAGCCGACGCCGAGCAGCGGTACCGTGAACGCCGTCGCGTTGACCTCCGACAGCATCGTGCGGATCTCGCGGCGCGTCTCCTTCCGGTCCTCCAGCGTGCGGGTCAGGTTGCGCAGCGACGACACCACCGAGCCGCCCGCCTTGTTCGACAGGATCAGGGTCGTCACCAGGACCACCAGCTCGCGCGACGGCAGGCGTTCCGCCAGTTCGCCCAGCGCGTCCTCCACCGTGTGGCCCAGCGACAACTGGTCGGCCACCCGGGAGAGTTCCTCGCCCGCCGGGGCCTCCAGCTCCTCCGCCGCCATCGCCAGTGACGTGCGCAGGGCCAGGCCGGCCGCCGTGGCGTTGGCCAGGAGGCGCGCCACGTCGGGGAGTTGGGCGATGAACGCCTCGATGCGCTTCTGCCGCTGCCAGTTGAGAAAGATCGTCGCTGCCCACACCGCTACCACGCCCGCGATCGGGCCGAAGAACGGGGCCAGGGTCGTCGCCGCGAGGGCCCACAGGACGACCACCGTCACCGCCGCGTACACGCAGAACTCGCCCGCCGTCACGTCCAGGCCCGTCGCCGACAGGCGCAGGTGGACGGTGCGGCCGAGGCGGGTGCGGCGTACGCGGCGGTCGAGGGACACGAACCGGCGGGTTCTTCCCCGGGCCCCGCCGCGTTCTTCCCGTGCCGCGCCGCCGCCCGGAGCGTACGCGTCGAGGCTGTTTTCGAGCGCGCGCCGGCGCGCCCGGCCCGACGCGTAGACCTGCACGGCCACGATCGCCGCGACGCATGCCGCGGCCGTGCCGCCCAGGGCGATGAGCAGGGCGGGGGTCACCGGGGACATCGCGCTCATCCGGTCGCCTCTCTCGTGTTGCGTACGTCGACGGCCTCCACGACGCCGAACGCCGGGGGGACCGCCTCCCCCGCCACGTACAGCCGGTCGGCCACGCGGCGCGGCAGGGGCAGGTGTTCGTAGGAGCCGTGGACGCGTCGGTCCTGGTCGGCCGCCGCCCCCGACACGTACGGCCGCGCCACGAAGCGGGTCACCGTGGCGATGGTGAACTGCTCGCGGCCGTGCGAGACCAGCAGGGCGATCTCGCTGACGCGACGGGAGCCGTCGGCGTGCCGGGTCAGCTGGACGAGGACGTCCACCGCCGAGTTGATCTGGTCGCGCAGCGCCTCGAAGGGGACGTCCACCTCCGACATCGAGCCGAGCGTCTGGAGGCGGGTCAGGGCGTCCTCCGCCGTGTTGGCGTGGACGGTGGCGAGAGAGCCGTCGTGGCCCGTCGACATCGCCTGGAGCATGTCGAGCGTCTCGCCGCCGCGGACCTCGCCGACGATGATGCGGTCGGGGCGCATGCGCAGGCTGTTGCGGACCAGGTCGCGGATGGTGACCTGCCCCTTGCCCTCGACGTTCGGGGGGCGTGACTCCAGGCGGATCACGTGGTCCTGCTGGAGCTGGAGTTCCGCCGAGTCCTCGATCGTGATGATGCGTTCCGTGGGCGGGATCAGGGCCGACAGGGCGTTGAGGAGGGTGGTCTTGCCGGAGCCGGTGCCTCCGCTCACGATGATGTTGAAGCGGGCTCGGACGCACGCCGCGAGCAGCATCACCATGTGTTCGTCGAGCGAGCCGAGGCCGATCAGCTCGTTGAGCGTGTACGCGCGCGGGAAGCGGCGGATGGTGAGTGTCGCGCCGGTGAGGGCCAGTGGCGGGAGGATCACGTTGACGCGTTCACCGCTGGGCAGGCGGGCGTCGACCATCGGGTTCGACTCGTCGACCCTGCGGTTGACCGTCGAGACGATCCGTTCGATGGTCTGCATGAGCTGGTCGTGGGAGGCGAAGCGGAGCGGGAGCTGTTCGACCCTGCCCGCTCGTTCCACGAAAATGGCGTCCGGGCCGTTGACCATGATCTCGGTGATCGACGCGTCCGCGAGGAGCGGCTCCAGGATGCCGAGTCCGAGCGCCTCGTCGACGACGCGGCGGATCAGCTGGGTGCGTTCGGAGGAGGAGAGGACGGGGCCCTCGCGGCTGATGATGTGGCCCAGGACCCGTTCGAGGCGGACGCGGCGGTCCCCGGCCGTCAGCGAGGACATCTCCGCCAGGTCGATCTCCTCCAGGAGTTTGGCCCGGTAGACGGCCACCAGGCCCTCGTCGCGGGCCGGTGCGGGGGTACCCGTGCCTGTGCCCGTACCCGTGCCTGTGCCGGCGGCCTGCGGGTCTCGGGTGGCTGCGACTCGGGAGCGTAGGCTCATCGTCTCCTCCTCAACTCCCCAGAGCTGTACGGTCGTTGGGCATGGTCGCCGTGCGGCGCAGGTCCCAGCCGCCGAAGAGCGGGATGATCGCCGGTACGTGGACCGTGACCGTCGCGGTCACCGTGTCGCCCGTGCCGGTCGACGCGGCCGGGTGGAGCCAGGCGCTCGCCGCGTCGGACGCCGCGGCCTGGGCGGTGCCGGGGGTGAGGGATTCGGCTCGGGCCGCCGCGCGTGCGGCGCTGCCGGCCTGGTTCGCCGCGTAGCCCACCAGGCCGAGTTGGATCGTGGCCAGGCCGATCAGGAGGAGGAACGGCAGGAAGCCGGCGAACTCCAGCATGGAGACACCCGCGTCCGCCGTCCGGCGCTTCTGGCGGTTTCGGCCGCTTCGGTCGTTTCGGTCGCTGCGGTCGCTGCGGTCGCTGCGGTCGTTTCGGCGGATGTCTGCGGTGCGCCCAGGCGCCGTCGGGTGTCGCCGTGTCCGTCGCGCGTGCGCGCGTTCCCCCATTGCTCGCGCCCCGCGGCGGAGCCGCACATCGACACAGCCCCGCGCCCCTTTGCCGCGCCTCCCCCTCACCGGACCGGACCTGTCTGGGACTCCGTACCTGTCCGGGATTCCGTCGCCGCGCCCGCCTCGCCCGTCACCGTCCAGCCCGGGTCGACCCCCGGGAAGAACAGGGGGACGTCCACCCGGACCGTCGCCTTCGTGACCGTGCCGTCGTCCGAACAGCCGATCTGCGCGTCCTGCCACGCGCCCGGCAGGTGCCGTCGGCCCGCCGCGACGCAGGCGCCCTGGCCGTCGCCGCCGATGGCGTACGCGGCGGTGGCGGCGCGGGCCGCCTCGTCCGCGGCGTTTCCGGCGAGCGAGTACGTGTAGCCGTAGAGCACGCACTGCCACATCAGGGCGAGGACGGTGAGGACGATCGGGAACATCGCCGCGAATTCGAGGGTGACCGAGCCTCGGTCGCCGCCCCGGCGACGGGCCCTGCGGCCACCGTGACCGGCGCCCGAACCCGCGGAGTCCGGGGCCGGCGTGGCGACCAGGCCGAGCTCGCCCGCCAGGGCCCACAGGGCCTGCTTGACGGTGGAGCGGTTGTCGAGGTCCTGCATGCGCCCCGCGTCGACGGCCGCCCCCAGCTCCTTGTACGCGGCCGGGACCGATGTACGGGCCGTGCGCGTGCCGGTGACCCTTTCCACCAGCGGCGGCTGGATCTCCGCTGCGCGGGAGTGGCGGTTGACGACGGTCAGCGTCTCCTCCGCCTTGCGGATCTGGAGGCGGTCCCACAGGCGCACCATGCGCTTGGCGCCGCGGACCGCGATCACGTCCGGGGTGACCAGGAGGACGGCCTGGTCGGCGAGTTCGACGGCCGCCGCGTTGGCCGTGCTCATCTGTGTGCCGCAATCGACGACGACCGCGTCGTAGCGGGCGCGCAGCGTCTGGAGGACCTGGCGGGCCACGCGGTCCGTGACCTCCTCGCCGCGTTCGCCGTCGCCCGGGGCGAGGAGGAGGTCGACGCCGGTCTCGTGCGTGAAGACGGCGTCCTGGAGGACGCGGGGCGTGATGTCGCGGATCGCGGCGAGGTCGGCGACGGACCGGCGGAACTGTACGTCGAGGTAGGACGCCACGTCGCCGGACTGGAGGTCCAGGTCGAGCAGGGCGACCGTGCGGCCCGAGGCGTGGGCGGCCAGGGCCAGCTGGACGGCGGTGACGGTGGTGCCGACGCCGCCCTTGGCGCCGGCGACCGCGACGACGTGGCCGCCGCCGCCCGCCGGGGCGAGTTCGGCGCCGGCACCGCCCGCGAGGTGGCGGCGCATGCCGGTCGACCAGGAGGCGGCGGCCTGCACGCGTTCGGCGAGCGCGTCGTAGCCGAGCGGGAAGGCGACGATGCCGCGTGCCCCGCTGTCCATGGCGGCGGTGAGCAGGGCCGGGCTGGTGTCGGCGGTGACCAGGACGACGCCGACGGCCGGGAAGCGCAGGACGAGGTCGCGGATCAGGTCCAGCGGCGGTACCGGTCCGATGCGTTCGTGGACCAGGACGACTTCGGGCAGTTCGTCGAGCGACTCGGCGGCCAGCCGCGCGAGGGTGTCGAGCAGTTCGGTCGAGTCGGTGACGGGCGGAGCGGGCTCGGCGTCGGGCAGTTGGGAGAGGAGGGTGACCAGGGCGCGGGCGGCGTCCGGGTCGCCGACGGCCGGGAGAATGCGGAGGGTCATGCGGCGGCCGCCTTTCCGGGGTGCCGGTTACCGCGATCATTTCGGTCGGCCGGCGGCAAGGGCCCGGGGCTCCGCCCCACAAGCCGCCCCGCGGTCGCCGGAGAAGCTTGATCTTCCGCCTGGTTCGCCGTCACTTGTCCCCGTCCAGCGTGTACGTGCGGTCGGCAGGCGCCACCGTGGCGTCGCTGCCGGGCGCGACGAGGGCGAGACGCACATGGGTCGCGAACGACTCCGCGTACGCGACCCGTTGGGCGTCCTTGGTGTCGAGCGCGAAGGTGATCGGCACGGCCTCGCTCGCGCGGCGCGCGGCGTCGGCGCTGTTGCCGGAGCCGCCGGCGCCCTGCTGGTCGATCGGGGTGAGCTTGCCGACGGCGAGGACCTGGGCGTTCTCCACGATCAGCTTCGACTGGTCGTGTTCCTTCTGATTCTGCGCCTTGAAGGTGGCGTAGATGTTGACCTTCGCGCCCGGGGCGATCTTCCCGGCGACGCCGGTCTCCGCGTCGATCATGATGGCGATCTCCTGCTGGCCCGCCTTCAGCCGCGGGCGGTCCACGATCATGTCGGACTGGAGCAGCGACCCCTTTTCGAGGTGGGTCACGGCGATCTTGCCGCGGATCTGGTCGAGGCTGCGCACCGCGGTGGACGGCCGCCACCGCTTCGGCATCTCCACCTTCTCGAACTGCGCGCTCGTGAGCTCCTTGTACGGTGCCACGTTCTGTTTGAGCCGGTACGCGGTCACCTCCGGCCCCACCTTGGAGTTCACATTGCGTATCACCGCGAGCACACCGGCGAACGCGGCGATCGCGCACAGGGCCGACACGGCAAGGAGGATGACGCCGCGGCGCTGACGTGAGTTCATGGGGCGGGGAACCTCGTGGAGGACGGCAGGGCGGGGGTGAGGGCAGTGAGGGCCTTGCGGGCGGGCGCCGGTCCGACCGGGGACGACCGGGCGGAGGCGGCGGCCGGGGGCGGCGGTTCGGCGGGCAGCGGCGCCGTACAGAATCCGCAGCGGTCACCGATGAGTTCGAGTCCGCACCAGTGGCAGGTGTCACGGCGTACGGACGTCACGAGCTGGTAGAGGACGGACAGGTCGGGGATGGCCGCGGCGAACTCCACGATCCTGCCGGGCCCGCCGCCCCGCCCGGCCAGGCCGACCCGCCCCGTCGCCCACCAGCGCGGCGACTCTGCGGGCAGCGGCACCTCCGTGACGCCCTGCACGCGCCAGGCCGGGGCGAGGGTGCCGGTGACCCAGTCGGGGGGCTGCTGCCCGGCCGCGTAGAACATCCTCGTGCCGAAGGCGGGCCCGGTCGGTGTCTCGCCGTCGTCCGTGAGGCGCTGGAGCTGCGGCTGCGGGGTGGCCACCACCGCGAACTGGGCGTTCGGCGACCACGACTTGGCGTGGGCGGTGAGCGGGACGGGGACACGGTCCAGTTTGGCGAGGGAGCCGAGCACGGCGCCCGCGTGGATGTAGTGGGCGAGCAGCCGGGCGGCCGAGGCGAGCACGCCGGGGCTGATGTCACAGACCGACAGCTGCCGCAGCTGCAACGCGAGCACGGCGAGGGCGAGCGGCGGCAGTTCGGGCCGCAGAATGGCGATCCGGTCGCTTTCGAGCACGGAACGGATCGCGTACAGCCGGTGGACGACCGAATCCGGCGCCGACTGCGGACACAGGGCGATCACATACCCGTGCTGCTCGATCATCGCGTGCACGTCGCCGATCGCGCGGTCCAGCGGATACGTGTCGGGCGGCGCGCCCACGGGCAGCACGGCGGCGGTAGGTGTGTGCCGGTCGGACGAGGTCAGCACCAGGTCGGGGTCGGTGACGGCTATCGCGGTCGGCACGCGTGAACCCCCCTGGTCGCGGTGTGCTCCTCCAGACACCGCGGTGGCTCCGGCACCGCGGTGGTCCCTGCGTGAGCACCATATCCACGCGGGCGCCCGGCAACACCCCACTTCGCACTGTTCACGAAGTGGTGGGGCGGGCGGGGCGGGTACGGGCGGAGCGGTGCGGGCGGAGGTGGGCAGGGCCGGGTTGGGCTGGGCTGGGCGATTCCCTGGCGCTCGCGCGACGCGGACGAGAGGCACAGCGGGCGGCCGCCTGGATCGGCGACCAGCCGCACGTCAGCTTCGTACTGGCGGCGCTTGCGGAAGGAACCGGACCAGCCGTTGCGCGTCACCGACGGCGAGCGTGCCGTTCAGCGGAGGAAGTTCCCGAAGGACCGGCGCGACCTCCATGGCCGGCCGGTGCAACCGTTGACACTGCCGAGATCGGCCACTCCCTCGTAATGGGCGCGGATCGAACCGTTACTCCCGAACCGGACGCCGAGACGTGGAGGCTGGTTGCGAGACCACCGTGAAGTGATCCACGCGACCGCCTGGAAGTTCGGTCGGCAGAGCGAGTTACCCGGTCTTGGGTCAGTCCTCGAAGTACGCGTCCAGGGCCTTGTCGATGGCCTCCGCCCACTCCTGGGCCTGGGCCTTGTCCCGCGCCTCGACGTCGTTGGGGTACCAGCGGCTGTTGGGGGTGTGCACGGTGACCGTGAGGCGCTTGCGGGACGTGCCGACCTCGACCGCGCTGATCTCGTCCCAGGTGAACTCGGCCTCCTGGTCGTCGAGCGTGAAGCGGACGCCGGACGCGTCGACGACGATCGAGCCGCGGCGGTCCCTGGCCTCGACGGCCGGGGCGTCTTCGCTGTCCTTGGCGTCGTCGCTCTTCTCGGCGTCTTCGCTGTCCTTGGCGTCGTCGCTCTTCTCGGCGTCCTTGGCGTCCTCGGACTCGGCCTCCTCGGCTGCGTCCGCCTCGCCCCGAGACTCGGGTTCGGGCTCTGCCTCGGACTCGGACTCGGTCTGCTTCACCTCCTCCGACGTCTCCTCGTCCGCCGAAGACGCGACGGGAGGCGTCAGGCCGGGTACGTACGCCGGGTCGAATCCGGCGCCGGTGACGGGTGTGACTTTCTCAGTGTCCATACGCTGCTCCACGGGGCGAAGTATGGCGGACAAGGCTGTGTCCGGGAGTGGCAGGGCTCACTCCGTCGCCCGTACGGCCTCGATCAGGGCGGCGAGCTGCCGGGGGCCGGTGGTGAGGATCACGTCCGGCTCGCCGGTCTCCCGGAGGTGCAAGGTGCGCGGGGGTCCGGTGGACGCGGCTATGTAGACGCAGGCCGGCGCAGGGCGGCCTCATGAATGATCGCCGTGTACGTAAGAGGCTGCTCGCGGTGGAGGACCGCCTGGCGCTTGATCCGGTGGGAGATCCGGTACTCGATCTCGTGCGGGCGCAGCGTCGGCACCACCTCCCGGAAGAGCGACCGGGCATGCTCCGGGGTGTGCAAGAGGCCGGGGACGTTGATGACCTGTGCTGGGGCGGGGAGGGAAACTGCTCTGGTGCGAGCCGGGGCGGCACGCCGCGCAAGGGGCGGCCGCGTGAGTCGGGCCAGGACCGCTCAGTCCAGCACGGCGAGCGCGTCGATCTCGATGAGCACACCCGACGGAAGGCCGACGTAGACCGTGGTGCGCGCGGCGGGGGGCTGGGTGAGGCCCTGCTCCTCGAAGTACGCGTTGTAGATCTCGTTCATCTCGGCGAAGTGGTCGACGTCGGTGAGGTAGACGCGGATCATCATCGCGTCGTCCCAGGTGGCGCCGCCCTCTTCGAGGATCGCCTGGACGTTGGCGAATGCCTGCAGGGTCTGCTCGCGCAGGGTGGGGCCCGCCAGGGCGCGGGCGCGGCCGTCGACGGCCGGGAGGAAGCCGACCTGGCCGGCGGTCTGGAGGATGTTGCCCTTCTTGACGCCGTGCGAGAACTTCGCGGGCGGGGTGGTGTGGGTGGCGGGCGTGAGCGCGGTCTTGTCGGTCATCGTGGTCCAGTCTCTTCCGTATTCGTATTCGTATTCGTATGCGTATGCGTATGCGTATGCGTATGCGTATGCGTATGCGTAGTGCCTGAGTAGTCCCGGCTGACGGCTTCCGCCGTGCGGCGCACCAGCGGGAGCAGCGTGAGGAGTTCGTCGGCGGTGACGACGACGTTCGGCGCGGAGAGGGACACGGCGGCGGCGACGCGGCCGTCCGTACCGCGGACCGGGGCCGCGACGCAGTTGATGGACTCCTCGTGGCCACCGAGGTCGGTGGCCCAGCCCTGTTCGCGTACCGTCGCCAACTCCCTTAGGAGCGCTCGGGCGTTGGGCGTCGAACGGGGCGTGTACGTAGGGTAGTCGAGCTTCTCCGCCACGGCGCGGCGCTCGGCCTCCGGCAGGTCGGCCAGGAGGAGTTTCGCGACAGCGGCGACCGTGATGGCGACGGGTTTGCCGATGCGCGAGTACATGCGGACCGGGTAGCGGCTCTCGACCTTGTCGATGTAGAGGACCTCGCCGTCCTCGTACACGGCGAGGTGGACGGTGTGCCCGCACTGCTCGTTGAGCTCGACGAGGTGGGGGTGGGCGATCTCCCGTACGTCAAGGTTCTCCACGGCCTCCTGGGCGAGCGCGAAGAGGCGGGCGCCGAGGCGGTAGCGCTGGTCGGACTGGCGGTAGACCAGGCCGTGCTCGTTCAGGGTGCGCAGGAGGCGCAGGGCCGTGGACTTGTGGACGCCGAGGCGGTCGGCGACCTGGCCGAGGTCGGCTGGGCCCTCGGCGAGCAGCGGCAGAATGCTGAGTGCGCGGTCGACGGTCTGGCTCATGGCGTACGTACCTCCTCGGCGGCCCCTGCCTCGGTGCCGGTCCACCCGGGGCCGAGGTGCAGTGTCTCCCACGCGGCCGGGTCGAGAGCGGCCAAGCGGTCGGCGTGGGCGCGGCTCGGCGGCGTGGCGAGGTCGCCGGGCGCGGTGAGGGTGGCGGCGGCCCAGAGGTGGCCGGTGCGCAGGCGCTGCGCGGCGGGCAGCCCGCGCAGGGTGGCGGAGAGGAAACCGGCGGCGAAGGCGTCGCCCGCGCCGACAGCCGCGACGACGTCCACGCGCGGGGCGGGGACGAAGGTGACGGTGTCGTCGGCCTCGCCCCGCAGAGCGGCCCCGCCCGGCAAAGCGGCCTCGCCCCGCAGAGCGGCCTCGCCCTGCAAGGTGGCCCCGCCCGGCAAGGCGGCCTCCCGCAAGGTGGCCTCCCGCACGGCGGCTTGCGGTGTGCGCTCGAAGAGCGTCGCCCCGGTCTCGCCCTGCTTGACGACGAGTACGGCGGGCTCGGGCACGGCGTCGCGGATCGCCCGCGGCCCGCGCAGGCCCCAGACCGCTTCGGCCTCGTCCTCGCCGACGAAGACGAGGTCGGCGCCGCGCGCCAGGCCGAGCAGAACCTGGGCGGCTTCGTCGGGGCGGGACCACAGACCCGGGCGGTGGTTGACGTCGAAGGAGACGACCGGCGGCCGACCGGGGCGCGGCGCCGTGAGCTCGTGCAGCAGGTGGCGGCAGCCGTCGGACAGGGCGGCGGTGATCCCCGTCAGATGGAGGATACGGCCGCCGCGCGCGACCGCCGTATCCACCGTCGCGGTGGACATGGCGGAGGCGGCGGAGCCGGCACGGTAGTAGGCGACTTCGTGGGCGGCGGTGACCCGGTCCCCCGCCGTGCGGAAGTAGACGCCGGTGGGGCGGTGCGGGTCGCGCCGTACGGCGGTGACGTCGACGCCGTACGCGCCGACGGCCTCGACGAGGTGGTCGCCGAACCCGTCGGCGCCGACCCGGCCGACCCAGCGGGTGCGGTGGCCCGCCGCGGCGAGCCCGCACGCCACGTTCGACTCGGCGCCGCCGATGCCGCGCTCGAAGGCCGTCACCTCGGCGAGGCGCCCCGGCACGGCGGGCCGGAACGTGACCATGGACTCGCCGAGCGCGACGACGTCGAATGAGGTGGTCACGGTGGTGCTCGCCTCCTTCGTTGACCCGGCGTTGGCCCGGATGCTAGACAGCGCTGAGCACCAGACGCAATGGGTGTTGCAGATGATGCAACAGCCTTTCGCAGGACGCCCCGAGGAGGCTCTCCATGACCGCCGAGCACGCCGAGATCGCCGTCGAGCGCCTGAAGCGACTGGACGACGAGCGGGTGGACTTCCGGTTCAAGGGGCTGCCGCCGCAGGCGGACGGGCTGACGGTCGGCGAGCTCGCTGCCCGCCGCCTCAACCTGTTCACGGACGGCTTCACCACCCCGGTCCTGGCCCTGTCCGCCGAGCGCCTGGAGCACAACCTGGCGCTGATGGAGACGTACGCGGCCCGGCACGGGCTAGCCTTCGCGCCGCACGGCAAGACGTCGATGGCGCCAAGGCTCTTCCAGCGGCAGATCGAGCACGGGGCGTGGGGCATCACGCTGGCCGTGCCCCACCAGGTGCGGGTGGCACGGCACTTCGGCTTCGAGCGGATCTTCCTGGCCAACGAGCTGGTCGACCCGGCGGCGCTGCGCTGGCTCGCGGGTGAGCTGGACGCCTCGGACGACTTCCGCTTCGTCTGTTACGTCGACTCGGTCGCGGGCGTGCGCCGCATGGACGCCGCCCTCACGGAGGCGGGCGCCCGGCGCCGGGTGGACGTGGTGGTCGAGCTGGGGGCGGGGGACGGCGCGCGTACGGGGGTGCGTACGGAGGCGGAGTGCGCGGCGGTGGCGGACGCGGTGGCGGCCACGTCGACGCTGCGGCTCGTCGGCGTGGCCGGGTACGAGGGCGAGGTGCCGGAGGCCGACGGTGAGCGGGTGCGGGCGTTTGTGCGGCGGCTCGTCGCGCTGGCGGTGGAGTTCGACGCGGCGGGGCGGTTCGCGGGGCTCGACGAGATCGTGGTGAGCGCGGGCGGCTCCGCGTGGTTCGACGCGGTGGCGGACGTGTTCGCGCGGGTCCCCGAACTGAGCGGTCCGGTGCTGAAGTTGCTGCGGTCCGGTGCGTACGTGTCGCACGACGACGGGCGCTATCGGCGGGTGACCCCGTTCAACCGGGTCCCGGAGGAGGGCGCGCTGCGACCCGCCTTCCGGCTGTGGGCGCAGGTCGTCTCCAGGCCGGAGCCGGGGCGGGCCTTCACGAACGCGGGCAAGCGGGACGCCGCGTACGACCTCGATCTGCCCGAGGCGCAGGTCGTGCGCGAGTGGCGGTCGGGTTCGGTGCGGGCGGCGGACGGCGTGACGGTGACCGGCCTCTCGGACCAGCACGGGTGGCTGCGGCTCGCGGACGGGACCGGGGCCGGGGTCGAGGTGGGCGACTGGGTCGGGATGGGGCTTTCGCATCCGTGCACGTCGTTCGACAAGTGGCAGTTGATTCCGGTGGTGGAGGATGACGGGACGGTCGTGGAGTACGTGCGGACGTTCTTCTAGACGCGTAGACGCGTAGACGCGGTTCAGGGGGCCGGGCACGACGAAAGGAGCGGCCGGACATGGACCTGGTCGTCAAGGACGCCCGTGTGGTCGACGGCACCGGCGGTGCCTCCTACCGTGCCGACGTCAGGCTCGTCGGGGGCCGGATCGCCGAGATCCATCGGGAGGGCCGTACCCCCGGCCCCCGGCCGTCCGCCCGACGGGTCGTCGAGGCCGACGGCCTCGCCCTCTCCCCCGGCTTCATCGACATGCACGCCCACAGCGACCTCGCCCTGCTCCGCGACCCGGACCACGGCGCGAAGGCCGCGCAGGGCGTCACCCTGGAGGTCCTCGGCCAGGACGGCCTCTCCTACGCCCCGGTCGACGACCGCACCCTCGCCGACGTCCGCCAGGTCATCGCCGGCTGGAACGGCGGCGGCCCCGACGACACCTCCGTCGACTTCGACTGGCGCACCGTCGGCGAGTATCTCGACCGGCTCGACCGCGGCGTCGCCGTCAACGCCGCGTATCTCGTCCCCCAGGGCACCGTCCGCATGTACGCCGTCGGCTGGGAGGACCGGGGCGCCACCCCCGCCGAACTCGATCTCATGAAGCGGCTCGTCGCGCAGGGCATGGAGGACGGGGCCGTGGGGATGTCGTCGGGGCTGACCTACACGCCCGGCATGTACGCCGAGGACGCCGAGCTCACCGGACTGTGCCGCGTCGTCGCCGCGTACGGCGGCTACTACTGCCCGCACCACCGCAGTTACGGCGCGGGCGCCCTCGACGCGTACCGGGAGATGGTCGCGCTCACCCGCGATGCCCGCTGCGCGCTCCATCTCGCCCACGCCACCATGAACTTCGGGATCAACGAAGGCAAGGCGGACGAGCTGCTCGCCGTTGTCGACGACGCCGTCGCGACCGGCGCCGACATCAGTCTCGACAGCTACCCGTACACCCCCGGTTCCACCACCCTCGTCGCGCTGCTGCCCAGTTGGGCGGGTGAGGGCGGGCCGGAGGCGACCCTCGCGCGGCTCCGCGACGACGCCACCGCCGCGCGCATCCGGCATCACGTCGAGGAGCTCGGCTCGGACGGGTGTCACGGGGTGCCGGTCGAGTGGGACACCGTCGAGGTGTCGGGCGTCTGCCACACCTCCGCCCCCGGGCTTGCCGCCTGCGTCGGCAAGACCGTCGCCCGGGTCGCCGAGGAGCGCGGCGAGGCCCCCTGGGCCACCGCCCGGCGGCTGCTCCTCGCCGACCGGCTCGGCACGACGATCCTCCAGCACGTCGGCCACGAGGAGAACGTGCGGGCCATCATGCGGCACCCCGCGCACACCGGCGGCAGCGACGGCATTCTGCGGGGTGTCAAGCCGCATCCGCGCGCGTACGGCACGTTCCCGCGCTATCTCGGGCACTACGCGCGCGACCTCGGGGTGATGTCCCTGGAGGAGATGGTCGCGCATCTGACCTCGCGGCCCGCCGCCCGGCTGCGGCTGCCGGACAGGGGGCTGGTGCGCGAGGGACACCGGGCGGATCTGGTGCTCTTCGATCCGGAGACGGTCGCGGCGGGCGCCACCTTCGACGCGCCGCGCACCCCGCCCGTCGGCATTCCGTACGTCCTGATCGACGGGCGGTTCGTGATGAAAGACGGGCGCCGCACGGACGTGCTCGCGGGCAGGTCCGTGCGGCGCCACACCGTATGAGGCGTACGCGCGTTACGGCATCTGCGTCTTCCAGATGCCGCGGCCGTGCGTGGCCACGTACAGGCTCTTGCCGTCCGGGCTCGCGGTCAGGTAGACGGCGGGCGAGGTCGGCAGGTTCGTGCCCAGGCGCTTCCAGTGGCCCTCGGCGCCGGCCGCGCTGGTGAACACGCCCATGTCGGTGGCGACCACGAGGGTGCCGTCCGCCGTGATGTGCAGGGCGTTGGCGGGAGCGTCGGGCAGCGCGTCCGTGGCCGAGGCCGAACCGCTCAGGTCGGTCCAGGTCTTGCCGCCGTCGGTGGTGCGCCACACGTGGCCGTACCCGGCGCCCGCGCCCTCGTTCCAGTGCCGCGAGAAGCCGTTGACCACCGCGTACACCGTGCCGCCGCTCGCGTCCGACGGGTCGATCGCCAGGTCGGAGATGTAGCGGTTCGGGAAGTCGGACGGCAGGGTCACCTGGTGCCAGGTACCGCCGTAGTTGGTGACCATGCCGCGGCCGAACGCCGAGCCCGCGTTGCAGGAGCCGCACCAGGCGCCCCACACCACGTGGCCGGAGCTGGTGACGGCGGTCGTGGCGTGGCCCGCGCCGGTGTCGTACAGCTCGGTCCAGTCGGCGCCGCTGGTCGAGGCCCACGTCTTGCTGTTGCCCCAGATGTACTGGCCGCCCGCGACCCAGTAGCCGGAGTCCTTGACGTCGGCGCTGAACGGGGCGATGAAGCGGCCGCCGGTCGGGTCGGCGGGCGCGATGTCGGTGACCACGTCCTCCGCGCCGTCGTCGCTGGCCGTGTAGCCGCAGTTGCGGGTGATCTGGAGGGCGAGGTAGACGTACTCGCCGACCGTCTCGCAGCCGTTGGCCGGGTTGACGAGCTGGTCGCCGCCGTCACCGCCGTACGGGGAGACCATCTGGCCGTCGGGGTTGAGGTCCTGGCCCTGGTACGTGGCGCCCTTCGGGGCGAGCAGCGAGACGCCGTTGTCCTGGAGGCCGCCCCAGACCGCGTCGCCGCTGCCGTCCTGCATCGCGCCCGCGCCGACCGAGTAGTACTGGAGGTTGCGCAGCGTGCCGGACTCGTTGAGGTTGCGCCAGCCGTCCTTCGTCTGGCTCACCGGGCGGGCGTAGGCGCCGCCGTCGTTGCCGACGTACAGCTCGGGGCTGCTGCCCTTCCACTGCGAGAACGCGAGGGCGTGCTGGTCGGAGTGCATCACGTTGCCGTCGCAGGTGTTCTGCGAGGGCTCGTACGAGAAGCACGGCATGCCGAAGTTCCAGTAGCGGCCGATGGAGTTCCAGTTGCTGCCGCCGTCGCGGGTCTCGAACATCTCCTCCAGGCCGAGGTAGACGTGCTGCGGGTCGGCCGGGTCGACCTTGATGACCTGGTCGTACCAGGCCTGGGAGCCGGGCTGGTAGCCGGAGCCGATCTCGCTGATCTTCATGGCGGAGCCGGAGGCGGAGAGCTGCGCCGGGGTCGCGATCTGGTCGAACGGTCCTGTCGGGTCGCCGCTCTTGCTCACGAACACGCCGCCGAGGACCGAGTAGACCCCGGATCCCGACGTCTTGTTGAGGAGTTTGGGGGACTCCAGTGAGACGTAGAGGCGGGAGCCGTCGGCGGCGTAGGCGAAGGACGCGTTGCCGATGTCGTCGGGGTTGATCGCCCCGCTCGGCCGCTGCCGCTTCCAGGTGGTGCCCGCGTCGTTCGAGTAGTAGAAGCCGTTGTAGTCGGCTCCGCTGCGCCAGGCGACGTTGGCGATCAGTTGCTTGCCGTCGGTGCCGGGGCGGACCGCGATGTCGTTGGCGATGTCCGCGAAGTAGGAGCTGGTGCCGCAGGTGATGCCGGTGACACCGACTCCGGCGCACGGTGCGAGCACCTTCTGCCAGGCCGACGACCGGTCCGCGCCGAGCGAGCGGCGGAAGACACCGTGCGAGGTCGCGGCGAAGGCGTACCCGGCGGCCTTGTCGAAGGTCAGGGTGTGGATGGAGGTCCCGTCGAGCCCGGCGCCGCCGACCTTGTCGGACGGTGAGAAGGTGCCGGTGGTCGGGTCCGCGAGCCGGTAGACGCCGCTGCCCAGGTAGTTGTCGGAGGCGGTCGTGGCCTCACCCGTGGCCAGCCAGAGCGAGCCGTCGGGCGCGGTGGCCAGGGCGCCGACCGAGAGGGCGGGCAGGTGATCGGCTATCGGCGTCCACGTCTTGCCGTCGTCGGTGGAGCGGAAGACGCCGCCGCCCGCGGCGCCCGCGTAGACCACGCCCTTGTGGGTCGGGTCGGTGGCCAGGGCGGCTATGCGGCCCGCCGAGTGCCCGGCGCCGCCGCCGGAGTTGGAGGCGGACTGGTCGCGGTAGTGCAGGGCGTCCTCGTTGTACGGGGACGTGGTGACCTCGCTCCAGTTAGAGCCGGCCACCGGCATGTCGTTCACGTGGGCCCACGCGTCGGCGTAGGCGCCGGAACCGATCTGGCCGCTCGGGGAGAGCCGCGGCTCGTTGAACGACGCGATGGATTCCATCAGTTCGTGGGACTCGTCGCCCGCCACGTCGTGGCGGCCGTGCCCACCGTCACCCTCCGCACTGGCGCCGGTGACGGATCCCGTTCCGGCTATGAGGAGGGCTGCCGCGCCGACGACGAGAGCCGATCGGGCTCCCCTTCGTCTGCGCGTACGGTTCGCGGAAAGCAAGGGCATAGGTGCCTCCGGATCCTCGGCGGGAGCGGCGTCCGCCCCAAACGGACGCGCATGTTCTCCTGGGCCGAGCGCCGGAACCGTACAACTGTGCCAGGCGTCAACTCCCGTTGTTCACGAGCATGTTTACAAGCCCTTTACCTCGTGGTGGCCGAAACTCTTCAACCGGGGTTCTTGGTCCTGCCATGACCGGGCTTATCGCCGGAATTGCCCGGTCCGCTCTGCGTCTTGGTCGCGGTGGCGGTGGCGGACGCGGCGGCGGTGGGCGCGGGGCCCGCCGTCGGCCTGCCGCTCGTGGCCGTGCGGGAGGCGGGGGCGGACGGGGTCGCCGACGCGTCCGCGCGCCTGCCCGACGTCTTGCTCCCGTCGCCGCTCGCGGACGGCGAGGCGGAGGAGGTGGCGGTCGCGGCCCCCGACGACGCGGCGCCGCTCGGGCGGGGCGAGGTGCCGCGGGACGCCGAGACGGAGGGCGTGGCGCTCGTCGCGCCACCGCCAAGGCCGCCGCCCGCGGGGTCGGTGCCGGACGAGTCGGGCGCGAAGAACCACGCCCCGAGCGCGACGACCACGCCGATCACCGCGACGCCGCACACGACCAGCAGCAGATCGGCGCGCCGCTTGGGACGGCTCCTGCGGCGGCTGCCACGACGTGGCGACCGCTCGGCGTCGTACGGGGTGGGGCCGTGGCCCGGACGGCGGTTCGGACCGTGGTCCGTGCCCATGCCCGGTCCCGCGCCCGCGCCCGGTCCCACGACGGCACCCACGCCCACCTCCGGGCCCGCCCCGGGGTACGGCTCCGATTCCGGCTCGGGCCCCGGCCACGGCGGCGACTGCGGCTCGTCCTGCCAGCCGTGGACAGCGGCCGGATCGGCGTAGCCGTCGTACGCGCCGGCGGACTGCTGCGGGTCGTACACGACGCCGGGGACCGGGTCCGTGTCGCGCGGTTGCGGGTGGTGCTGCCAGGACATGACCGCGCATTGTAAGGAGGGGTGGGGCCCGGGAACCAGCGGTCACCGATATGCGGGCAAACAGCGCGGCCCGCGTGGCCAGTACCACAACCCGCGGCGCCCGGCGGGGCCGTAGGGTTTGGCCATGCAGCTCATCCAGTCGACCAAGCTCTCCAACGTCTGCTACGAGATCCGCGGCCCGGTTCTCGAGGAGGCGATGCGCCTTGAGTCGGCGGGCCATCGCATCCTGAAGCTCAACACGGGCAATCCGGCGGCGTTCGGCTTCGAGTGCCCGCCGGAGATCCTTGAGGACATGCTCCGCAACCTCGGCGACGCGCACGGCTACGGCGACGCCAAGGGGCTGCTCGCGGCCCGCCGCGCGGTGATGATGCACTACCAGACGCTGGGCGTGGAGACCGACGTCGAGCACGTCTTCATCGGCAACGGCGTCTCGGAACTCATCGTCATGGCCATGCAGGGCCTGCTCGACGACGGCGACGAGGTGCTGGTCCCCGCCCCCGACTACCCGCTGTGGACCGCGGCCGTCTCCCTCTCCGGCGGCACCGCCGTGCACTACCGCTGCGACGAGCAGTCGGACTGGATGCCGGACCTGGCCGACATCGAGCGCAAGGTGACCGACCGCACCAAGGCGATCGTCATCATCAACCCCAACAACCCCACCGGCGCCGTCTACAGCGACGAGGTGCTGCGCGGCCTCACCGACATCGCCCGCCGCCACAACCTCCTGGTCTGCTCCGACGAGATCTACGACAAGATCCTCTACGACGACGCCACCCACACCCCGACCGCCGCCCTGGCGCCCGACCTGATGACGCTGACCTTCAACGGCATGTCGAAGGCGTACCGGGTGGCCGGCTACCGGGTCGGCTGGATGGCGATCTCGGGGCCGCGCGCGCACGCGGAGTCGTACATCGAGGGCCTGACGATCCTGGCCAACATGCGCCTGTGCGCCAACATGCCGGGCCAGCACGGTGTCGTCGCGGCCCTGACCGGGCGCCAGAGCATCGAGGACCTGGTGCTGCCGGGCGGGCGGCTCAAGGAGCAGCGGGACGTGGCGTACGAGCTGCTGACGCGGATCCCGGGCGTCACGTGCGTCAAGCCGAAGGGCGCGCTGTATCTCTTCCCCCGGCTCGACCCGGACGTCTACAAGATCAAGGACGACCGGCAGCTGGTGCTCGACCTGCTGCGCAAGGAGAAGATCATGGTCGTCCAGGGCACCGGCTTCAACTGGCCGGACCCCGACCACTTCCGTGTCGTCACGCTGCCCACGACCCGCCAGCTGACCGAGGCGGTGACCCGGATCGGGCGGTTCCTCGACGGGTACCGGCAGGCTTAGTTTGGACAAGTTCTAAATTAGACAGTTTCCAAGGTACGATGGGGACCAAGTGTCTGTCCGCCTGGAGGCCCCATGTACGAGCCGATCCGCACGCCTTCACGTCGGTCCGTCCACTCGACGGCGGCCGACCCCGACACCGACGGCTTCCCGCGCCGCACGCGCGAGGAGGAGCTGGACATCCAGCTCGCCGGGCACCTCGCCGCGCTCCTCGCCCTCACCGACGAGCTGCGGCAGGCCCTGCCGGACGGCGGACAGGACCTGGCCGGCGCGGCCGACGCGCTGACCGAGCAGGTGGCCCGGCTGCGTGGCGGCCACCCGCCGGTCCGGGCCGAGGCCGCCGCGGCGGCGCCGGACGTCACCGCCCTGCACCGCCGCGCCCACGCCGTCGCGGGCCGCGCGCTCGTCGTGGCGGCGTCCCGGGCGGACACCGCCGCGGCGATCCTCGCGGCGCAGCGGATGGAAGCCCACGCGGCGGGGGCCGAGGCCGCCGCGGTGGCACTCACTTCGTGACGTACACCGTCGCCGAGGCCGACGATCCCTCGTGCAGGTCGTCGCCCGGCCAGCTGACCGTGTAGGTGACGTCCTTGCGTTCACGCGGCAGGTCCTTGATCGTGAACGTGCCGTCGGCGGCGACGGTCACCGACGTCAGGGCGCCGCTGCCGAGCTTGTCGGTGCGCTCCACGGAGAGCGTGGCCGGCTGTGCCAGGGCCTTGCCCTGAGCCGTGAACGTGCCGGTGATCTGCACCCCCGTCGCCTGGCTCGCCTCCGCGGGCGCCGTGAGCGTGATCGAGGTCGGCGCCTTGGCCACCGTGAGCGTGGTGGCGACGTCCTTGGCGGGCAGATGCGTCAGATCACCCAGGAACGACACCGTGTACGTGGCGTCGCCGACCAGATCGGGCTCGTCGAGCACGGTGAACGTGCCGTCGGAGGCGACCGTGGCCGTCCCCAGGTCGTGGGTGCCGTTCGCGTCGGTCCTGGTCGCCGACACCTTCAGCGGCTCGGTGGGCGTCGGGCCGTCGTAGGCCAGCGTGCCGTGCAGCGCGAGCGGCTCGCCCGCCACCGCCTGGGAGGGGCTGTGGGTGAGGCTTTCGGAGAAGCGGGTGGCGTACTGGGCGGCCGGCGGCTGGATGACGTGCAGCCAGTACTGGTTGCCGGTCGCGTTGGTGGTCACCGCGAAGAGCCGGGAACCGTCGGCCGTCCACTCCAGGCCGCGCGGCGCCACCCGGTCGCCGTCGAGGCTGCCCTCGAAGACGAACTCCAGCGGCGGCGTCGCGTCGCTCGGGTCGGCGGGCGAGAGCAGCAGGTCGGGCGTGGAGCCGGTGGCCGCGGCGCCGCGCGCCAGGTACTTGCCGTCGCCGCTGTACGCCACGGCCGAGGAGACCGCGCCTGCGGGCAGCGCCGGGTAGCCGACGGAGGCGTCGGACAGGTCGGAGGTGTTGAGCAGGCGGGTGCCGTAGGACGCGTCGGCGACGGCGACCTTGCCACCGTCGACGGAGAACGCCATGTCCTTGAGGTTCAGCGCCCCCGTGCCGTCGCTCGCGGCGAACCGGCGTTCGGCGCCGCGGACCAGGGTGCTGCCGCTGGTGTCGAAGACGGCGAGGTAGGGGTCGGTCGCGTCCGCGTTGCGCGGCTGGCCCATCAGCATCCGGTCGCCGGGCCCGGCCGCCAGCTTGAGCAGCCCGTAGTCGTTCCAGCCGGTGCGGGCGTACGCGCCGTCCGCGACGTCGTCGAGCTCGGTCCGGGCGGTGTCGCACCCGGACGCGGACAACGCGACCGGCGAGGTCATGTACACCCGGCCGCTGGAGGAGACGAGATCGCGGCCGCAGTAGTCGGCGCCGATCGCGACGGCGGCGACCGGCTGGTAGGTGGTGGTGGAGAACTCCTGGAGAGCGGTCCGTTCGCCGACGTAGAGAGTGGAACTGTCCGGGCTGAGCGCGAGCCCGGAGACGTAATGGTCGGTGCTGATGGTGCTGACGCGGTCACCGGCGAAGCTGTACACGACGACGGTGCCGGTGTAGTAGGTGCTGCCGACGTGCCTGTCGGCGACGTACACCCGCTGGTGCACGGAGTCGACGGCCATCGCGGAGTACGACGAGATCGGCAGCTTGGCCACGACGTCGGACGCGGCGGCGCTCGCCACGGGCGCGACGGCGACGCTGAGACCGGTCCCGGCGAGCGCGACGGCCAGCGCGGTGGCGGCGAGGCGTCCGGGACGGTGTGCGATATTCAACTGTGCCCCCCACAGGCTGTGTTGGGCCCGCCCGGCCGATGAAAGCGGCGGACCCGTCGTGGCTCCCATGTAACAGCCGTGAAGATCCCGTGGACAAGAGGCGCGACAACCGTCAGCGGCCCGACGACCGTCACCGACACCTCACCACCGCTACGGCACCCGGGCCCCGCACGCCGTTGTGCGGGGCCCGGGTGCCGTACGGGCGTCGGGTCGGGTCAGCCCAGGCGCTCCACCAGGGCGCGGTACTGGTCCCACAGCGCCTTCGGCGTGTGGTCGCCGAACTTCTCCAGGTGCTCGGGGATCAGCGCCGCCTCCTGGCGCCACACGTCCTTGTCGACCGTGAGCAGGAACTCCAGGTCGGCGTCGGACAGTTCGAGCCCGTCGGTGTCCAGGGCGTCGGGCGTCGGCAGGATGCCGATCGGCGTCTCGACCCCTTCCGCGCGGCCGTCGATACGGTCCACGATCCACTTCAGGACCCGGGAGTTCTCGCCGAAGCCGGGCCACACGAACCGACCGTCCGCGTCCTTGCGGAACCAGTTCACGTAGTAGATCTTCGGCAGTTTCGCCTGGTCCTTGTCGGCGCCGACCTCGATCCAGTGGCCCATGTAGTCGCCCATGTTGTAGCCGCAGAACGGCAGCATGGCGAACGGGTCCCGGCGCAGCTCGCCGACCTTGCCCTCGGCGGCGGCGGTCTTCTCGCTCGCCACGTTGGCGCCGAGGAACACCCCGTGGTTCCAGTCGAAGGACTCGGTGACCAGCGGGACGGCGCTGGCGCGGCGGCCCCCGAAGAGGATCGCCGAGATCGGCACGCCCTTGGGGTCCTCCCACTCGGGCGCGATGATCGGGCACTGCGCGGCCGGGGTGGTGAAGCGGGCGTTGGGGTGGGCGGCGGGGGTGTCGGACTCCGGGGTCCAGTCGTCGCCCCGCCAGTCGGTCAGGTGGGCCGGGGGCTCCTTGGTCATGCCCTCCCACCACACGTCGCCGTCGTCGGTGAGGGCGACGTTGGTGAAGACGGAGTTGCCCCACAGCGTCTTCATCGCGTTGGCGTTGGTGTCCTCGCCGGTGCCGGGCGCGACGCCGAAGAAGCCCGCCTCCGGGTTGATCGCGTAGAGGCGGCCGTCCTCACCGAACCGCATCCAGGCGATGTCGTCGCCGATGGTCTCGACGGTCCAGCCGCGGACGGTCGGCTCCAGCATGGCGAGGTTGGTCTTGCCGCACGCGGACGGGAAGGCGGCGGCGACGTACTTGGCCTCTCCCTGCGGCGGCGTCAGCTTGAGGATGAGCATGTGCTCGGCGAGCCAGCCCTCGTCGCGCGCCATGACGGAGGCGATGCGCAGGGCGTAGCACTTCTTGCCGAGCAGCGCGTTGCCGCCGTAGCCGGAGCCGTACGACCAGATCTCGCGGTCCTCGGGGAAGTGCGAGATGTACTTGGTGCTGTTGCACGGCCACGGCACGTCGGCCTGACCGGGCTCCAGCGGGGCGCCGACGGTGTGCACGGCCTTCACGAAGAAGCCGTCCTCGCCCAGCTCGTCCAGGACCGGCTGCCCCATCCTGGTCATGGTGCGCATGGAGACGGCGACGTACGCGGAGTCGGTGATCTCGACGCCGATCGCGGACAGCGGCGAGCCGAGCGGCCCCATGCAGAACGGGACGACGTACATGGTCCGGCCGCGCATCGAGCCGCGGAAGACGCCTCCCTTGCCGTCCTTGGCGCCGCCGGTGCCCCGGAAGATCTCCCGCATCTCGGCGGGGTCCTTCCAGTTGTTGGTCGGGCCCGCGTCCTCCTCCTTGGCGGAGCAGATGAACGTACGGTCCTCGACCCGGGCGACGTCGGTCGGGTCGGACGCGGCGTAGTAGGAGTTGGGCCGCTTGATCGGGTCGAGCTTCTTGAACGTTCCCTTGGCCACGAGCTCCTCGGCCAGACGCTCGTACTCGGCCTCGGAACCGTCGCACCAGACGACGCTGTCCGGCTGCGTCAGTTCGGCGATCTCATTGACCCACGAGATCAGATCCTTGTGCTGGGTCGGGAGGGTGTCCGGTGCTGCGCTCCCCTGGGAGGGGGGAGCGGCGATGTCGCTCGCCACGAATCGCTCCTAAATGAAAGCGGATGAGGGATTTTGAGATGTGTGCCCCGTGGGGGCCGCGACCCGGACGCTGCGCCTCCCTTTCCACTGAATTGCAGTGAGCGCTCATCCGGTGCCGACCGCACTCATTTGATCATCCGACCCTGACGCCCATCTGTCCAGAGGGCCTCACACTTGAGCGACGTGACCAACCCCACTTACCCCCACCTTGAGCCGAACCTCCCTATCCGTTACCTACGATCGCGTAGGTACGATGCCCGCCATGAGCGTCGCCGCGAAGCAGCCCGAGCCCGCCGAGGCAGAGCCGACAGCACAGCAGACCCCGCTGAAGCCGAGACTGCGCGGCTGGCTGCACGCGGGCATGTTCCCCGCCGTGCTGATCTCGGGGCTCTTCCTCACGGCGCTCGCCGACTCGACGCGCGGGCGCGTGGCCTGCGGCATCTACGTACTGACGGCGTGCCTGCTGTTCGGTATCAGCGCGCTCTACCACCGGGGCAACTGGGGACCGCGCGCGGGCGGCGTACTGCGCCGCCTCGACCACGCCAACATCTTCCTGATCATCGCCGGCACGTACACGCCCCTGACGATGCTGCTCCTGCCGGGCGCCAAGGGCGAGTGGCTGCTGTGGGGCATCTGGGGCGCGGCCGCGGCGGGCATCGTCTTCCGCGTCTTCTGGGTCGGCGCCCCGCGCTGGCTCTACACGCCGTGCTACATCGCGATGGGCTGGGCGGCGGTCTTCTTCCTCCCGGACTTCCTGCGCGCGGGTGGCATCGCGGTGCTCGTCCTGGTGATCGTGGGCGGCCTGCTCTACAGCGCGGGCGGCGTCATCTACGGGATCAAGCGCCCGAACCCGTCGCCGCGCTGGTTCGGCTTCCACGAGGTCTTCCACTCGTTCACGCTCGCGGCGTTCGTCGTGCACTACGTCGGGATCTCGCTGGTGGCGTATCAGCACGGGTGACTTCATGGCCGGCCGAGCACAGCCCTCACAGCCCCGGATCGGGCTCCGGGAGCGGAAGAAGATCAAGACACGGACGGCGATCCGTGACGCGACGTACCGGTTGATCATGGACCAGGGGTACGACGCGACGACGGTCGAGCAGATCGCCGAGGCCGCCGAGGTGTCGCCGTCCACGGTCTTCCGCTACTTCCCCGCCAAAGAGGACATCGTCATCATCGACGAGTTCGACCCGATCCTGGAGCGCGAGCTGCGCGCCCGCCCCTCGGACGAGTCACTCGTCGACTCGCTCCGGTACGTGATCGAGCACAGCCTCCACCTCGCGCTCGCCGCCGAGGACCCCGAAGTCTCCCTGCTGCGCGTGCGACTCCAGGCCGAGGTGCCCGCGGTGCGGTCGCGGATGGTGGAGTCGATGTCGGTCACCGGCCGGATGATCTGCCGGGTCCTCGCCGACCGCACCGGCCGCGACGCCGCTTCCCTGGAGGTCAGGATCTACGCGATGTCGCTGGTCGGCGCGCTGATGGAAGCCATGCGGTACTGGGCCGAACACGACCACGAGGACGACCTCCACGACGTGGTGATGCGCGCCCTGGACGCTGTCCAGAACGGGCTGTAGGCGGCCCGATTCCCAGGTCAGCCGCGACGGCCTTGTCGCAGCCCTGGCCTTCTCGATCAGGCAGAAACCCTCCGCCGCGCGGAGCCTGTCGAGATCCTCATCGATCAGCATGAGCGCCTCGAACGCGTAGGCCGCCGGCCTGCGATGCGCCTTGCATCACCTGTGCGTACAGAACCCGTCAACGACGTCCCCCAGACCCTGCCCCTAGTCAACGGCATCTCTCCCGTCGCCGGAAGGCCGGGCCGACCGCGCAGGCGCCGGACGCGTTTCTAGACGACAAGAGCGACGACAGCAACCCCAACCGGCGGAAGTTGCGCACCCGCCGCACCCTGCCGGTGATCTCCCGCAGGGGGCACCCTGGCATCAAGGGCCTGGGCAATCTCCGCTACGCCGTTGAGCGGAAACCGGTACTCAGTCGTCATGAAGCATCCTCGTGAGCGATGGCGCGGTTCCAGGCCACTTCGAACTCGGACACGGTGATGCAGTCCTCCTCGTCGAACTCGCCAGGCTGCAGTGGCTGGTCTGTCAGGAGTGGGCCGACGTCTTCGTCGTGGTCGCGCCGCGAGGACAGCCAGCGCTCGCCCACATGGGTGACCTGTCGAGTTAGTGTGCCGTCGATGAACTCGATGTACGCCGTTCCGTCGTGATAACGCCAGGTCTCGATCTGGATCTTGAAGTACTCAGGCATCAGAACGGTGTCTTCCCTGAGCGGACGATCCGGCCCGCACCGTAGCTGACAGTTGGCTGAACAAGGAGACGCCACCCAGGCCACGACGCCACGCGGTCCTGGAGCAAGGAGTGGAACTCGTTTTGATCAAGGAGTTGTTGGGCCACGCCCACATAGGCGTCACCGCCACCGTCTACGCCCACGTCCGGCTCCGCCTCCAGCGCGACGCCATCAACCTCCTCGGCCACGCCCTCCGCAACCCCGCCGAATCCGCCAAGTGGCCCGATAGCGGCAACGAACCACCTCCCTGCGCGGTCCCCGTCCGCTGACGTCGCCGTCAACTACTGCCGTCAGACACCACTACGGCCCCACCAGGCACATCCGGTGGGGCCGAATTGATTTCGCGCACAAGTAGAAATCTACACCTCGCCCGATGAGAACGAAACAGCATCAGCCCATTCCCAAAAAGCCCGAGATTCGGCCTCTTCTCGTTCGAAAAGGCAGATTAGGCTTGCAACGTCGGCGCCAATCGGAACGTCGATTGCCGCATGCCTACCACCGCTCCATTCACTCAATAGACCGAGCCGCGAAATCTCAGCATCAAACTCTCTCGCCACGCTTGAAAAGTCCGGTGTTTCCAACAGGAAAATCCGCAATACTCTCCGCCCCGACTTCCGGACCAATCGGGCAACTGTGGTGCCATCCTTAGAAAGAGCGACAATATCACCGAGAGAAATACCATAAGCCCGGAAAGGAATGCAGCACAGCTCAAGCGAACCATCTTCAAGCCTCTTAAGCCAAAGCTGTTCCACCTCCCCCTCCAAACCGAACGGCGCGAGATCAGCCCGTGCAATGTAGTCGCTGTCGCCCCGGCGAACCGGGCTCTCATGGACGATGAACTTCATGCGACGCTCCAGGTCAAAGCCAGATGGAAGGTGCCTACCGTCCTATGCAGTCTAGGCGGTCGGGCCAGGCAGCAACGACGCTCCCCACTAGCGAGGCGGCCCGCGCCGGCTGATCTTCCTATCAGCCGGCGCGGGCCACCTCTCACCTACTCACCCCTAGGGCGGTGTCATCCTCGAAGGCCACCATGGCGGCGGCCAGGAGCCGGTGTAATTGGGCGGGGGATTCATTGGCGCCAATCGATCCCTCTTCGAGCTATTGCAGAATGTGCAAGCCGGTGTGGTGTTTGCATCGGTTAGGTCACCGCCGCCAATCCTAGGCTCAACGTGGTCGATTGCCGTGGCCGGGTTCGTGCGGCAATACGAACACAGTGGGGTGATCGTCCCAGGAGCCGCATTCTTCCCGACATCGTAATCCTTGAGGAGGCTCGGCGGAATCCTCTTCCCAGCCCCAGCACCACCACTCGAACCAGCGGGGATGTCATAAATCGGCTCACCATTCACGCCGCAACCAATCGGAGAATTGGCGTTATGGACGAGAACAGGCGTGGTGCCAGCGAGCACATAGTACGTGTGGACGTCACTGACGGTGAGGTTGTGGACGGTGGTGTCCAGCACCGTCCACCGCTCGACCTTGCTGATCTGGACGTGGGTGCCCGCGCTCGTCCGCAGCCATTCGCCCGCCCTGAGGTCGGTGGCCTTGATCCACCGGCCCAGTTCGGGGACCCAGAAGGGGTGGCCGTCGGTCGCGGTGACCTGGGCGGTCTTGGTGCCCTTCTTGCCGTCGACGTCGATGGTGACCGTGACGAGGCGCTTCAGGCCCTGGCCCTTGATCTCGGCGGTGACCTTCTCGATCCGGGTCTCGCCCGTCCTCGGGTCGGTGGCCACCACCTTGTCGCCGGCCTTGACCTGCTCGATCGGCTTGGTGGTGCCGTCCGCCATCAAAACCTTGGTGCCCTTGGCGAAGCTGTTTACCGGGCAACTCCCGGCGCTCTCGCCGCTTCCGTCACTCGCGTGCTCGCCGGACTTGCCCTCGCCCCCGCTGCCGCTCGATCCGCCCTTGCTCCTGGACGAGGCGCCGGACTTGCCGCCCGGTTCTGAGCTGCCGCCGGACTTGTGGCCCGAGTGCTGCGACGAGGATTTCGGGGCCGCCTCGGACTGGGCCCGCTTCTGGCGGGGGTTACCGGTCTTCTTCGTGTGACTGACGGCCTCGTCGGATATGCGTTTGGCTTCCTCCGCCGCCTTCTTCTCGGCTCTTTGCGCGGCCTTCTTCTTGGCTCTCTCGATCACCAGTTTCTTGGCTCTCAAGGCCAGCTTCTCGGCCGCCTTGGCCAGCCGCAGGACGCGTGACGCCTCCTTCTCGGCCTTGCGGAACGCCTTGATCGCCGAGATGGTGCGTTTGACGGCCTTGATGATCTTCGGGAGTTTCCCGAGCTTGTACCAGGGGATCGCGTTGGCCACGACCGAGACACACGACCACATGTCACCGCCGAAGCAGGACAACGCGTCGTTGATACCGATGAAGTCCTTCAGCGTGTCCCAGGCCACGGCCAGGATGACCGACGTGAGCGACTTGCCCTGCATCGCCTGCGCCTGGGCGACCTGCGCCTCCGACAGACCCGCGCCCAACAGCGCCGCCGCCCGCTCCGAAGCGGACAGCGAGATGGCCAGACCCGACGGGTCCGACATCGTCACCGGGTTGTTGTCGGCGTAGGCGTAGCCGTTGGACTGCAGGACGTCGTTGAGGTCGAGGACCGGGTCCGCGGACAGGAAGCGTCCCACCGAAGGGTCGTACAGGCGCGCGCCCAGGCCGACGAACCCGGAGGCGTCGTCCCGTGTCGCGCCCAGGAACCCGGTGTGGTTCTGCTGGTTGCCGCCGATCGTGCCCGTGCCCCGCTGGTTGCCGAACGGATCCTGCTTGCGCATCCGCACCGGCATCTGGTCGCGCAGGCCGACCTCCACGAAGGCACTGCCCTGGTGGTCGCCGGCCAGAGCGACCAGGTGGTCCTCGCCGTTGCCGTAGGCGTAGCGCACGACCGAGCCGCCAGGGGCCGAATAGGTACGCTGCGTGTTGATCAGGACGCCGCCGGGCGCCACCGTCACCTCGGTGTCACCCAGGTTCAGCGTGGCCTGCTTGCCCTTGACGGTCAGCAGGGTCGAGCCGTCGGGACCGTAGATGTAGCGGGTGTCGTTCTGCGCCGCCCACTGCTGCTCCGCCTTCGTGCTGTCACACGTGGCCAGCACGATCGGGGTGGCGTTCGCCGAGTCGGCGCCCTTGACCGCCAGGCACAGGCCCGAGGCGACGTGCGTCAGCTGGCCGGAGGCGTTGCGCTTGAGCTGCTGGGCCGCCGAACCGTCGCACTTCTGGAGCTGGACGGCCGATCCGGCCGTCGTACCGGCCGGCTGCACGCACCAGTCGTCGTAGACGTTGAGCGTGCCGAGGTCAGGGTCGGTCTGGGTGGCGCCCGGGGCCGGGCTGAAGCGCCAGCTCTGCGCCACGGTGGAGTTGCAGGCGTAGAGCTGGATCGGCTGACCGGCGGCCGCCTTGCCGCTCTGGAGGTCCAGGCACTTGTCGGCCAGGCCGACGTACGGGGTCTTGCCGCCCGCGCCCGCGCCCTTGATCCGCTCGATCTTGCCGTCGTAGGTCCAGGTCAGGTCCTGCTTGTCGCCGTTCTGGACGGAGGTGACGGACTTGGTGTTGCCGGTCAGGTCGTACAGGCGCTCCGCCTCGGCCGTCACCTGCGCGCCGGCCGGGGTGGTGTAGTGCTTCGACACCTTGGTCAGCGTGCGTGGCTGGGTGCCGTCGGACTTGCCGTACGAGTAGGTGGTGACGGCGTCCTTGGCGGTGTTCCCCGTGAGGTCCTTCTCGGTGAGCTGGGTGCGGTTGCCCAGCAGGTCGTACTTGTACTCCTGCCAGTAGCCCGAGTTGTCGGCTCCGGCCGCCACGTTGAGCGTGCCGTCACTGAGCTTCGGGGTGGTACAGGAGGTCTGGTCCTTGGCGGTCCAGGCCGTCTTCAGCTCGCCCAGCGGGTCGTAGGTGAAGCACTGCCGTTCCGCGACCCCGGTGGCGTGTTCCCGGATCGAGGTGACGTTGCCGGCCGGGTCGTAGGTGTACGAGCGGTGGGAGACCAGATTGCCGCCGACGACGCTCTTGTCGCCGGTCTGCTCGCGGTAGACGGACCGGTCCTTGAGCTCACCGGTGGACTCGTCGTACGAGTTCTGCGTCCAGACGCGGTAGGGCTGTGCGCCCAGAGTGGAGCGCAGGACCTGCCCGTAGGGGTCATAGACCGTCTCGGCTCCGTACCAGTCCTTGCCGGAGACGGAGAGCGGCTTGCCGTCCTTGTTGTAGCGGACGACGACCTTCTCGGAGCCGAAGGCGCCCGCCGCCGGGAGCTGGGTCTCGGTCGGCATGCCCTGGTCGTTGTACTGGTAGTCGTACGTGTACGACGACTTCAGGCCCCAGGTGCTCGCCAGCGTCGACGGGAGGGTCAGCGTGGTGGAGGTCGGCTGGTAGTCCTTGGTGTAGCCGTCGACCTGCTGGGTGTACGCCTCGCCGTCGGTGTAGCGGATGGCGCTGGCCGGCATGCCCTTTCCGCCGGGGGCGGTGTCGTAGGTGAACCGGGCCAGCGGTGTGCCGGTGGAGTTGTCCAGGCGCTGCTCGGTCGGCCGGGACAGGGCGTCGTAGCCGTTCCAGACCGTGATGCCGCGGGCGTTGGTCGTGGTGAGCGGGCGGTCGAGGGTGTCGTAGGTGGTCTTCGTGGTGCCCGTGTCGGGGTCGGTGGACGTGATCTGGTGGCCGCGGTGGTCGTAGGACCAGGTCCACGGGTGGGTGGGGTCGACGGAGTTGGTGGCCTTCACCAGCTGGCCGGCCTTGTCGTACGCGTAGCGCGTGGACGTGTAGCCGTCCGGGGCGGCCGGGTTGAAGGTGTCGGTGCGCACGGTGCGGCCGAGGGCGTCGGTCCACACGCGGTAGGAGGAGGCTCCTTCCGGCTGGATGACCTTGGACCAGTCGCTGCCGTACTCGTAGCGGGTCGCCTTCTCCGGGACCTCCTGCGAGACGGTCTCGCCCGTCGTGGGGTCCTTGACCTTCAGGACCGGCGTCTCCTGCAGGACGCGGCCCTGGCCGTCGTAGGTGTAGCGGGTGATGTTCGGGACGGCGGTGTCCGCGAGCGGCGTGAACAGCTTGCCCGGGGTGACGTCGTCGGCCAGGTAGGCGTTGTTGGTCTGCCAGACCTCACCGGAGCTGTTGTACAGCGTGTCGGTGATCAGCCAGCCGCCGCCGTCGGCCTGCTCCTGTGTCTGCCGCTGCCGGCCGAGGCCGTCGTAGAGGGTGACGGAGGTGTCGAGATGATTGTCGAAGCCGCGGGCGTACGTGGTCACGTACGGGGGCTTGTGGTCGGTCTTGGACGGGTCGTTCGGGTCGTACTGCGGCACCGTGTACACGGCGCGGAAGTCCGGCACGGACGAGGATGACGGGGTGCGGCCCGGCGCCCAGGCCTCGCTGAGCCGGCCCAGCGGGTCGTACGTCGCCTGGCTGACGTTGCCGTTGGCGTCGGTGGTCTTCAGGGTCGTCGAGCGGCCCGGTTCCAGTTCCTGCTTCTGTGTCTGGCCGAGCGCGTTGGTGGTGGTGACGCTGAAGACCTGGCCCACGGACGGCGAGTAGGCGATCGTGCCGGAGTGGCCCTGCGGGTCGGTCGCCTTGACGACGCGGCCGACGGGGTCGAACTCGTGGGTGCCGTTGGACTGGAAGCCGGTACCCGCGCTGTTCAGCGACCAGGACTCGGTGGCCTCGCCCTGGGTGCCGGAGCCGAGGGCGGTGCCGTAGGCCTGGCCGTCGTAGGCGGTGCGGATGGCTCCGGTCAGTGTGGACAGGTCGGAGAAGTTGGCGGCCGCGCAGGTGGTCGGGGAGACCAGGGCCTGCTTGGTCAGGCCGATGATGTTCTTGTCGGGCCGGTTCAGGTATTCCAGCTTGGTGCAGGACTCGTCGCCGGACTTGCCGGTGTCGCCGAGGGACTCCACCTGGACGGGCAGGCCGTACGTCGAGTCATAGGTGGTATGGGTCTTGACGATCCGCTCGGTGCGGGTGTCGTCGCCGGTTCCGGAGGACCTGGTGTAGGCGATCTCGTCCGGTTCGGTGACCCGCCAGGCGATCAGCGGGCTCAGTCCGTCGTCCCGGTCCCGGTGGGCCAGTTCCGTGGCGGCGGGGACCGAGACGCTGCGGGAGAGCCAGTCGGTGTCCACGTCGTCGGCGCTGGAGTAGACGAGTTCCTCGGCGATGCGTCCGGCGAACGGCTTGCGGTCCTTGGCTATCTCGGTTCCGGTGATGTCCTTGACCGAGACCGTGTCTCCCATGCCGCGGAAGAAGCGGGTCACGGCCTTGGAGCGCTTGGAGCCGATGTTCTGGTCGTCGGCGCCGGTGATCACCGTGGTCTGCTCGAACCCGGCGAACGTCGAGTACGTGCGGGTGGACTTCTTGGTGAACTCCGACCCGGACAGCTTCCAGCCGGGGTTCTTGTACGCGTACGTCGTCTTCGTGCCGAGCTCACCGTCGACGTCGGGCAGTTCCTCGATGGAGTCGACGACGTACTTGTGGAACCAGTCGATGTCCTCGTCCTGCGGGTCGGGACTCCAGAACATCGGGTAGCACAGGCGGGTGTTGTTCTTCAGGCCCGCGGTGTCGGTCTTGTCGGGCAGGTTGGTGCCGGTCGCGCAGTCGCCCGTGGGCGTCTTGTACGTGACGACGGTCTCGCCGCCGTACTCGTTGATGACGCGGGCGACGCGCAGTCGGGAGAAGCCCGGACGCGGGTCGTTGGGCCGCATCACGCGGTTGGGCATGTCCTCGGCGTTCGGCTCGAACCGCACGGGGTTGAGGGTGACGCTGGCATCGGTGGAGCCGTTGCGGGCGTAGCCGGTGCGCTGGACCGACTCCAGCCACAGCGCCGTGTTGGGGCCGGTCTTCAGGACCGGGAAGCTCTGCTTGAGCGCGTACCGGTCCACCACCTGGCGGGCGGTGGTGTCGGTGCGACGCTGCGCCGAGGTCTGGATCTGCACCAGACGCTTACGGGTCCAGAAGGACGGGCCCGCGTTCCAGCACTTACGGGTGTAGGTGGAGGTGACCTGCTTGCAGTTCAGATCGGCCGGAGTGTCGTACCAGATGCGGTACTTGCCCGGGTCCTTGTCCTCGAAGTTGGCGTCCGAGCAGGTCACGCCGCCCTCGTCGAAGCAGCGTTCGGCGACGGTGAAGCCGACCCGCGCCGGGGCGGTCTCGGTGAAGAGGGTGTCCTTGCGCTGGCCGTAGTCGATGTGGCTCAGGTAGCCGCCGCGGTCGTAGACGACCGGAGCCTTGAAGTTGAAGTTGCGGGCGTAGTAGTTCTTCTCCTTCTTCCACCACAGCGACATGGCGTTGCCGTGGACGTCCTCGACGTAGTCGAGGTTCCACCGCCAGCCCTGGGTGCACCAGGAGTTGGCCCAGTCGCCGTCCTTGTAGCAGGGCTCGCCGGGGTGGTTGCCGTACACCGGCACCGTCAGCACCGAGTCGGTGACGGGCTGCCCGTCGCTCCAGCCGGGCAGCCGGTTCTTGCCGAAGTAGTACTTCGTACCGTCGCGCGTGGTGACGACCCAGTACTCGCCGTCCTTGGCACCGTTGGCGGTGTTCGGGTCCTTGATCTGTTCCACCTCGGCGCCGTCGCCGTTGGCGGTGAACCACTTGTTCTGGTCCTTGTCCCAGACCAGTTGGGTGGTCATGCCGCCCAGGGACAGGGTGGCGTTGTTCGAACCCCAGCACAGGTCGGCGGTGCGGTGGGTGGCGTTGTTCGCGCCGGGCTTCTTGGAGTCCTGGCGGCAGTTGGCGTAGGTCCGGGAGATCGAGCCCGGGTTGTAGTCCCAGCCGTCGCCGATCCACGAGGCCTGGTTGTTGGTCGCGGAGGTGCGCCCGTCGACCGACTGGGAGGAGTAGCTCAGTGACACCTTCGGCATCACGCCACCGGCCGTCTGAGGCACCTGGACGTCGTACGAGTACGTGAACGCGCCGGAGGACGATCCGGCCGCCCAGGATCCGGAGGACAGCAGCGGGGTGGCGGTGTAGTCGCCGGAGGTGGAGGCACCGGTGTCCATCGCGCCGATCACCTGCGGCCCGGAGGCGTCCACCGCGGGCAGCACGTCGCCGCTGTCACGGAAGGAGGCGGTGCGCACCGAGGTCTTCGAGGCCGACGTGTGGGACGCGCGGGACGCGTTCGGGCCGAGCAGGTTCCTGACCGGCACCGAGCCAGTCAGGATCTTCCGGGTACGTGCCTTCTTCGCCAGCTTGGACTTGGTGGGCGCCTTCTTCGCCGGGACCTCGGTGACCTTGCTGGGAAGCGGCTTCGCCTTCGGGTCGGGCCTGCCGGACATCGTGGTGGTGCCGCCGGCCGCGCAGTCCCCGCTGTCGGGGGCGTTCATCACGCAGTCGGGGAGGAGTTCGAGGCCGAAGCGGTCGGCGGCCTGCGGGCCGTAGAGGTCGGCGAAGCCCGTGGTGTCGACGGCCAGCGAGACCTGTGCGGTCGGGTCGGCGTCCGCCGGGGGCGTGACCTCCATGATCAGGCCCGAGACACCGGAGTCCTGAGAGGTCGTCGGCGCGGCGAGCTGCACGCTCCAGTCGCCGTCGATGGCCGTCGGGTCGGTGCCCGCGGGCACTCCCACGGCCACCGGCAGCCCGTTGGACACCGGGACGGTCGTGCCGGGTGCGGTGGTCGCATCGATCGTCGCGGTGCCCGTGCTCTGTGCCCAGGGGGTCACGGCCACCGGCGCGTAGGGGTCCACCGGCACCTCGGGCGCGGTGGTGAGGTTCTGGTCCGCCTCCGCGTCCCGGCCGACGGGTGTGCGGGTCGGCAGCGCGGGGAGCTTGACGTCCCCGCGGCTCATGCCTGGACCGGGTACCGCCCATGACTCGGCGCTCAGGCCGGTCGTCGTCAGCGCCGACACCAGGACAAGGACGGTCGCCGTACGGCTGCGCCGCCGTCGCCGTCGTTGCGACTCCGTCCTGGCGAGGCGCCCCCGCCCCAGCCATGACAGCGAACCTTGAACACGCATACGCGTCGTCGACTCCCACCCCAGGAAAATGAAAAAGCACAGGTCAACGGGCACCCTCTGTCAGGACCGTGACAGAGAGCAAGGTCGCCGACCGCAGACCGGGGGGCCTCACCGTGAGATGCCTCACTGGCTATTCGCGTACGGGTTCGCCCGCAGGGCTACAAAACTGAAGTGACCGGACATAGCCCGCGGTTCACGCAATTCGAGCCAGCAAAAGGCACGAGGCCGACATCTTCACAGGCGAACCACAGGACCGACATGGAATGATCACAACTTTATTAATCCTTCACACATGGACAGTCTTGATCAAAGCGTGTGAGCGTGTGCGCCCACGTCCTGAATCCATCTGGCCCCTACGGGAGTAGACCGCCGCCGTGTCCGTGTTGCCTCGTCTTCTCAGCCCGTTGGTGCGCACACGCACCCGGCTGACACTCACGCTCGGCCTGGTCCTGGCCGCCCTGACCGCCTCTCTCCTGCCCTGGTGGCACTCCGACGACTCACCAACTCCCCCGGGCGGCCCGGCCACCCGGGCGCGCGAGGCCGCCACGGGTCCTCGCGACGAAGCCGCGGCACAAGCCGAAGCCAGGCGCACCGGCAAGGAAGTGGCCGTCGACACCAGGACCACGCCCACGTCCATGACATGGGCCCGGCCGGACGGGCAGCTGCACACCACGATCAACGCGGTTCCCGTACGGGCCAGGAACGACAAGGGCCGATGGGCCCCGATCGACACCCGGCTGCGCCGGACGGGCCACGCGGCCGACGGGCTCGGCATCCGTCCGGTCAACGCGCCGACGCCCGTCCGCTTCTCCAGCGGAACGGCCGACGCCGACGCGAAGTCAGCTCAGCACACCGCCGACGCCCACGCCGACCGCTCGCTCAGGCGCCCTCTCCTTACGGCCGGGCAGGGGCCGAGTGGGACCGAGCAGGTCACGGCGGCTGACGGCACACCGGACGCACGGCCGAGCACCCTGGCCGAGGTGGACGTCGACGGTCACACCATCGACTACACCTGGCCGGGCCCGCTGCCCGAGCCGGTGCTCGACGGGCCGCGCGCCCTCTACCCCGAGGTGCTGCCGGGCGTCGACCTGCTCCTGGTCGCCCGCGAGCAGGGCGGCTTCGCCCAGCTGCTGATCGTCAAGACCGAGAAGGCCGCGCAGAGCGAGGCCCTGCGCACCGTGTCGTACGGGCTGCGCTCGAAGACCGCCACCTTCCGTTACGAGGACGGCGCCCAGCATGTGCTGATGGTCGGAAAGGACGGGCAGGAGATCGGCTCGGTCCCCACGCCGTACGCCTGGGACTCCAGTGGCCGTGACCGCGAGGACGGCACGGAAGGCGGCACCGCGCCGCGCACCTCGGTCGCCACTTCGGCCGACGTGCTGCGGCTGTCCGGGCTCAGCGGTATCGAGCCGGGCGCGCACAGCGCTCCGCTCCCGATGCGCCTGGTCGGTGACAGGACCGGGCAGGCCCGCATCGACCTGGATGTCGCCAAGAGTGGACTGCTCACCGACAAGAACGCACGGTTCCCGCTGTTCATCGACCCGACCGAGCACACCGGCGAGACCGCGTGGACCACGGCGTACAAGCCGCACCCGAACACCAGCTACTGGAACGGCACCAACTTCAACTCCGGTACCTCCTACGCCCGTGTGGGACACGAGAGCGAGACCGGCGGCACCGCCCGCTCCTTCTGGCGCATGGCCTTCGACACCAGCACCAAGGGCGCGACCGTCTCGTCGGCGAGCTTCAAGGTGTACAACAATTACTCCTGGTCCTGCTCGACTCGTGAGATGCAGTTCTGGCTGACCGGCTCCATCTCCTCCGGCACCACCTGGAACAAGCAGCCGAGTTGGTCGACGCTGTTGCAGAAGAAGTCCTTCGCGCACGGCTTTTCCACGTCCTGCCCCGGCGACTACGAATCGTTCGACGTCAAGGCCGCCGCCCAGAAGGGCGCCGACAACGGCTGGTCCAACATCACCTTCGGGATGCGCGCGACGACCGAGACCTCGACGTACACCTGGCACAAGTTCAAGGCCTCGTCGGCTCAGCTGTCCTTCACCTACAACCGCAAGCCGGACGAGCCCACCGACGGCAAGTCCACTCCCGGCGGCGACTGCTCGGCCGGTGGTACGGGCGTGACCGTCGGCAAGACCAACATCGTGCTCTCGGCCAAGGGCCACGACCCCGACGGCAACCTCAGCAAACTGCACTTCCGGTTCTGGGTGACCGGGGACTACACCAACACCCACAAGGACTACCTGATCACCCCGACGTCGACCGGCACCGCCACGGTCACCGTGCCCTCGACCTTCCCGCTGACCGACAAGACCCTCTACTCGTGGGACGTCCGGTCCGAGGACTCCGGCGGCCTGGTCTCGACGTTCTTCCCGCCGGGCAGCGACCCCTGCCGGATCACCATCGACGCCAGCGGCCCGCCGCAGCCCGCCATCGAGAGCACGGACTTCCCGAAGGCCACCGCCGACGGCCAGACCTGGGCCCACGTCGCGTTCGGCTCGGCCGGCTCGGTCACGTTCTCCTCGCCGGGCGCGGCGAAGTTCGAGTACGCCTTCGGGACCGTCGGCTACACGGCGATCGCCGCCGACAGCACCGGCACGGCCACCGTCACCGCCCTCAAGCCGCCGCACGCCGGCCCCACCTATCTGAACGTGTACGCGTACGACCAGTACGGCAACGAGAGCGCCCGCACCGACTACGAGTTCTACGTGCCGCCGCGCGACAAGGCCGACAGCCCCGGTGACACCGGCGGCGACGGCATACCCGACCTGCTGGTCGTCAAGTCCGACGGCAATCTCTACAACTGCCCCGGCGCTCCGGGGGGCGAGTTGTACGCGTGCATGCACGCGTCCTACACCTCGGACAAGAAGCTGGACCCGGCGGGCTACTGGTACGACGCCAATACCGGCAAGGCCGCGCTGATCACCCACTACGACGACGCCTACCCCGGCGACGGAAGCACCGACCTGTTCGCGGTCGGCCCCGACGGAAAGTTCTGGCTGTACCCCGGTGACGGCTACGGCAGCTTCAACGTCGACCAGCGGCTGCGGATCCGCCTGCCGGACAACGCCCCCGACCCGTCGACCTGGACCCAGATCAAGGCCGTCGGCGACATCACCGGCGACAAGCGCCCGGACCTGGTACTGCGGGCCGGAACCGCGTTCTGGACGCTGTCCGGCTACACCGGTGCCACGTTCCGGACGGCCACGCTGATGAACTCCGACGCCTGGGGGCGCCGGGAGATCGTCAACATCGCCGACATCAACGGCGACAGCACACCCGACCTGCTCTGGCGCAACCTGGACAACGGCAACATGTACGTCCGCCACGGCAAGCCCGGCTCCGTCAGCGGCAGCGTCGACCTCGACTCGCTCAAGCTCGCGGCGAACTCACTGGACGGGGACGTCGCCTACGGCACCGGCTGGACCGACACCGCCGTGCCGACGGCGCTCGGCATCCCGGACGTCAACGGGGACGGCATCCCGGACATGTGGGTGCGCAAGTCCTCCGACGGATACACCCGGATCTACTATCCGTCCCGTACGAACACCAACGCCGAGGTGAAGATCGTCCTGCACGCCGACTGGAACACCGCCAAGGCCTTCGGCTGACGCGGCGGACCACTCGCCTTCCGGGCCCGGCCCTCCTCGGAGGCCGGGCCCGGACGTGCGTTCGGCGGCACGGCGGATCAGCCGCGCCCCTCCCCCGCCCCCAGCGTCCGCCTCAGCCCCTCCGGATCGGTCTCCGGGGTGTCGCACACGAAGTGGTGGCACACGTACGCCGTGTCCTCGCCGTCGACGCGCGGCCGGTCGGCGAGCAGCGGCAGCTCGGCCGTGGCCGGGGAGCCCTCAGGGCCCGCCGCGACGACGGCGCCGGGCGCGGTGCCGGTGAGCGCGGCATGGTGCATGCGGCCGCCCACCTCCCCCACCACGGCGACCTCGCGCGGCCCGTCGAGCAGCGCCTCGGCGACCGCGAGCCCGTTGCCGATGAAGCGGGGGGCGCGGGGGCCGAGTGCCGTGACGACCCCGAGGGCGCGTTCGGCGGCCGTGCGGTGCGGCTCGGAACCGGTGTGCGCGGCGTACGTCAGGAGCGCGCCCGCGGCGGCCGTCCAGCCGGACGGTGCGGCGTTGTCGGTCGGGTCCTGCGGGCGGCGGATCAGCCGTTCGGCGTCGGACGCGGTGTCGTACAGGGCGCCGCTCTCTCGGTCCACGAACCGGTCGAGGACATGGTCGAGCAGGAATCCGGCGAACTCCAGCCAGACGCCCTCGCCGGTCACGGAGGCCAGGGTGAGGAACCCCTCGGCGACGTCGGCGTAGTCCTCGAGGACCCCCGCGTTCTGCCCGGCGTGCCCGTCCTTGCTGGTGCGCGTCAGGCGCGCGAGTTCGTCCATGTGCAGCCGGACGAGCAGGTCACCCGCGCCGACGGCCGCGTCCACGAGGTCCTGCCGTCCGAAGTAGGCGCCGGTCTCGGCGAGCGCCGCGACGGCGAGCCCGTTCCAGGCGGCGACGACCTTGTCGTCCCGGCCGGGCGCGGGCCGCCGGGCGCGAGCGGCCTGGAGGCTCAGCCGGATGCGGTCGGTCTGTTCGGCGTCGAACACCTCCTCGCCCCGCGGCAGCCGCAGCACGGAGGCGCCCTTCTCGAAGGTCCCCTCCTCGGTGACACCGAAGTACCGGGCGGCCACCGCCGCGTCCGCCTCGCCGAGCGCCCGCGTCAACTGCTCGGGCGTCCACACGTAGTAGGCGCCCTCGACGTGCTCGCCGGTGTCCGGGTCCTCGCTGTCCGCGTCGAGCGCGGAGGCGAACCCGCCCTCGTTCGTGCGCAGCTCGCGCACCATGAACTCGGCGGTCTCCAGGGCGATCCGCTTGGCGAGCGCGCTGCCGGTGGCCCGCCACAGATGCGCGTACGCACGGCACAGGAGCGCGTTGTCGTACAGCATCTTCTCGAAGTGCGGGACGGTGAACTCGCGGTCGACGGAGTACCGCGCGAAGCCCCCGCCGAGCTGATCGTAGATGCCGCCGCGGGCCATCCGCTCGCACGTTTCGGCGGCCATCTGCAGCGCGCCCTCGGCGCCCGTGCGGGCATGGTGGCGCAGCAGGAACTCGACGACCATGGACGGTGGAAATTTGGGCGCGCCACCGAAACCGCCGTACGTGGCGTCGTACTCGCGGGTCAGCCCGAGCAGCGCCTGGGCGAGCTCGCTCTCGCCGGGCGGTCGCGCGTCCCCGTACCGCAGCTCGCGCCCCGCCAGATCCGAGGTGATCTTCGAGGCGACCTCGGTGACCTCGCCGCGCCGGTCCGCCCAGGCGCTGCGCACACCTTCGAGGAGCTGGCGGAAGGACGGCATGCCGTGCTTCGGCTCGGGCGGGAAGTAAGTGCCGAAGTAGAACGGGTCGGCGTCCGGGGTGAGGAAGACCGTCATGGGCCAGCCGCCCTGCCCGGTGGCGGCCTGCACGGCCTCCATGTAGACGGCGTCGATGTCGGGGCGCTCCTCGCGGTCGACCTTGACGCAGACGAAGTGCTCGTTCATGACGGCGGCGGTGGCCTCGTCCTCGAAGGACTCGTGGGCCATGACGTGGCACCAGTGGCACGCGGAGTATCCGACCGACAGCAGAACGGGTACATCGCGCCGTTTCGCTTCCTCGAACGCCCCGGGTCCCCACGGCCACCAGTCGACCGGGTTGTCGGCATGCTGAAGCAGATAAGGCGAGGTCGTACCAGCCAACCGGTTCATACGGCCCAGCCTCTCACGCCGACGCGGCCCTGCCGGTTCGGCCCGCAAGCCCCCGCCCCACTTGGCCGATTCGCACTCGTGCGCCATCAGTGCGGCGGGATCGAGGTCGCGGACGGGATGGTCGTCGTGAGCCCGAGCGCCTCCAAGGGGCTGGGCCGGCTGGCTCGGCTCCTGGCCAATGCCCTGAATGTTGTCGAGGTCGTGTCACCCGGTTCCGAGGCCACCGCACCCTTCTCTCTCATTGTCGATCTCGGCCCCGCAGGGGCGCCGAGAGGCCGTGCACTGTCGATGCTTGACCGTCAGCCCACGCGTCGTGATGCTTCGCGGGGCGGGAGCGTGCTGCTGGTCGAGACCGTCCGCAAGACCGGCTTGGACAGGGCGATATCAGCGGCGCTTGAGCCGGGGCGGAAGGCTCGGGCGGTGCACGATCTGACATCCTCGCCGTTCGGGCCCGAACCTTCGGCTTCGTCCTCGTGGACGAGAGCTTTCCCGGACGCTCAGGAGTCGTGGATCTCGCCTGCCCCGCCGGGACGTGCCAAGAGAGGGTCAGTTGGCGTAGTAGGGGGTCAGCTTCCAGGAGTTGCCGCCTTCGTCCTCCATACAGGCGAAGCCCACGATCACCCCATGGGCCTGCAGGGCGTTGCCCCAGTTGGTGCACTCCTGGAGGGGGCCCTTGCCCGGGATGTCCGCACCCTGCCGCACCGACGCCTGAGCCATTCCGGTGGCGATGCCGGAGAACGCCAGGACGCCGGCACCGACGATTGCTGCCTTCTTGAGGTTCTTGCGCATTCTTCGCTCCAATTCCGTCTGCGGGCGCGTGGGCCGAATGGGCACATGGCCGCTGGGCAGGGGTCACGAGCTGTCACGCGACCCGCCTCGCGCCCGGCGCGGTCACGTTTCCGCGACCGCACAACACACTGGTGCGCTGCGGGCGTTACCCGAGGCATCTGTAGTTGATCACACCGGAACCCTCCTGCCCCAGCAGCCACAAGGGCTTGTTACACACCCCTGACAAGCTGCGGGAGGACAACACCTCAGGCCCGGGGTCGAGTTACCGGAGCCGGGGCATGCGCACGCTTCCGTTCTCGTGGTCGGCGATGGCGGGGCACATTTCCCCGCGCCACTCACTCCTCATCCACGGCGCTGTCTCTCAGTGGCTGTCCGGCCGGCGGTCAGGCGACCGAAGAGCTCCTCTGACCAGCGGCAATGAGGATCGCTGAGGTCCTTGTTCCCGGGCCTGTGGGAGACGCTTTCCAGGTGAAGCAGCCACCGGCTCCTACCCGCATGCTCGTGTCCGGGACGACGGCCGAGCGGTGGTCTCGCAGGCCGGTTCGGTCCTGCTGGTCGAAACCACCCGCAAGATCGGCCGTGACCGGGTCGTCTGCGCGGCACTCGCTCCCTGGCGCGAACCCTCGGGCCGTCCACGACCTGGGGAAGGTCCTCTCGGACCTCGCGCCGGCAGTCGCGCTCGGCGGAGACCGCCTCGCCGACATCGCACTGCCTCGTCACCGAGCCGAGGGGCGGGGCCCTGCGCGCGCGTGGTTCGGAGGGGCTGGCCGCGGGCGGGGACAACTGGCAGTGGATGGCCGGGACCGGCACGGACAGCCGCCCCAACCGGGTGCTCAACCCCGTGCTCCAGGGCAAGCGGTACGACCCCGAGGGCGACTACGTGCGCCGCTGGGTGCCCGAGCTGACCGGCATCGCCGGGGCGGCCGTGCACGAACCGTGGAGACTGCCGGGTTCGGAGCGGGCCCGGTACGACTATCCCGATCCGGTGGTCACGCTCTCCGAAGGGCGGGACCGTTTCCAGCGGGCCCGCGACCGGGCCGGGCGAGCGCGCTCCTGACAGGCGAGCGCTCTCCTGTCAGGGGCGCCGCTGGGTCAGGACCTCTGGAAGAACTCCACCTCCGCCAGGGCCAGATGGCGGCCCTTCGTCAGGCCGGTGGCCGAGCGCAGAACCATGCGTACGGTCTTCACGTCGCTGATGCCCGTGGTCACGGTCTGCGGGCCCGGCTTGTCGCTGAGGGATACCCGTCTGTCGTGCCGTTCGCCGTCCGCGGTCGTCACCTGAAGGTCGATCGTGAGCGCGCGTCCCTCGCGGGCGTAGGAGCTCGGGTCCTTGGACGCGCCGTTGGTGACGATCAGGTCGACCAGGCGGAACGGCTTGCCGAACGTGTACGTCACCGAGGCGCCCGGCGCGGGCGCCCCCCAGTAGCGGTTGCTCAGCCCGTCCGTGGTGTTCCTCGCCGGATGCCCCGGGACCTCCGCGCTCGCGCTGACCCGCACCGGGGTCACGGGCTTGGGGTCGGACAGCTTGTCCCGGGTGTCCTCGAACAGGGCGCGTCCGGCGGGCAGCAGCAGGAACGCGCCCGCGCACAGCGCCAGCAGCACGACGAGGATCACCAGGAGCCGCACGCCCCGCCCCGAACTAGCCCGCACCCGGCGGCGCAGCGGCCACACGGTTCGCCACCAGGGCAGCGGGGCGGGCTTGGCCGCGGGCCTCAGCTCGGCCGCGCAGCGCCGGCAGAACCGGCGCCCTGGCTGGTTGGGCGTACCGCAGGAAGGGCAGGGCACCCCGACCACC
>NZ_JAPHNL010000272.1 GCF_026274175.1 Streptomyces beihaiensis
CGTTCGACCGTCTGCGATATGTGCTGCTGTGCGGGGGCCGGCCCGGCGGGGGGCCGGGCGGGGGCGGCGAGAGGGTGGGCCGCGCCGGCGGACGGGGAGCGGGCCGCACCGGGCGCCTGGGCCGCGGCGGCCTGAGGGCCCAGCACGCTGTCGGCGGTGGCCGCGACAGTGGCCTTGCGCACCTGGCTCGGCCGTTCACCGCCCGCGTCACCGTCGGCGCCGAGGAGATCCTGGGGCAGGACGAGGACGGCCTGGACTCCCCCGTAGATGTTGGTCTGCAGCCGTACGGTGATGCCGTGCCGACGGGCCAGCTGGGAGACGACGAACAGGCCGATACGGCCGTCCTGGAGGAGCCTTGCGACGTTGACCTGGTCGGGGTCGGCCAGCAGCGCGTTCATCTTGCTCTGCTCGGTGACCGGCATGCCGAGGCCGCGGTCCTCGACCTCCACGGCTAGCCCGGAGGTCACCAGGTTGGCACGGAGCAGCACTTGGGTGTGGGGCGCGGAGAACACCGTGGCGTTCTCGACGAGTTCGGCGAGCAGGTGGATGCAGTCGGCGACGGCGTGGCCGCGCAGGGTGCCGTCGACCGGCGGGACGAGTTTCACGCGCGAGTACTGCTCGACCTCGGCGACGGCGGAGCGCATCACCTCGGTCATGGAGACCGGGTGGCTCCACTGGCGCCGGGAGACGGCGCCGCCGAGCACGGCGAGGTTCTCGGCGTGCCGGCGGATGCGGGTGGCCAGGTGGTCGACGTCGAAGAGGCCCTTGAGCAGTTCGGGGTCCTCCACCTGGTTCTCCAGGTCGTCGAGGATGGAGATCTCGCGCTGCACCAGGGACTGCAGGCGCCGCGCGAGGTTCACGAAGACCTCGAGCTTCTGCAGGCTGCCCGTCTGCCCGGACAGCTGGGTGGCCTGGACCACGGCGGAGACCGCGACGTCGTGGGCGCGTGCCAGGTCGGCGCCGAGGCGGTCGAACTCGTCGGCGTCGGCGCCCGGCCGGGAGCCGGCACGGCGCGGCGCGGGCCCTTCTCCGCCGCGCAGCTGTTCGACCAGGTTGCGCAGTTCGGCCTGGCCGCGGGCGGTGGTGCGGCGCAGCGCGAGGACACGGTCGCGTACGGTGGTCGCGGCGCGGGCGGCGGCGACGGCCGCGATGACGATCGCCGCGGCGGTGACCCCGGCGGCGCCGGTGAGCACGGCCCACAGGGCGGGGCTCGGGCGTACGCCCGAGGCGCGGACCGTGAAGAGCACGGCGGCACACGCGCCGAGCGCCACGGCCAGCGGCGGCAGCACGGCGATCCGCAGCAGTTGCGGCCGTATGTGGAATGCGCTCTCCCCCTGGCGCGCTGCGGCCCGACCGGCGGGCCTGCCGTGCCGACCGCTCTCGCGGCGGTCTGCGCGCGCGGCCGGCTGGCGGAGCTGAGACATTCGGCGTCCTCGGTTCGTCTGGTCGGGGCGACAGCCCAGGTCGTCGGGTACGGGTTGCGGGGGTTCGCGACGCCGGCGGGACGACCGGTTGTCGCTCGGCGAGCACTCACGGTAGTCGTCAACGACTCATGTGCGCTGGGCAGTTGCCAAACTCCGGCGGCCGACATCCCGCTCTGGTATGACCCCTCGCACGAGCGACCGATTACCGGAGCGAGCACCCTCGGGCGCGCGTTCGATATCGCGTCGACCGGGACCGAACCCCCGTGTCGGCCCCGATGTCAGTGCCGCGCCGTACCGTCATCACCATGACGGCGACCTTCGATCTCACCCTGGACTGCCGCGACGCCACGCTGCTCGCGGACTTCTGGAAGACGGCGCTCGGTTACGTGGACGAGCCGCCGCCCGCACCGTTCGCGACACGCGAGGAGTGGCTCGCCTCGTTCGGGCCGCCGGAGGACGAGGAGGAGGACGACGGCGCGTGGCTCTGCGCCCCGGACCGGACGGGGCCGCGTCTGTCGATCCTGAAGGTGCGCGAGCCCAAGACGGCGAAGAACCGCCTCCACATCGACATCCGGGTGCCGGGCCACGGCTCCCCGCGGGAGCGCTGGGCCCGCGTCGAGGCGGAGGCCGAGCGGCTGCTGCGTGCGGGGGCCACGGTGGTGGAGAGATACGGCGACCATCATTTCGTGATGGCCGATCCGGAGGGCAACGAGTTCTGTGTGGCCGCCGGACCGGCATGAGGCCGGGCGGCGCTCAGCGAGCGTCGAGCGTCATCTCGAAGGAGTACACCGAGGCCCGGTACACGTGCGATCCGTACTCGACGGCGCGCCCCGTCGTGTCGAAGCTGACGCGTTCCGCGGTGAGCAGTGTGGCGCCGCGCGCCTCGGTGAGCAGGCGGGCCTCCGTGGCGGTCGCGCGGCGGGCGCCGATGGTCTGGTCGGCCGTGGACGGGGTGACGCCAGCCCTGCGCAGCAGCCGGTAGAGCCCCTGGGCGCCGAGTTCCCGTTCGTCGAGGGTCACCAGGTCGGCGGGGAGGTGGTTGCGCATGAGCGCTATCGGCTCGTCGTCCGCGTGACGCAGGCGGCGCAGGGCCAGCACATCGGTGCCGGGCTCGATCCGCAGCGCCGCCGCCACTTCGGCGTCCGCGGGCTCGGTGCGCAGGGACAGGACCTCGGTGCGCGGGCGGCGCCCGCCGCGCTCCAGGTCCTCGTGGAGGCTGGTCAGTTCGATCGGGCGGCGCACTCGGCTGTTGACGACCTGCGTGCCCACGCCCCGCCTGCGCGCGAGGAGCCCCTTGTCGACGAGGTGCTGCATGGCCTGCCGCATCGTGGGACGCGAGAGGCCGAGCTCCTCGGCGAGCGCGATCTCGTTCTCCAGGCGGGCACCGGGCCTGAGCACTCCGGACTCGATGAGTTCCTGGAGCTGCCGCGCGACCTGGAAGTAGAGGGGGACCGGGCTGCTGCGGTCGATGCTGATCAGCTTGGTGATCGCAGCCATGTCGGGCGCCTCCCGGGCTCATCGGGCCGTACGCAAGGTGGGGCCAGTATGCCGCATGCCGGCCAGGTAGATACGTACGTATGCATGTCCGTACAAATCCTTGACGCCCGCCATGGCCGACGATAGGAATCGACGGTGGACCGGGACGGGTCGAGACGAGGAGGTGAGCCGGTGATGCGGCTCGCGGGTGCGCCCATCTCCTGGGGCGTGTGCGAAGTGCCGGGCTGGGGACACCAGATGAGCCCCGCACGGGTCCTGGCCGAGATGGCCGGGGCGGGCCTGACGGCCACCGAGTTCGGTCCTGACGGGTTCTTGCCGCACGACCCGCGGGCACGGGCCGCGTTGCTCGCCGAGCACGGACTGAGCGCCGTCGGCGGCTTCGTCCCCGTGGTGCTGCACGACCCGGAGCATGACCCGCTGCCCGAGGTGGAGCGTGCGCTGGCCGGGTTCGGGGACGCCGGCACCCTGGTGCTCGCCGCCGCTTCGGGGTCTCGAGGGTACGACGGGCGCCCACGGTTGACGGGCCGTGAGTGGGAAGCGCTCCTCGCCCACCTCGACCGGATCGCCGCACACGCGGCGCGCCGCGGTGTCAGGGCCGTCCTGCATCCGCACATCGGCACCGTGGTCGAGGGGCAGGACGACGTCGACCGTGTCCTCGCGAAGAGCTCCGTACCACTCTGTCTCGACACCGGTCACCTCCTGGTCGGCGGCGTCGACCCGGTGGCGCTCGCCCGGCGCGCGGCCGACCGGATCGGTCACGTGCACCTCAAGGACGTGGACGCGGCGATGGCCGGCCGGGTCCGCGCCGCGGACATCGGCTACACGGCGGCCGTCCGTGAGGGCCTGTACCGCCCGCTCGGCGACGGCGACGTGGACACGGCGGCGCTGATCTCGGCGCTCGACGCGGCGGGTTACGACGGCTGGTACGTGCTGGAGCAGGACACCGTCCTGGACCGCGAGCCCGCCGCCGGGCAGGGACCGCTGGCCGATGTCGTCGCCTCCCTCACCCACCTGGGCAAGGCGGTGCGGTGACCGGTCCCGCCACCTCCCTTCCCGCCCCCGAGGTCCTGGTCATGGGCCGGCTCGGCGTCGACCTCTATCCGCTCCAGCAGGGCGTGGGCCTGGCTGACGTGGAGAGTTTCGGCAAGCACCTGGGCGGCAGCGCGGCCAACGTCGCCGTGGCCGCCTCCCGGCACGGCCGCCGCACCGCCCTGATCAGCCGCACGGGCACCGACCCGTTCGGCGACTACCTCCGCGGCGAGCTGCGCGGGTACGGCGTGGACGCACGCCGCGTCACCCCGGTCGCGGGCCCGCCGACCCCGGTCACCTTCTGCGAGGTCTTCCCGCCCGACCACTTCCCGATCTGGTTCTACCGCCCGCCGGGCACGCCCGATCTGCGGATCGGGCCCGAGGACCTGGACCTGGCCGAGATCCGGGCGGCACGCCTGCTGTGGCTGACCGGGACCGGTCTGTCCGCCGAGCCGAGCGCAAGCGCGCACACCGCCGCGCTCGATGCCCGCGACCGTGCCGCGGTCACGGTGCTCGACCTCGACTACCGGCCCGGGCTCTGGCCGTCACCAAAGGCCGCGGGCACCGCCCTGCGCACGGCTCTCGAGCGGTGCACGGTGGCCGTCGGCAACCTCGACGAGTGCGAGGCCGCCGTGGGTGAACGCGACCCGGAGGCCGCCGCCGAGGCCCTGCTGGCCACGGGTGTGGAGCTGGCGGTGGTCAAACGGGGCCCGGCAGGAGTCCTCGCGCGGACCCCGCACGAGCGCGTCGAGGTCTCCCCCCTGCCGGTGCGCGTCGTCAACGGTCTCGGCGCCGGGGACGCATTCGGCGGAGCCCTCTGCCACGGTCTGCTCTCCGGCTGGCCGCTGGAGCGAACGGTCCGCTTCGCCAACGCGGCCGGGGCTCATGTCGCGGCCCGCCTCTTCTGTGCTCCTGACATGCCGACCACCGCGCAGGTGGAACGGCTCCTGGGCGAGGCGGGCGACGACGACCGGGACGGATGACGCGGGCGCCTGCCGGGCTCCTGGGCCCGCCCGGCCCTGCCTTACCGCTCCCCTGCCAGGTCGAGCTCCCCCGCCGCTTCCCGCGGCCGCGACTCGGCCCCCTCCCGGGCGCGCCACGGGTGGTCGAGCGGGAGCGAGACATCGCGCCACCAGCGGTCGACGGGGAGCACGCCGGTCGGTTCGAACGGCTCGCCGGGGTGGGGGGTCGCGCAGATCTGGCCCGCCTCGTCGGCCTCGTCCACGGTCCACTCCCCCGGTTCGGCCCACGGGTGCATCGCCAGGGTGAAGGTGCCCCAGTGGATGGGCATGAGCACGCCGTGCGGGGCGCCGCCCTGGAGGTCGAGGTGGGCGCGCAGGCCCTCCGTCGGTGACATGTGGATGTCCGGCCAGGCCCCCGGCAGCGGGGTGGGGTCCGTGTGGCCCTCGGGCCAGTGCTGCGAGTACGCCCCGATCTGGATCATGGTGAGATCGAAGGGGCCGTGCGCCGCACCGATGTCCTGGAAGCCCTGGAAGTAGCCGGTGTCACCGCTGTGGTAGACGCGGTGCTCGGGCCCGGCCACCGCCCACGACGCCCACAGCGTGTGCTGCTGGTTGCGCACACCGCGTCCGCAGAAGTGGCGGGCCGGAGTCGCGGTGAGGCTCAGCCCGGCGACCCGCGTCGACTCGTGCCAGTCCAGCTCGCGCAGCCGGTCGGCGGGCACGCCCCAGTGCTCCAGGTGGGCTCCGACGCCGAGCGGCACCGCGAAAAGGGTGTCCGTGCCGGCCAGGGCCTTGATCGTGGGCATGTCCAGATGGTCGTAGTGGTCGTGGGAGATGACGACCACGTCGACCGGGCCCAGCGCCTCCAGCGGCAGCGGCACCGGGTGCAGCCGCTTCGGCCCGACGAACGTGAAGGGTGAACACCGCTCGCCCCACACCGGGTCGAACAGCACCCGTGCCCCGTCGATCTCGACGAGCACGCTGGAGTGCCCCATCCAGGTGACCCGCAAGCCGCTCGCCGGGGGCTTCGCCAGGTCCGCGTAGGTGGTGGCGTGCACCGGGACCACGCCCGCGGGGGCGCGGCGGGCCCGCTCCTCCTTGCGGAAGTAGCCCTTCGCGAAGTCGAGCACCGAACCGTCGGGGCGGATTCGCGCGCCGTCGGGGTTGCGGAAGGAGCCGTCGGCGAAGTTCGGCGAGGCGTGGATGCGCCGCAGGCGCTCGCCGGCCGGCTCGGCGCCGAACGCGGCGGGCTGCATCGATCGCAGTGACGGCATCAGAGAACGTGGCACGGCGCCTCCCGTAGAACGGCCAGGGCTTTCCATTATGTGCGCCCGCACCGACAACGCGCCGCGCCCGCTCCCCTCAGGTCTCGTCAGGCGCCCCCGCCCCTCATGACGCGGATTCCAGGTGCGCCTTGATCGCGTTCGGGTCCACGAACCCCTTTGCCTGCACGCGGTCGCCGGAGGACTCCCCGCGCAGTCGGCGCCCGATCCACGGCACCAGGAACTCGCGCGCCCAGTGGATGTCGTCGCGCCGCACCTCGAGCGTGCCGCGCGGCGGCAGGGGCGGCCATGCCTGCTCCGGGTCGGCGGGCACGTCGAACCCGAGTACCTGCCCGGCGCGCAGCGCCACGCGCGTGTGCCCCTCGGCCGACAGGTGCAGCCGGTCGTCGTCCCAGGCCCTGCGGTCCTGCACGGACTTCAGGGACCACAGGTCGAGCACCGGGCACCCGTACCGGTCGGCGACCGCGCGTACATGCATGTTGTACGTGGCGATCTTGCCGCGCAGGTGTTTGAGGACGGCGACCTCCTTGGTGTCGAAGCCGGTGGCCACCATCACGGTCCCGGCGGCCTCGGTCAGCCGGACCACGGCCTTCTCGAAGCGCTCGGCCACGTCGTCCGGGTCGGTGCCGGGCCGGATGATGTCGTTGCCGCCCGCGCACAGTGTGACGAGGTCGGGGGCGAGTTCGACCGCGCGCGGGATCTGGTCCTCGACGATCTGGTCGATGAGCTTGCCGCGCACGGCGAGGTTCGCGTACTGGAACGTGCCCTCGGGCACACGGTCGTCGAGCAGGACCGCGAGCCGGTCGGCCCAGCCCACGAACTTCCCGTCCGGTCCCGGGTCCCCGACGCCCTCGGTGAAGCTGTCCCCCACCGCGGCGTAGGACCGAATCGTGCCGTCGCTGAAAGATGTCGATTCGTCTGCCACGAGCAGACATCTTTCACCTTCGGGTGTGACCTACGCGACCGTAGCCACCCCTTGACGGCAAGTGACATGTCCCACTCGGCCGGACGGGAATACGAAGCCCGGGGCCGTCCGGGTCAGACCGACACTCCGTGCGAACGCAGGTAGGCCAGCGGGTCGACGTCGGAACCGTAGTACGGCGTCGTACGGATCTCGAAGTGCAGGTGCGGCCCGGTGACGTTGCCGGTCGCTCCGGACAGGGCGATCTGCTGACCGGCCGTCACACTCTGCCCGGCGACGACCTCGATCGACGAGAGGTGGGCGTACTGCGAGTAGCGCCCGTCGGCGTGGCGGATGACGACGTCGTTGCCGTACGCGCCGTCCCAGCCCGCGGAGACGACGGTGCCCGCGGCGACCGCTTTGACGGCGGTACCGGTGGACACGATGAAGTCGGTGCCCGTGTGGTAGCCGCTCGACCACATCGATCCGGCCTCGTGGTACGGGGTGCCGATCGGGCCGTCGACCGGCTTGACGTAGTCGGCGGTGGCCGTGGTGGTGGTCAGCGCGGCCCGGGACACCGAGGCGCCGTCGAGGCTGAGCTTCATACCGGGCCTGATCAGGGAGGCGTCGGATCCGATGACGCTGCTGTTGTCCTTGTAGAGCCGCTTCCAGCCGCCGGTCACGTGGTGCTTCCGGGCGATCTCGGACAGCGAGTCGCCGGTCCTGACGGTGTAGGTCCTGGCCGTTGCCGGGGCGGCCGCGGTCGCCCCGGTCGCCGAAGTGGTGCCGGCTGCGTTCGACGTGGCCGCGTGCGCGCCGGTCGCGCCGATGAGCGGGAGGGCGAGCGCGGCGCCGCTCACCGACGCGACGGCGGCGGCTCGGGTGACGCGCGGGGACTTGGGGCGGCGGTGCTTTCCCTTGGCGGGCATGACGTATTCCTCTCCGTCGCCTGCGAGGTGAGCTGTCGGGTTCGGACGGGAGATGTCCGGCCGCGACCGTCGAACGGGCACGGCTTCACCCCGAGTCGCGTCAGGGAATTCCTTCGGCGGCGGTACTGCCTGTGGGTCCCCCGCTCCTGCCGTCACGGGTCGTCGTACGAGTCCCGGGCGGCGGCAGGACTCGGCGTTCCGTCCGGGATGAAGGGTGACGGTAGGGCAGGGACTTCCGGACGACAATCGCCGGAATCGGCCGCGCATTCACATTCTTGATCGAATACGAATTCCATGCGTCACTCTGCGTGGGCCCAGCCGCCATAACGGCACCATTGCTTCAGCGAATTGCAGTGAAGGCCGCACCGGGAACCGCCACGGACGGTCACCGTTATGACGCTGCTCACGTCCGAGTTCGCAACCCCGGGAGAATTACGGATGGTTGGCGGTAAACCGGTCAAACCGGATTGATGGTTGCCCGTGTCATGCATGTCGTATCGTCGACAATGCGCCCGCCGGCGAGGAACGCCGGAGCACCGACCGCGAGGAGCCCCCGTGACGCAGCACGCACCGTCCACCGAGCCCCAGCTGACCGGGGTGCGCAACTTCCGCGATGTGGGCGGCCTGCCGACCGTGGACGGACGGCGGGTGCGCCAGGGCGTGCTCTTCCGCAGCGGACATCTCGCCCACGCCACGGCCGAGGACGCGGCGTTCCTCGCCGGTCTTGGACTGCACACGATCTTCGACTTCCGCAACGCGGCCGACCAGAAGCTGGAAGGCGCCGATGTCGAGCTGCCGGGGGTGCGCAATGTGAATCTGCCGCTGTCCGACCCGGCGGACGGCGCCGAGTTCTGGAAGATGGTCCGCGACGGCGACATCGACCAGCTGCGCTCGATCCTCTCCGACGGGCGCGCGGCGGGGCGCATGATCGCCTCGTACCGCACGATCATCACCGAGCGCACCGCCGAGCACGGCCAGGTCCTGCGCGCGGTCGCCGAGGACAGCGTGCCCACCCTCATGCACTGCGCCGCGGGCAAGGACCGCGCCGGCCTGTCCATCGCGATCACGCTGCTCGCGGTCGGCGTGGAGCGCGACGCGATCGAGGCCGACTACTTGGAGTCGAACGCGAAGCACCGCCGCTACAAGGTGCACCGCAGCGCCACCGCGGCGGACGCCTACTCTCCCGAGGTCATGGAGCTGCTCAGCCCGCTCTTCGACGCCCGTGCCGAGTACCTCGACGCGGCCTTCGTGGCCATCGAGGAGACCTGGGGCTCCACCGAGCGCTACCTCGAGGCGGGGCTGAGGCTCACGGCCGCCGACCGCGACCGGCTGCGCGAGCGTCTGCTCGACTGAGGCGGCCGGCTACCGGCTACCGGCTACCGGCTACCGCCCAGCGTGAACAGCAGGTAGACGAAGGCGGCGAACGCGTGGCCCGCGAAGACGTACAGCAGGACGCGGACCAGGATGCCGCGCGGCATCTTGTCCTCGATCTCACGGCGCGCGGGGCGCTCGGCGTCGCTCATGGTCAGATCTCCCGGATCGGGCCGGCCGCCGGGCCGAGACACAGCGCGGCGGTCGGGCTCTGCAAGAGGGTGTGCACGAAGAGGAGTTCGACCCCGCTCGCGTCCGCGGCGGCGATCTTGTGCGGGGTCAGCGAGTCGAAGTGCGCGCTGTCGCCGGGGCCGAGCCGGTGGGACGTGTCGCCGAGGCGGAGCCTCAGCCGCCCGGTGAGCACGTAGAGCCACTCCTCGCCCGGATGGACGCGCACGATGTCGCCCTGCGCCCCGTGCGGGACGTGGACGCGCAGCGCCTGCATGCCGCGACCGGGCGCACCGGCCTGGACGTAGGTCCAGCCGCCGGCCTTCGTCGCTTCGGCGGACCCGGCGCGCACGACGGCGTCACGGTCGGCGGGGGCCTCGCCGAGCAGCTCGGAGACGGTCGTACCGTAGGTGCGGGCGAGCGAGAGCAGCATGGGCAGCGAAGGCTGGCGGTGCCCTGTCTCCAGACGGGAGAGGTGGGCCGGCGAGAGTCCGGCGGAGCCGGCGGCGACCTCCAGCGTGAGGGAGGCGCGGCGGCGCAGGGCGCGCAGCCGGGGCGCGACGGCGGGCAGTTCCGGGGGCTCCGGAACCTCCTCCGGGAGGGCAGGGCTCATACGGACGATTCAGCCAGAGCCCTGCCCCGGGGGCAAATTTGTTACCTCAGAGGCAAAGTCGGGTTCATGCTCCTCAGCGGTTGGCCACCGCCTGCTTCACGAGGGTCTTGCTGAAGTCCCACATCAGGCCGCTGCCGCTGTGCGCGTCGTCCATGACGGCGGTGAACGCCTCGACGAACCGGTCGACGTCGCCCTCGTCGATCACGAGGGGCGGAATCAGCTTGATGACTTCCAGATGGTCGCCGGAGACCTGGGTGAGGATCCGGTGCTTCTGCAGCAGCGGCACGACGACCATCTGAGCGAACAGGCCCTTGCGCGCGGCCTGCAGCATCGTCCACCGGCTCCGCAGCTTCAAGGACTTGGGCCTGCCGAACTCGATGCCGACCATCAGGCCCCGGCCGCGTACGTCGGCCAGCAGTTCGTAGCGGTCGACGAGAGCGGCGAGCCTCGACTTCAACAGGCCGCCCATGGCACGGGAGTTGGCGACGACCTGCTCGTCCTCCATGACCGACAGGACGGCGAGTCCGGCGGCCATGGCCTGGGCGTTGGAGCCGAAGCTCGCCGAGTGGACGAGGACACGGTCCATGGACGAGTAGACCTTCTTGAAGATCCAGTCCTTTCCGAGGGTCGCGCTGACCGGGACATATCCACCCGACAGCGCCTTCGCCACGCACACGAGGTCGGGCTCGACGCCGTCCTCGTGCTGGTAGGCGTAGAAGTCGCCGGTACGGCCGAGGCCGGTCTGCACCTCGTCGGCGATGAGCAGCGCCTTGTGCTTGTGCAGGAGTTCCTGTGCGCCACGCAGATAGCCGGGCGGCGCCTCGTGGACGCCCTTGCCCTGGATCGGTTCGACGATCAGCGCGGCGACGTCGCCCTTCTTCAGCTCCTTCGCCAGTACGCCGAGATCGCCCAGCGGCACGGCGGTGTCGGGCAGCAGCGGGGCGAAGCCCTCGCGGAAGCCGTCCTCGCCGTTGACGGAGAGCGATCCGGTGGTCAGTCCGTGGAAGGCGTGCGCGCAGTACAGGACGCGGGGCCTGCCGGTCGCGTACCGGGCGAACTTCAGGGCGGTCTCCACGGCCTCGGTGCCGCTGTTGCCGAAGAACACGCGGTCCAGATGGGGGCTGTGGGCGAGCAGTCTCTCGGCGAGCAGACCCGGCAGCGGCTGGCAGTCGAACCGGGTCAGGTCGGCCAACGAGGCGTCGAGGACGTCGTGCAGGGCCTTGCGCACGACGGGGTGGTGGCGCCCCAGGCCCATGACGCCGAACCCGGCGAGCATGTCCAGGTGGTCGTTGCCGTCGGCGTCCCAGAAGTGGGCGCCCTCGGCCCGCTCGTACACCTTGTCGAAGCCGATGGTGTGCAGCATCTTCGGCAGCTGGTGATTGAGGTACTTGGCGTGCAGCTCGTACCGTTCGGCGCCGCGCTCGGCGAGCAGTGTGCCGAGGTCGAACTCCTTGCTCATGCGTCGTTCTCCTTGCGGGCTTGTCGCTCCAGGTGCTCCAGGGAAGAGGCGATCCGTCCCGCGATCTCGACCGGGGTCAGGCCGATGTCGGCGAGCACCTCGCCCCGCTTGGCGTGGGCGAGGAACTGCTCGGGGATGCCGAAGCGCCGTACGGGCACGTCGACGTCGGCGTCGCCGAGGGCGAGTGCGACGGCCGAACCGACGCCCCCGGAGCGGCTGTTGTCCTCGACGACGGCGACCAGGTCGTGCTCGGCGGCGAGCGGCGCGAGCGCCGGGTCGACGGGCTTGACCCAGCGCGGGTCGACCACGGTGCAGCCGATACCGCGCCCTTCCAGCAGTTCGGCGGCCTGCAGGCAGACCGGCGCCATGACGCCCACCGCGACGAGCAGCACCCGCGCCTCGTCGGCCCGGTGCAGCACGTCCGTGCCGCCCACCCGGTCGATCGCCGGGACGGCCGGGCCCACCGACTCCTTGGGGAAGCGCAGCAGGGTCGGGGCGTCGTCGACGGCGACGGCCTCGCGCAGCTGGGCGCGGAGCTGGTCGGCGTCGCGCGGCGCGGCGATCCTCAGGCCCGGTACGACCTGGAGGACGGACATGTCCCACATGCCGTTGTGGGAGGCGCCGTCGGTGCCGGTGACGCCGGCCCGGTCGAGCACGAAGGTGACCCCGCACCGGTGCAGGGCGACGTCCATGAGGAGCTGGTCGAAGGCGCGGTTGAGGAATGTGGCGTAGACGGCGACGACCGGGTGCAGACCGCCTGTGGCGAGGCCCGCGGCCGACACGGTGGCGTGCTGCTCGGCGATGCCGACGTCCCAGACCCGGTCGGGGAACGCGTCGGCGAACTTCGTCAGGCCGACCGGGTGCAGCATGGCCGCGGTGATGGCGACGACGTCCTCGCGCTCACGCCCGATACGGACGATCTCGTCGCCGAACACGGACGTCCAGGACGGCCCGCCGGGCGGGGTGAGCGGCGCGCAGGTCAACGGGTCCATGACGCCGACGCTGTGGAAGCGGTCGGCCTCGTCGGCGAGCGCCGGCTCGTAGCCGCGGCCCTTCTCGGTGAGGCAGTGGACGAGGACCGGGCCGTGGAAGCGTTTGGCGCGGCGCAGCGCGGACTCGACGGCGTTGGTGTCGTGCCCGTCGATCGGCCCCACGTATTTGAGGCCGAGGTCCTCGAACATGCCCTGCGGGGCGAAGGCGTCCTTGAAGCCCTTCTTGGCGCCGTGCAGGGACTCGTAGACGGTGTGTCCGATGACGGGGGTGCGCAGCAGGACGTCCTTGCCCCAGGCGAGCACCTTCTCGTAGCTGTCGGTGGTCCTGAGGGTGGCCAGGTGGTTGGCGAGGCCGCCGATGGTGGGCGCGTAGGAGCGTTCGTTGTCGTTGACGACGATGATCAGCGGCCGGTCCTTGGCGGCCGCGATGTTGTTGAGCGCCTCCCAGGCCATGCCGCCGGTGAGGGCCCCGTCCCCGATGACCGCGACGACATGACCGTGGCCGCCCTGCACGTGGCGCGCCTTGGCGAGTCCGTCGGCCCAGCCGAGCGCGGTGGAGGCGTGGCTGTTCTCGACGATGTCGTGCTCGGACTCCTCGCGCGACGGGTAGCCGGACAGGCCGCCCTTGCCGCGCAGCTTCGAGAAGTCCTGACGTCCCGTCAACAGCTTGTGCACGTAGCTCTGGTGGCCGGTGTCCCAGACGATCTTGTCGGCCGGTGACTCGAAGACCCGGTGCAGCGCGATGGACAGTTCCACCACGCCGAGGTTCGGCCCGAGGTGGCCGCCGGTCCTGGCGACCGCGTGGACCAAAAACTCCCTGATCTCCGCGGTCAGTTCGTCGAGTTGTTCCTCGCTCAGCGACTTCAGGTCGCGCGGCCCCCTGATGGTTTCCAGAATCGTCACGCTGGAGCCCCCTTCGTGTTGCGTTCTCTCAAGAACTCAGCCCACGGTGACGTCGGGTGTGCCCGACGCGACGCCGTCCTTCTCCATCTGCTCGGCGATGCGCGTCGCCTCGTCGATCAGCGTCTCGACGATCTTCGACTCGGGAACGGTCCTGACGACCTCGCCCTTGACGAAGATCTGGCCCTTGCCGTTGCCCGAGGCCACGCCGAGATCGGCCTCCCGGGCCTCCCCCGGCCCGTTGACCACACATCCCATGACGGCCACGCGAAGCGGCACCTCCATGCCCTGGAGCCCTGCGGTCACCTCGTCGGCGAGCTTGTACACGTCGACCTGGGCGCGCCCGCAGGACGGGCAGGAGACGATCTCCAGACTCCGCTGCCGCAGGCCCAGTGACTCCAGGATCTGGATGCCGACCTTCACCTCCTGCGCGGGTGGCGCCGACAGCGAGACCCGGATGGTGTCACCGATGCCCTCGCTCAGCAACGCCCCGAAGGCGACGGCGGACTTGATGGTCCCCTGGAACTCGGGACCGGCCTCCGTGACGCCGAGGTGCAGCGGATAGTCGCAGGCGGCGGCCAGCTGCCGGTAGGCGTTGATCATCACCACCGGGTCGTTGTGCTTGACGGATATCTTCAGATCGCGAAAGCCGTGCTCCTCGAAGAGCGACGCCTCCCACAGCGCCGACTCGACGAGCGCTTCGGCGGTGGCCTTCCCGTGCTTCTCAAGGAGTCGCCGGTCGAGCGAGCCGGCGTTGACCCCGATCCGGATCGGGGTGCCCGCGTCGCAAGCGGCCCGCGCGATCTGTTTCACCTGGTCGTCGAACTTCTTGATGTTGCCGGGGTTGACGCGGACCGCCGCACATCCGGCGTCGATCGCCGCGAACACGTACTTCGGCTGGAAGTGAATGTCCGCGATCACGGGGATCTGCGACTTGCGAGCGATGGTCGCGAGCGCGTCCGCGTCGTCCTGGGTGGGGCACGCCACCCGCACGATCTGGCAGCCGGAGGCGGTCAGTTCGGCGATCTGCTGCAGCGTGGCCCCGATGTCCGAGGTCCGTGTCGTCGTCATCGACTGCACGGACACCGGCGCGCCGCCTCCCACGGCCACCGGCCCGACCTGGATCCGGCGGCTGACGCGCCGCTCGGCCACCGGTCGGACCGGCATCTGCGGGAGGCCCAGTGAGAGAGGCTCTCCTGAGGTCATGGCGCGCTCACCCACGGTTCCCGGCGACGGTCTCGGTCATGGCGCGCAGCGACTCCTTGAGCGAGCCCATGGTGGCGAGCACGGCCGTCGGCTCGTAGCCGCAGTGCGCCATGCAGTTGTCGCAGCGCGGGTCCTTGCCACGCCCGTACTTGTCCCAGTCGGTCTTCTCGACGAGTTCCTTGTACGTGGTCACGTACCCGTCGCTCATCAGGTAGCAGGGCTTCTGCCAGCCGAACAGCGAGTAGTTGGGGATGGCCCACGCGGTGCACGGGAAGTCGACCTTGCCCTCGAGGAAGTCGAGGAACAGCGGCGAGTGGTTGAGCCGCCAGCGGCGCCGGTTGCCGCCCGCGAACGCTTTCTTGAACAGCTCGCGGGTCTGCGTGACGCCGAGGAAGTGGTCCTGGTCGGGAGCCTTCTCGTAGGCGTAGGCGGGCGAGATCATCATCTCGTCGACCTTGAGGTCGTCGTTGAGGAAGTTGAGCACCTCGATGATGGTCTGGGGGGTGTCGGTGTTGAAGAAGGTGGAGTTGGTGGTGACGCGGAAACCGCGCCGCTTGGCCTCCTTGATCGCCTCGACGGCCTCGTCGAAGACGCCTTCCTTCGCCACGGACTCGTCATGGCGCTCGCGCAGGCCGTCGATGTGCACGGCGAACGCGAAGTACGGCGACGGCGTGAACTTGTCCATCTTCTTGCGCAGCAGCATCGCGTTGGTGCACAGGAAGACGTACTTCTTCTTCGCCACCAACTGCCGGACGATCTCGTCGATCTGAGGGTGCATCAATGGTTCACCGCCCGCGATGGAGACCATCGGCGCGCCGGACTCCAGAACGGCGCCCACGGCCTGCGCCACGGGCATCCGCTGCTTGAGCACCCCGGCCGGGTGCTGGATCTTGCCGCAGCCCTCGCACTTCAGATTGCAGGCGAAGAGCGGTTCCAGTTCGACGATCAGCGGAAACTTGTCCCGCTTGCGGATCTTCTGTTCAGCGAGATAAGTCGCAACCTTGATGGACTGACGCAGCGGCATGGCCATCTGGCTCACCTCCGAGGGAGCAGCAACGATCGGTGCCATTCGAAAAAAGCGGGAAGGACGGCACGAAGGACGCGGAAGGCCGATAGTCCACCGCGAACCGTGCCGATCCGGACGAGTTCATGTTCAGGAGCGTCCACGACCACCCGGACGGCCGCAACCGCGCGGCCCGGACGGCCGGGCGCGGCGGCGGCCGTGCGCAGCGTCGTCGCCGACTCCATGTCGACCGCGATCGCGCCGGTGGCCAGCAGGTCACCGCGCTCGTGGCCGCGTACGACGTGGTCGGAGCCGGTCAGCGGGCCGGTGTGCACGGTCCGGCCGGGTACGGCCCGAACCAGTTCCTTGACCAGCAGCTCGGTGCCCGTGCACGGCGTGTGGCCATGCGCGTCGCGGGTCTGGTCGGCGACCACCAGGTCGCCAGGGTGCATGCCGGGGGCGAGCCCGGCGCAGAAGCCGGTGGCCACCACGGCGGCCTCCCGCAGCGCCGGGTCGGCGAGGGCGCGGGCCGTGGCACGCTCGGCGGCCCTGGGCCCCATGCCGGTACGCAACAGGGTGACGGGGGAGCTCGGGCCGGAGCGCCTGCCCGTACGCAGGGCGAGGTGCTCGATGCCCAGCGCACAGGCGACGAGCAGCGGCGCGTGCTCCTCCGGCCGGCCGCAGGCCGCCGGGTTCCCGGTCATCAGCTCCCCTCGGCCCGCGCCGCCGCGCCGCCCGTGGGCGGCTCGCCGTGGACGTAGCGGCCGAGGGCGGTCAGTGGGAAGACCTGGCGGTACAGGTGATAGTTGATCGAGAAGTCCCACGGGAAACCGGTTCCGGTGAAGTACGGCTCGTCCCAGGTGCCGTCCCGCGTCTGGGTGCCGACGAGGTACGCGATGCCCCGCTCGACCGCCGCGGAATCCCGCTCCCCCGCCGCGAGCAGCGCCATCAGCGCCCACCCGGTCTGGGACGCGGTGGAGGCGCCGCGCCCGCGCCACTCCTCGTAGCGGTAGGAGCGCAGGTCCTCACCCCAGCCGCCGTCGTCGTTCTGCACCGACTCCAGCCAGGTCACCGCGCGGCGGATCGCGGGGTGCGAGGTGGGCAGGCCCGCCGCGACGAGGGCCGGCAGCACCGAGCCCGTTCCGTACACGTAGTTGACGCCCCAGCGGCCGAACCAGGAGCCGTCCGCCTCCTGTTCGGCCAGGAGCCACTCGATGCCGCGGCGGGTGCGCGGGTCGTGCGAGCGGCCCTCGATCGCGAGCATCTCGACGACGTGCCCGGTGACGTCGGCGGACGGCGGGTCGATGACCTCGCCGAAGTCGCAGAACGGCAGCCGGTTGGGGAACGGGCTGGTGTTGTCGACGTCGAAGGCGCCCCACGCGCCGTTCCTGGACTGCATGCCGAGGTTCCAGCGCACGGCCTGCTCCACCGCCCGGTCGACGCGCGCCCGGTCGGGGTGGCGGACGCGGCGCAGCGCGAGGACGACCTCGGCGGTGTCGTCGATGTCGGGGTAGTTGTCGTTGTGGAACTCGAAGGCCCAGCCGCCCGGTTCCAGGCTCGGACGGCGCACCGACCAGTCGCCGGGCCGGTCGATCTGCTCGTTCATCATCCAGTCGGCGGCCTTGATCAGGCTCGGATGGTCGCCGGGCAGGCCGGCGTCGGCCAGCGCGATGGCCGCCAGGCAGGTGTCCCACACGGGCGACTGGCATGCCTCGATCATCCGGGCGCCGTCCTCGCGCCATACGGAGAAGCGGTCGAGGGACTCAAGCCCGGCCTTGAGGACGGGGTGGTCGAGGTCGTAGCCGAGCAGATGCAGGGCGATGACGGAGTAGACGGCGGGCGGCTGGATGCCGCCCCAGCAGCCGTCGTTCTCCTGTCGCTCGATGATCCAGCGCGCCGCGTCGTTCATGGCTGCCTTGCGCAGCCGCTTGAGCGCCACCTTGTGGTAGCCGTGCATCACCTTGTCGAGGCGCTGGAAGGCACCGTCCCAACTGGCCAGCGGAGCAAGGGGCTTGACCGGGTTCGGGTCGCGCGGGTCGGTGTGCAGCTCGTCGAGCGGGAACGGCGCGGGCCGCACCGGGCGCTTGGCGGAGACGATGGTGAGCGGCACGATGGTCTGCCGCGCCCAGCAGCCGAAGTCATAGATGTTGAGCGGCATCCACTTCGGGAAGTAGATGAGTTCCGGCGGCAGTTCGGGCAGGTCGTCCCACTTCCACCAGCCGAACAGGGCCAGCCAGATCCTGGTGAAGACACGGGCCGCGGCGATGCCGCCCTGCTCTCGGATCCACGCGGAGGCCCTGGCCATGTGCGGGTCGTCGGGGGCGTCACCGGCGAGCCGGAGCGCCACGTACGCCTCGACGGTGGTGGAGAGTTCACCCGGTCCGCCGTAAAACGTGGCCCAGGTCCCGTCCTCCTGCTGCTCGCCGCGGATGAAGAGCGCGGCGGCGTCGGTGGTGGCCTTGTCGCGGATGCCGAGGAACTGGCGGAGCAGCAGGTCCTCGGCGTCCATCGTCACATTGGTCTCGAGGTCGCCCTTCCACCAGCCCTGGGGGTCCTGCCGGGCCAGCAGGAAGTCCGTGGCGCGCTGTATGGCTCGGGTGGCGGCGTCGTGCGTCCCCGCCGCCTCGGGGGTCGTGCCGGTCGGTGGTTCGGTGGTGGCCGAGGTCGCGTGCGGTGTCGGTGCCCCCGCGCTTCCGTCGGTCGTCGCTGTCATGGCTATCCCTTCATGCAGTGGTTCTGATGCTGGGTAACCGTCGGCCGCGGCCCGTCGAGCGGGCCGGCCGGCGACTGCGAGTCATATGCGGCCGATAATGATCATCTCTTCCGTACGACGACGAAGTCGGCGAGCGCCGTGAACTGCGCGCGTACCGCGGCGGGCATGGGGACGGAGTCCAGGGCTTCGAGGGCGATGTCGTACTGGCGCCGGGCCTCCTGAGCGGTCCACTCACGGCCGCCCGCCTCCTCGATGAGTGCGGCGCGGGCGGCGAACTCCGCTTCGGAGAAGGTGTCGAGGTCGCCCGCGGACGGAGTGCGCTCATCGACGTCGGTCTTCGCGTCCGCAGCGAGCAGCTCGGCCAGCTGCTCGGCGGCCGCGCCCTTCGCGGCGAGCGCGGCGACGACCGGGAGCGACTTCTTGCGCTGGCGCAGGTCGCTCCAGGTCTGCTTGCCCGTCGCCTCGGGGTCGCCCCAGATGCCGAGCAGGTCGTCGACGGCCTGGAAGGCGAGGCCCAGGTGGTAGCCGTACCGTTCCAGCGCGTCGGCGGTGGTGTCGTCGGCGCCGCCGAGGACAGCGCCGATGGAGGAGGCGCAGGCGAGCAGCGCGCCGGTCTTGTTGCCCTCCATCTCCAGGCACTCCTCGACGCTGACGCGTTCGCGGTGCTCGTAGGAGATGTCCTGCGCCTGACCGTCGATGAGGGCGCGGGTCGCGGTGGTCAGGCGGCGGGCGGCCCGGCCCGCTTCGGCGGTGCCGAGTTCGAGGAGCACCTCGTTCGCGAGGGCGAAGAGCGCGTCGCCGACCAGGATGGCCTGTGCGGGACCGTGCACCTTCCACACGGTGTCGCGGTGGCGGCGCTGCTCGTCGCCGTCCATCAGGTCGTCGTGCAGCAGCGAGAAGTTGTGCACGAGCTCTACGGCGACGGCGCCGGGCACCCCGGCCTCGGCGGCCGCGCCCGCGGCCTGTGCGGACAGGACGGCGAGGGCGGGACGCACGGCCTTGCCGCCGTCGCCGTCGGCCGGGTTCCCGGCCGCGTCGATCCAGCCGAAGTGGTAGGCGGCAACGGTGTCCATGGGTGGCGCGAGGCGGTCCACCACCGCCTTGAGCACCGGAGTGGCCAGGGTCCGGCCGCGCTCGAGCAGCGCGGTCACGTCCACCGCTTCGGCGCCTTCTGCGGCCGAGGGCACTGGTGGCACAGTCTCTCCTTGTTGACGGTATGACAGTTCTGCCGATGTCGGGTCCACCGATGTCCGGGTGTCCACCGCGGGAGGTTCCAAGCTCACGCCGCCTCCCGGTACAGGTGGCCGCGCGGGCGGCCGAGTGCGGCGAGCGCGGCGTCGGCGGCGCTCGTGCCGCTGCGCACCGCGCTCTCCATGGTCGCGGGCCACCCGGTGGCGGTCCACGAACCCGCCAGGTAGAGGCCCTGGGCGCGGGTCCTGGCGCCGGGACGCAGAGCGCCGACACCGGGAGTGGGGGCGAAGGTGGCCGTGCGCTCGCGGGTGACGAAGAAGTCCCGCACCTTGGCGTCGCGGGCGGCGGGCAGCAGCCGCTCCAGCTCCGGCAGGTAGCGCTTGCGCAGAACTGCGACGGGCTCGTCGATCTCGTCGCGCGCGGCCGACTGCGACACGGCCAGGTACTGGCCCGTCCGTCGGCCGCCACCGCCCTGCGACAGCCCGGACGCGTCCGTACGGTCGAAGACCCACTGCAGCGGCGAGCCGAGCGCGGTGAAGAAGGGGCGCCTGACGACCTGGCGGTCGTAGACGACGTGCAGGTTGAGGATGGGCGCGGTGTCGATGTCGAGCAGCCGGTCCGCCTCGTCGAGGGCGCCGTCGGGCAACAGGCCGTGTGCCTCACGCTGGGGAACGGCGAGCACGACGGTGTCGGCGTCGGGGATCTGGCCGGATGTGTCCGGTGTTTCGGGAACCTCCACGCGCCATTTCCCGTTCTCAAGACAGGAGATGGAGGTGACTCGTGTTCTCAGTGCCATCCGGACGCCCGCGGAGTCGAGCGCCTTGCGGGCGAGCGTGTCGTGGAGTTCACCGAGGGGCACTCGGGCCCACCCGATGTCGGCGGCACCGGGGTCGGAGAGCAGCCCGGTCCTGAACACCTTGGCGGCCAGGCCCAGCGAGACCTCGCCCGCGACGGCGTTCAGGGTCGCTACGCCGACCAGGTCCCACAGCGCCTCGACGGCCCGCTTCGACTGACCGTGCTCGGCCAGCCAGGAGCCGAAGTCCCGCTTGTCGAGCGCCGGATCGGCGGGGTCGAGGCTCTTGAGGGCGAGGGCGGCGCGGCCGACCTTGGCCCGCTCGGCCAGGGAAAGGTGCGGGTAGGCCGCCAGGCTCTTCGCCAGGTGCAGCGGCACGGGCAGCGCACTGCGCCGCAGCCGGCCCAGGCGGTTGGTGGCCGCGTCGAGCACGGGCACGTCGAGCCGGTCCTGCAGGGGCGCGAGGTGGGTGGCGCCGATGCGGTCGAGGAACCAGCGGTAGGCGGTGCAGCAGCGCAGATACACGTGCTGCCCGTTGTCGACGGTGAGGTCGCCGCGCTGGAAGGAGAAGGCGAGTCCGCCCAGGCGGGGCCGTCCCTCCAAAAGCGTGACGTCCATGCCGCCGTCGGCGAGGGCCAGTGCCGCGGTGATGCCCGCGAGGCCGCCGCCGATCACCACGGCGGTCCGTGCCCGGTCCGCTGCCGGTGCGCCGTCGCTCATGCGCCTTTCCCCTCGACGGTGTCGTACGTGCTCTTGGTGGTGCGTCCGCCCCTCGTGCGGCGGGATTCGGCCGGTGTGGCGGGGCCGGGCCGGGCCGCCTCATGCAGGGACGCGGCGGCGCCGGTCGGGGTTGACTGCCGCTGTGCCCTCGCGCGGGTGCGGGCCCATGCCGCGGTGCCGGTCAAGCGCGCCTCCTGAGCGCCGAGCGGGAGACGGTTCTGGTGTCGAGTCCGGACAGGCCGCGCACGGCGACGTACGCCTTCTCACGGCCGGGCAGTGAGACGCGGCCGCGCAGCACCGCCTGCGGCTCCCGCTCGATGCGTTCGAGCAGCCGCCGGTAGATCCCGGCCATGGCGGCGACGCAGGCCCCGGAGCGGCGGTCGAGCATGGGCAGCAGCCGATATCCCTCGGCGAACAGGGCACGGGCTCGGCGCACTTCGAAGTGGACCAGACCGTCGAAGTCCGAGCCGGGCGGCGGTGTCGGCCCGTCGAACCCGGCCGCGCAGCCGAACTTGGCCAGGTCGTCGGCGGGCAGATAGGTGCGCCCGTCGGCGGCGTCCTCGCGGACGTCGCGCAGGATGTTGGTGAGCTGCAGCGCGAGCCCGAGCGTGTCCGCGTACCTGGCGGCCTCCGCGGCCCGGTCGGCCCCGCCCGGCCCCGGCTGCGCACCGAAGACGCCGAGGGAGACACGGCCGATGGCGCCCGCCACGCACCGGCAGTACACCTTCAGGTCGTCCCAGGTCTCGTAGGTCTCGCCGCGCAGGTCCATCAGGACACCGTCGATCAGCTCGTCGAGCCCGTCGAGCGGGATCGGGAAGCGGTCGGCGGCGTGCGCGAGGGCGACCGCGACCGGGTCGGTGTCGTCGTCGGCGACCTTGCCGTCGCGGATCCGGGCCAGCAGCTCCCGGGTCTCGTCGAGCCGCCGCGCCTTGACGTCGGGCGCCAGCGTGCCGTCGCCGATGTCGTCGACGCGGCGCGAGAACGCGTACACCGCCGACATGGCCCGCCGCTTCGCGGTCGGCAGCAGCCGGATGCCGTAGGCGAAGTTGCGTGCCTGCCGGCCGGTGACGGTCTCGCAGTAGCTGTATGCGGCGAGCACCGGTGCCGACATCTGCTGGTCAGACTCCACGGCGTTGCTCACCCCTCTCCTCGCAGAGTCGCTCCCGCCTCGCGCAGCAGCCGGAGCTTGGCGGGCTTGGGTGGTCCGGGAAGAACGTCGTACGAAGCGGCGGTGATCGCGTGCACCGCCGCCTTCCCCCCGGCCACGAACCCGGCCAGCAGTAGCTTCAGCCTGCCGTGGACGCTACCCACGAGGGGGGTGCCTTCATTCAGGAGGCGCAGGGCGCGTTCTGTTTCGAACGCGACCAGTGCGCGCACCGATGCGCCTGTGGTCGGTGCGGCGAGGTCGGTCTCCTGGACACGGAAGTGCTTCAGGTCCTCGGCCGGGAGGTAGATGCGGTTCCGCTCGACCAGGTCCTCGCGCACGTCCTGGAGGTGCTCGACGATCTGCAGGCCCGTACAGACCGCGTCCGAGCAGCGGATGCGCTCGGGGGTCGCGGTGCCGGTGATGGCCAGGACGAGCCGGCCGACCGGGTTGGCGGACAGCTCGCAGTAGGCCAGCAGGTCGTCGTAGGTCTCGTAGCGGGTGACGAGCTGGTCCTGGCGGTTGGCCTGGATCAGGCCGAGGAACGGCTCGGGGGTCAGGAAGCGCCGGCGGACGGTCGGCTGCAGGGCGAGCAGCAACGGGTGGCGGGGGGTCGAGTCGAAGACGCGGTGCAGGTCGGCCTCGAAGGCGTCGAGCATCTCCAGCCGGTCCTCGGCCCGATCGGGTGAAACGCCCAGGTGGCGGGCGTCGGCGCCGCCCGGGGCGAGGTCGCCGTCGCCGATGTCGTCGACCAGGCGGGCGAAGCCGTACACGGCCATGAGGTCGTCGCGCCAGGCGCGCGGCAGGAAGGCGGGCGCCACGGGGAAGTTCTCGTCGGCGGCCTTGTCGAGGGTCGCGTTCACCGGGCGGGGCCTGCTTCCCCTACGACGGCGTGGAGCCGGTGCGTTTCCATAGCCATTGCCGTCACATCTCCCGTTCTACACTGCGGACCCAATACATCCCATTTCGGACACGCCGCCACGAATGAGCACCGGTACAGCTTACGTTGTACAACGGTCATCGCAGCAGCGGGGCGTACTGCACGTCACAACAACACACCGATTGCCTTCAAGATTCCTTACAGCCAACGAAGTTGGCACTTCCCGAAGTCGCGGCGCAACCTATTTGGCCGCTACAGGCATGTCACAGGCCCCACCGGACGGAATCCGGTGGGGCCTGTGAAGACGCAGTGGGCCGCCGGGCGGTTTACACGCCCTGTCACTTGCCCGTGAACTTCTCGTACTCCTTGAGCACCTCGGCCGTCGGGCCGTCCATCCGCAGCTCACCGCGCTCCAGCCACAGGACACGGTCGCAGGTGTCGCGGATCGACTTGTTGTTGTGGCTGACCAGGAAGACCGTGCCGGCTTCCTTGCGCAGCTCACGGATACGCTCCTCGGAGCGCTTCTGGAACTTGCGGTCGCCCGTGGCCAGGGCCTCGTCGATCATCAGTACGTCGTGGTCCTTGGCGGCCGCGATGGAGAACCGCAGGCGCGCCGCCATGCCGGACGAGTACGTGCGCATCGGCAGGGTGATGAAGTCGCCCTTCTCGTTGATGCCGGAGAAGTCGACGATGTCCTGGTAGCGCTCCTTGATCTGCTCGCGGGACATGCCCATGGCGAGACCGCCGAGGATGACGTTGCGCTCGCCGGTCAGGTCGTTCATGAGGGCGGCGTTGACGCCGAGCAGCGAGGGCTGGCCGTCGGTGTAGACCTTGCCCTTCTCGGCGGGCAGCAGTCCGGCGATGGCACGCAGCAGCGTCGACTTGCCGGAGCCGTTGGAGCCGATGAGGCCGATGGCCTCGCCGCGGTAGGCGGTGAAGGAGACACCGCGCACGGCGTGCACCTTGCGTACGCCTCGTTCCGCGTCGTCGGAGCCACGCTTGAGCATGCGGCTCAGCGCGGCGGTGGCGCTGCCCTTGCCCGCCCTGGTGCCGTTGACGCGGTACACGATGTGCAGCTCGTCGGCGATGACCGTGGGGACGTGCGCCCCGGCCTTCTTCTCGGGATCAGCCACGGCCGTACCGCTCCTCCGACTTCCAGAAGTAGATGAAACCGCCGACGGCGACGACCACGGCCCAGCCGAGCGCGATCGCCCACACGTGGTGCGGGAGGTTCTCCTGACCGTAGCCGTCGATGAGGGCGAAGCGCATCAGGTCCATGTAGACGGCGGCCGGGTTCCACTGCAGGACGTTCATGACCCAGGCCGGCCAGTGCTTGTCCGCGAGCATCGTGGGGATGCTGAACATGACGCCCGACATGTACATCCACGTACGCATCACGAACGGCATGAGCTGCGCGAGGTCGGGGGTCTTCGCGCCCGCCCGCGCCATGATCATCGCGATGCCCGTGTTGAACAGGAACTGCAGGGCCAGGATCGGGACGATCAGCAGCCAGGCCGGGCCCGGGTAGCTGCCGAAGGCGACCGCGATGACGAACAGCACGATCATCGAGAACAGCAGCTGCTGGAGCTGCTGGAGCGCGAAGGAGACGGGCAGGGACGCGCGCGGGAAGTGCAGGGCGCGTACCAGTCCCAGGTTCCCGGAGATCGCGCGGACGCCCGCCATGACCGACGACTGCGTGAAGGTGAAGACGAAGACGCCCGTCACCAGGAACGGGATGAAGACGTTCCGTCCCATGCCGCGGTCGGTGCCGAGGAGCTTGCCGAAGATGAAGTAGTAGACCGCCGCGTTCAGCAGCGGAGTAGCCACCTGCCAGACCTGGCCCAGCTTCGCCTGGCTGTACTGGGCGGTCAGCTTGGCCTGCGAGAACGCCAGGATGAAGTGGCGCCGCCCCCACAGCTGGCGCACGTACTCGCTCAGGCCGGGTCGGGCGCCGCTGACGGACAGGCCGTACTTGGCGGCGAGCTCGGCCGGGGCGAGTCCGTCGTCGGGCGACGGGGCCGCGGTCACCGCGACACCGCCGTCGTGCATTGTCTCACTCACAAGGGATCTTTCGTCTTCGGAACGCAGCCCGGTCGGGCAGGTCCGGGAGCCGTCGGCCGGGTTCGGTGCGCCTGCTCCCGCGTTCGAGCTTGTCAGATGACCGGGGGTCGGCCCAGTCTGGTCAGCCGCCACACCGTGCGCCACTTCATGGGGCGCCGCGGACCGCAGGGCGTCGTCCAGCCCTCCTTGAATCCGCCCAGCCAGGCCCTCAGGGCGGGCCCCGAGGGGCGGCGGGCGAGCGTCAGGAGCAGCCAGACGCCGAGGTACACCGGGATCAGCGGCACGGGCAGGTTGCGCCGGGCCAGCCAGACCCGGTTACGGGCCACCATCCGGTGGTAGACCGCGTGCCGCGACGGGGCGGTGGTCGGGTGGTGCAGCACCATGTCGGCGCGGTAGTCGATCAGCCAGCCCGCGTCGAGGGCCCGCCAGGCCAGGTCGGTCTCCTCGTGGGCGTAGAAGAACTCGCCCGGCAGCGTGCCGGCCTCGGCGAAGACGCGGGTGCGCACCGCGTTGGCGCCGCCGAGGAACGTGGTGACCCGCGAGGAACGCATCGGGTCGGCGGCGCGCAGCCTCGGCACGTGCCGGCGCTGGGTCTCGCCGGTGTCCGGGTCCGCGATGCGGAAGCTGACGATGCCGAGCCTCGGGTCGGCGGCGAAGGCCGCGCGGCACAGCTCGGCCGTGTCGGTACGGGGCAGCCGGCCGTCGTCGTCGAGGAACATCAGGATGTCGACGTCGGCGCCGCACGGCCCGAACGCCTCGATCCCGACGTTGCGCCCGCCCGGGATGCCGAGGTTCTCCGGCAGCTCGATGGTCCGCACACCGTCCGGGACGTCCGGCACCGGCGAGCCGTTGCCGACCACGACCACCTCGACCCGGTCGCCGTCCTGCCCGGCGACCGAGTCGAGCAGGGCGCGCAGTTCGGCCGGGCGGTTGCCCATCGTGATGACGACCGCGCCGACCTTGAGCGGCCGGCGCTGTTCCGTACTCACTTGAGCCTGCTCGAAGCGAGGACGGACACGAGGTGCAGCAGCGTCTGGAGCAGCGCGATGCCCGCGAGGACGGCGACGCCGAGGCGGGAGAAGAACAGGTCGCCCCGGACGTGGTCCACGACGGCGAGGACGAGGATCAGCAGCGACGCCTCGACGCCCAGGACGAGCCGGTGGAACTTGAGCGCCGCGGCGGCCTTGCGGGCCAGCGCCATGCCGGACGAGCGGATCTCGGAGGCGGCCTCCTTGACAGGTTCCTTGCCGGCCTGGTGCCGGGCGACGCCGACCAGGTCGGTCTCGGCCTTGATCAGGATGGCGCCGAGCGCGGCCAGCGTGCCCAGGAAGGCCCACAGCCAGTCGATCCGGCCCGGCCCCCACAGGTCGGCGGCGCGCAGGCCGAAGCCGACGAGGACCGCCGCGTCGCACAGGTAGGCGGCGACCCGGTCCAGGTAGACGCCGGCGAGGGAGTACTGCTTCTTCCAGCGTGCGATCTCGCCGTCGACGCAGTCGAACAGCAGATACAGCTGGACCGCGACGACGCCGAGCACGGCGCCCCACACGCCCGGCACGAGCAACGCGGGCGCGGCAAGGGCACCCGCGACGGTCATCACGTACGTCAGCTGGTTGGGCGTGACCTTCGTGTTCACCAGGTGGCGGTCTATGCGCAGCGAGATCTCGCGCATGTAGAGCCGTCCTGCCCAGTGCTCACCGCTGCGCCGGTCCTTCACACCCGCGGGGTGAACGACCGGGCGCAGTTCAGCTACCGATGGCTTTTGCATAGTCGGCGTAGGCGTCCCTGATCGCGTCGATGGACAGGTCGAGGTGTTCGAGGATGGTGTAGCGGCCGGGCCGGGTCTCGGGGGCGAACTCCACGACGTGGACGAACTCGTCCACGCTGAAGCCGATCTCCTCCGGGAGGACCGGGAGTCCGTGGTGGCGCAGCACGTCGGCCATCTGGCCCGCCGTGTCCCGGTCGCCGCGCAGGAACGTGGCGAAGGCCCCGCCGAGGCCGCACTGCTCTCCGTGGAGGGCGCTGCGCCTGGGGTGCTTCAGGTCGAAGGCGTGGCTGATCTCGTGGCAGGCGCCGGAGGCCGGGCGGCTGTCGCCCGCGACCGACATCGAGATCCCGCAGAGCACGAGGGACTCGGCGAGGGTGGTGAGGAACGAGTCGTCGCCCACACCGCCCGGGTGGCGCAGCACGGCCTCGGCGGCCTGCCGGGCCATCGCGGCGGCCAGGCCGTCGACCTGCTCGCCGTTCTCCCGGTTGGACAGCTCCCAGTCGGCCACGGCGGAGATCTTGCAGATCACGTCGCCGATTCCGGCCCGTACGAAGCGGACCGGCGCCTCGCGGATGACGTCCAGATCGATGACGATCCCGATCGGGTTGGGCACGCCGTAGGAGCCGCGGCCCGCGTCGTTGTCGAGCGTGGCGACGGGCGAGCACAGGCCGTCGTTGGCGAGGTTGGTCGCCACGGCGACCAGGGGCAGCCCCACGCGGGCGGCGGCGTACTTCGCGCAGTCGATGACCTTGCCGCCGCCGAGCCCGATGAGGGCGTCGTAGTGACCGCCCTTCTTGACCGAGTCGGCGAGCTTGACGGCACCGTCGATGGTGCCGTCGGCGTCGTCGAACCAGTCCGCGTCGGGGAAGGCCGGGGCGAAGCGCTCGCGAAGTGTCCGGCCCGAGCCGCCGCTGACGGCGAAGGCCAGTCGGCCGGAGGGCGCGATGCGCTGGTCGGACAGGATCGTCCCCAGGTCGTCGAGCGCTCCCGGCCGGATGTCGACGACGACCGGCGAGGGGATGAGCCTCGTCAGTACTGGCACGCGATCTCCCGCCCCTTGGCCAGGTCCTCGTGGTTGTCGATCTCGACCCACTTGACGTCGCCGATGGGCTCGACGTCGACCTTGAAACCGCGGTTGACCAGCTCCTGGTAGCCGTCCTCGTAGTACAGCTGCGGGTCGCGCTCGTAGGTGGCCTTGAGGGCGTCGGCCAGTTCGTCGGCGGCCTCGCCCTCGATGAGGGTGACGCCGATGTACTCGCCGGTGGCCTCGGCGGGGTCCATCAGCTTCGTGATCTTCTGGACGCCCTTCTCGGGATCCGCGACGACCTTCATCTCCTCCTCGCCCAGGGTCTTCACCGTGTCCAGGGCGAGGATGATCTTCTTGCCGTCGCCGCGGGCGGCGAGCAGCGTCTTCTCGACGGAGACGGGGTGGACGGTGTCGCCGTTGGCGAGGATGACGCTGTGCTTGATGGCGTCACGGCCGCACCACAGGGAGTAGGCGTTGTTCCACTTCTCCGCGACGTCGTTCTCGATGAGCGTCAGCTTCAGGCCGTACTTCGCCTCGAGCGCGGCCTTGCGCTCGTGGACGACCTCCTTGCGGTAGCCGACGATGATGCCGACCTCGCTCAGGCCGATCTCGGCGAAGTTCTTCAGGGTGAGGTCGAGGACGGAGAGCTCGTTCTCGGTCCCCTCGCCGACGACGGGCACCAGCGCCTTGGGGAGCGTCTCGGTGTAGGGACGGAGCCGACTGCCGGCGCCGGCGGCCAGGACGAGGCCGATCATGCGGGTTCTCCTTCATCGTGAACGGCGGGTGCTCCACGCTGGTGAGCGGAGACCCAGAAGCTGATGCTCTCGGCGAGCACCACAAGGGCCACGAGCACGGCGCAGACCGTGAGCGCGACCGTGAAGTCCGCGGGGGCACAGGCCGCGGCCAGCACGGTGACCAGTAGCGTCCTGCCCTCGTGCCCGCCGATCGCCCGCACCAGCCAGTGCGGGGGCGCCCCGGCGTCACCGCGGATGCGGTACACCGTGTCGTAGTGATGGTAGGCGACCGCGGCAACCAGCCCGAAAGCCGCGGGCAAGGCTCCGTTCACGTCCGCGCGGGCCGCGAGGAGCAGGATCGTCAGGTACTCGGCGGCCCGGAACAGCGGGGGCACGAGCCAGTCGAGGGCGCCCCTGAGGGGGCGGGCGACGGCGAGGCCCGATGTGAGGCAGTACCCGGCGGCGGCGACGGCCGGCCAGGGCCCGCCGAAGTGCGTGAGACCGCTCACGGTGACGACGGCCACCGCGCCGACGGCCGCGAGCACCGGGGCGAGACCGGCCTTGGCGAGCCGGCCCGCCCTGCCGACCGCCTCGGCGATCGGGCCGCAGTCCGCGAGGTCGGCCAGCGCCCGCGCGGCCCGGTCGGTCCTTTCCGCCTTGCGGGTCAGCGAGCGCAGCACCCGGCCCGCGGTGGTGTAGCAGGCGGCGAAGGCGCAGCCCACGAGCAGCGCGTAGAAGGTGATGCGGGGGGTGGTGAGTGCGGTGAGGACCGCGATGAGCGCCCAGCGTTCGCCGATGGGCAGCACGATCATGCGGCGCAGCCAGACGGTCCAGCCGACGCTGTCGAGCCGGTCCGAGAGCGCCGCCGTGGGGCTGGTGTTGGCGGTCGCGGCAGGATCCCCGGCGTTGGCCTCGTTGAAGGAGAAGTCGACCACGTGCCGACAGGTCTGCAGGATCATCGCGCCGAGCGCCAGGGCCCATACGTCGTCTCCGCCACCGCTCGCGTGAGCGGCGCCGAGCGCGAGGCCGGCGTAGTAGGCGTACTCCTTGGCGCGGTCGAACGTGGCGTCGAGCCAGGCGCCGAGCGTCGAGTACTGCAGCGAGTAGCGGGCCAGCTGTCCGTCGGTGCAGTCCAGGACGAAGGAGGCGAGCAGCAGGACGCCCGCGGCGACGAAGCCCACGCGGGTGCCGGTGGCCGCGCCGGCCGCCGCGATCAGCGCGGTGAGCAGTGACGCGGTGGTGACCTGGTTCGGGGTCAGGCCGCGGCGGGCGCACCAGCGCGCGACGTAGCGGGAGTACGGGCTGATGAAGTGTGTGGTGAAGAAGCCGTCGCGGGCCTTGACCGCGGTGCGCAGGCGGAACGCCTCGTCGTCGACGGCGGCGACGGCCTGCCGGGCCTCGTTGCGCGACTGGGGGTCGCTCGCCACGACGGCGACGAGTTCGCCGAGGTCGGGGCGGTGCACGGCGGTGCCCGACGCCTCCAGGCCGGCGGCGAGGGCGTCCGGGGTGATGCCGGACGCGTGGGCCGCGCGGCTGAGCGCCTGACGCGCCTCCGCCTTGGCGGTGACCGCACCGGGGACGGCGGCGACGGCGAAGCGGGGGTCGGTCAGGCCCAGACGCAGCGCGTGGACATGGCCCACGAAGCCGGCGTCGACGACGGCGACCCGCTCGTCGCCGGGGACGGCCGCGAGCGCCGCTTCGGCGTCCCGCGGCCCCGGGGCGAGCCGCACGTCGAAGCCCAGCTCCCGCAGGTCGCCCTCCAGGGACGATCCGGGAACCGGCTGACCGGTGACGATGGCGGTCGACAGACGAACTCACTCCTCGGGTGCCGACGCGTGGGCGCGCCGGGCTCATGCAGGGGAAATCGCCCGGAGCCGTGTGGCGGGACCGGCCGGGCGGCATGTCGGCAGAGGCTATCGGATGCCGGAGGGCGGAAGTTCACCGCCCGTTAACGGCCCGATCGACCGCCGTCCGACGTGCTCTGTGCCGGTGCGGCCGCGGGGCTCATCATTGTCGATCAAGCCGCCGCGCCACAAACCCGGGGACCGCCGCGTTCCGCTTTAGGGTGGTGCGTCATGACGTGGCTGATCACCGGCGGAGCCGGATACATCGGGGCACATGTGACACGTGCCATGGCGGGCGCGGGGGAACGGGTCGTGGTCCTCGACAACGTGACGTCCGGGGTGCCGAAGCGCCTGCCGGACCGCATCCCACTGGTGCGCGGTTCGGCGCTGGACGCCGACACGGTGGCCAGGGTCTGCGCGGAGCACCGGGTCACCGGGGTCGTGCATCTGGCCGCGCACAAGCAGGTCGCGGAGTCGGTCGAGCAGCCCGAGCGGTACTACCGCGACAACGTGGGCGGGCTCGCCACGCTGCTTCGGACGGTCGCGGAGGCGGGCGTGCGCCGTTTCGTCTTCTCGTCGTCGGCCGCGGTCTACGGCGATCCCGAGCTGCGGCCCGGTGAGCTGATCACCGAGGCGACACCGTGTGCTCCCGTGAACCCGTACGGCGAGACGAAGCTGGCGGGCGAGTGGCTGGTGCGCGCCGCCGGGCGGGCGCACGGGATGGCGACGGTGTGCCTGCGGTACTTCAACGTGGCGGGGGCCGCCGAGCCCGAGCTGGCGGACATCGGCGTCTTCAACGTGATCCCGATGGTCTTCGACCGGCTCGCGCGCGGGGAGGCTCCGCGGATCTTCGGCGACGACTATCCGACGCCGGACGGCACCTGCGTACGTGACTACATCCACGTCGCCGACCTGGCCGAGGCGCACCTCGCGGCCGCCCGCCGCCTGGCCGCCCCGGGCGCGGCCGGTGATCTGACGGTCAACATCGGCACCGGCCGGGGCGTCTCGGTGCGCGAGCTCGTCGACCTGATCGCGGAAGTGACCGGGGACCCGACGCCCGCGCTGGTCGAGCCGCGCCGCCCCGGTGACGCGCCGAGTGCGGTCGGCTCGTCCGCCCTCGCCGAGAAGGAACTGGGCTGGACGGCGACCCGTCCGGTGCGCGAGATGGTCGCGTCGGCATGGCGGGGCTGGTGCCTGCGGCACCCTCGGGCCGCCGCCGGGTGAGCCGCGCAGCGATCGTGTCACCGTCCTGACCTGCATCGATATGCCTTTACGTTTCCGCAGGTCAGGACAGTGACAACCGTGTTCAATGCCAGGTTTGGCGGATACCCCCACCCCGTAGTTCACTGAGATCGCCGCCCCGACCACGGCGGCACGCGCCAACGGATGGCGAGCCGATACGGAGGGCGGTTTTCATGGGCGTCGGGCACGATCACGGGCACAGCCACGGGCCCACGGCCGGGACGGCCGCGGCGGCTCACCGGGGGCGGCTGCGCATCGCGTTGTGCATCACGCTGACGGTGATGGTGGTGGAGATCGTCGGCGGTCTGCTCGCGGACTCGCTCGCCCTGATCGCGGACGCGGCCCACATGGCGACGGACGGGCTCGGCCTGGTGATGGCGCTGATCGCCATCCACTTCGCCAACCGTCCACCCAGCGACCAGCGCACGTTCGGCTACGCCCGCGCCGAGATCCTCGCGGCGCTCGCCAACTGCCTGCTCCTGCTCGGCGTCGGCGGATACGTGCTGTACGAGGCGGTCCAGCGGTTCATCGAACCGGCCGACACCGCGGGCGGCCTGACGATCGTCTACGGACTCATCGGCCTGGTCGCGAACATGTTCTCGCTCTCGCTGCTGGTCAAGGGCCAGCAGGAGAGTCTGAACGTACGAGGCGCGTTCCTGGAGGTCGCCGCGGACGCGCTCGGCTCGGTGGCCGTGCTGATCTCCGCGACGGTCATCCTCACCACGGGATGGCAGTCGGCCGACCCGATCGCGTCCCTCGTGATCGGCCTCATGATCGTGCCGCGCACGGTGAAGCTGCTGCGCGAGACCCTGAACGTCCTGCTCGAATCGGCTCCCCGGGGCGTCGACATGAGCGAGGTCCGGGCGCACGTGCTCGCGCTGCCGGGCGTCGAGGACATCCACGACCTGCACGCGTGGACGATCACCTCGGGCATGCCGGTGCTCTCCGCGCACGTGGTGGTCAGCTCGGACGTGCTGAACGCGATCGGCCACGAGAAGATGCTGCACGAACTGCAGGGCTGCCTGGGCGACCACTTCGACGTGGAGCACTGTACGTTCCAGCTGGAGCCCAGCGGTCACGCCGAGCACGAGGCGAGACTCTGTCACTGAGCCTGCCGCCGCGGCCGACGATCTCCTGACCGGTGTCCACGCCGTCAACGCGGACACGGCCGAACGCCCTGTCCGGATGGTTCGTTCGACCCGGTGCGGCCCCGGTCACCCGCGCGGGGCACGCTCTCCCACCTGCCCGCCCGAGGCGCCGGTGCGGCGCCTACGGTGAGTCACGCCCGGATTCCCGGCCGGGCGGGACATGCGGGGCGCGCGCAGCGCGGGGACTGTGCGTCCCGTACGGCAGACTTGGGGTTCGAGGACCGAAGCAAAGGATGGGCATGCCGATCACACCTGCCACCGCGGCGCAGAGCTCGCCGAACGGCGCGAAAGAAGCGATCTTGCTGGAACTCGTCGACGAGGAAGGCAGGACGATCGGCACGGAGGAGAAGCTCGCGGCGCATCAGCCACCAGGCAGGCTGCACCGGGCGTTCTCGGTCTTCCTCTTCGACGAGCAGGGCCGGCTGCTGCTGCAGCAGCGGGCCCTGAGCAAGTACCACTCCCCCGGCGTGTGGTCGAACACCTGCTGCGGCCACCCGTACCCGGGCGAGGCGCCGTTCGCCGCGGCCGCCCGCCGTACCTTCGAGGAGCTGGGCGTCTCGCCCTCGCTGCTCGCGGAGGCCGGCACGGTGCGCTACAACCACCCGGACCCCGAGTCGGGCCTGGTGGAGCAGGAGTTCAACCACCTGTTCGTCGGGATGGTGCAGGCCGCACTCGAACCGGACCCCGAGGAGGTCGGGGCCACGGTGTTCGTGACGCCCGCCGAGCTGGCCGAGCGGCACGCCCGGGACCCGTTCTCGGCCTGGTTCATGACGGTGCTCGACGCGGCACGGCCCGCGATCAAGGAGCTGACGGGCCCCGCCACGGGCTGGTAGGGCGTGTTTCGAAAGTGGCGTCGTCCGCCCGTGGGGCGGGCCCGGCGGCGTCTGGTGCGTGCGACCGCAAGGCGGAGGGCCGCCCCGACACTGGACGTATCGGGGTGATCCGACAACGCGGCGAGCGTGCGTGCCCGGCGCCGCCGGGCAGGCGGGACCTTCGAAACACGCCCTGGCCGCCGGTCAGGCCCGCGACGGCGCCGACGGTGGCTTGAGGGGCAGGGCGGCCCAGATCACCTTGCCCCCGCTCGCCGTCTGCTCCACGTCGCAGACGCCCCCCGCCTCGCCGGTGATCTCTCGCACGAGCAGCAGCCCGCGACCGCCGGTCTGGCCGCTGGTCGCCTCGAGCGCCGTGGGCCGGTACGGGTGCTCGTCCTCCACGGAGACGCGCACCCATTCGGCGCCGACCCCGACCTCCACGGCGAGCATCGGCGAGACCACGGCGGCGTGTTTCACCGCGTTGGTGACCAGCTCGGAGACGATCACCAGCAGCCCGTGGACCAGGTCGTCCGACGCGGGCACGCCCTGACGGGCGAGGAGCTCGCGCACCGCCCGCCTGGCCTGCGGCACCGACGCCTCGACGGCCGGGGCCGTGAAGCGCCAGACCCCCTCGTACGGCAGCGGTGGTCCCCCGGAAGGTCCTCCGGCCCTCCCGTGGTCGCTCATCGTCCGGTCGCCGCCCTTGCGCTCGATTGTCACCACCCCTCGAGTGTTGGGAATCCCCTGGCCCCGACCCGAGAACTGACCAGAAGTCAGCCACTATCGACGGAATTTGATCGTCGGCGCATGACCGGGACGGTCGGACGACAGGTCCTGTCCCGGTTGTTCGTCTTTCGGGTGCTCTTCAGCTTGTTGTACGGACTCGGCGGTCCGTCCGGGGCGGTTACGATCCGGGGCATGCCCGCTTCCGCACCTCCCTCGCCCGCCCTCACGCACACCGTGGCCGACGGGGTCGCCACCGTCGTCATCAGCCATCCGGCCCGGCGCAACGCCATGACCGACGCGATGTGGGCGGCGCTGCCGCCGCTGCTCGACCGGCTCGCGGCGGACCCCGCCGTGCGGGTGCTGGCTCTGACGGGTGCGGGCGACACCTTCTGCGCGGGCGCCGACATCTCCGGTCTCGGTGGGGACGCGGACGCGGCGCGGCGGCTCGCGGTCGCGGCGGAGGAGGCCCTCGCCGCCTTCCCGAAGCCGACGCTCGCCGTGGTGCGCGGCCACTGCGTGGGCGGCGGCTGTCAGCTGGCGGCCGCCTGCGACCTGCGGTTCGCCGCCGAGAACGCGCTGTTCGGGGTGACCCCGGCGAAGCTCGGCATCGTGTACGCGTCCTCGTCCACGCGGCGCCTCGCCGCCCTGGTGGGCCCCGCCACCGCCAAGTACCTGCTCTTCTCGGGTGAGTTGATCGGCACGGAGCGGGCGCTGCGCACGGGACTCGTCGACGAGGTGCACGCGGAGGGCGGACTGGACAAGCGGGTCGAGGAGTTCACGCGCGTGCTCGCCGCCCGCTCGCAGCTGACGCAGGCGTCGGCCAAGGAGTTCGCGGACGGGCGCACGGACCGGGACGCGTACTGGGCGGCGCAGGAGCGCGGCAGCGGCGACACCGCCGAGGGTGTCGCCGCCTTCCTGGACCGCAGGCCGCCGCGGTTCAGCTGGACGCCGGAGCCGGGTCGTCAGTGAACCGGCTGGCGTCGCGGAACCTGGCGACGATGTGGGCGGGGGCCTTGTCGGGGGAACCGGCGTCGTAGGGCGGCTGCGGGTCGTACTCGGTCATCAGCTGCACGGACCGCGCCGCGTCGTCGCCCGCGATCCGGCCGACCAGGGCGAGGCCCATGTCGATCCCGGACGAGACGCCTGCCGCGGTCACGTACTTGCCGTCGAAGACCACGCGCTTCCCGGTCGAGCGGACGCCGAGCTTGTCGAGCTCCTGGAGGGCGAGCCAGTGCGAGGTGGCCTCCCGGCCCTTCAGGAGACCGGCGGCCGCGAGGGCCAGGGAGCCGGTGCACACGGACGTCGTCCACGTCGTGCCGACGTCGACCGCGCGCAGCCAGCCGAGCAGCGCCTCGTTCTCCATCTGGTCGCTCTGTCCGGGGCCGCCCGGCACGACGACGATGTCCGGGTGCCGCACCTCGTCGAGGGTCTTGTCGGCGACGAGCGCGAGCCGCCCCGCGTCGTCGCGTACGGGACCGGCCTTCTCGGCGACGAAGACGACGTCGGCGCCGGGCATGGCGCCGAGGGTCTGGTAGGGGCCGATGGCGTCGAGGGCGGTGAAGCGTTCGTAGAGGGCGATGGCGATCTGCACGGGACTCCTTCTGCTCATGTGCGCGGGGCGGGGTGGCCGGGACGGCCGGTGTCGGCAGGTGATGGGCTCACGCCTCCAACGGGGCGCGGAAGCGGCGCCGGTACTCGGCCGGTGAGGTGCCGAGGGTCTTGAGGAACGCGCGGCGCATGGCCTCGGGGGTGCCGTAGCCGCTGGACCGGGCGATCTCGGCCACGCCGCCCCCGGTGTCCTCCAGGAGGCGGCGGGCGTGCTCGACGCGGACCCGCTCGACGTACTTGCCCGGCGTCAGGCCGGTCTCCGTCTGGAAGGCGCGGGCGAAGTGGCGCGGCGAGAGCCGGGCACGGGCGGCCAGCGCCTCGACGGACAGGTCGCCGTCGGGGTGCTCGGTGATCCACTGCTGCACCTCGCGCAGCGGTTCGCGGCGGGCCGTCTGCGCGGCGAGCTGGGCGCTGAACTGGGCCTGGTTGCCCGGCCGCCGCAGAAACACGACCAGGCGGCGGGCGATCGTCAGCGCCACGTCGCGGCCGTGGTCCTCCTCGACCAGGGCGAGCGCCAGGTCGATGCCCGAGGTGACCCCGGCGGAGGTCGCCACGTTCCCGTCGCGTACGTAGATGGGGTCGGGGTCGACCTCGACGCGCGGGTGGGCGCGGGCGAGCTCGTCGCAGTACGCCCAGTGCGTGGTGACCCTGCGCCCGTCGAGCAGGCCGGTCATGGCGAGCAACGCGGCGCCCGAGCAGACCGAGACGATCCGCCGGGCCCGCGGCGCGTGCTCCGTCAGCCAGGCGACCAGGCGCGGGTCCGGGTCCCGGGTGCCCTGTCCGCCGGGGACGAGGAGGGTGTGCGGGGCCGGCGCGTCGGCGAGGGCGTGGTCGGGCGTGAGGGTCAGGCCGCTGGAGGTGCGGACCGGGCCGCCGTCAAGGGTGGCCGTCAGGACGCGGTATCCGGCGCACGGGTCGCCGAGGGCGGGCCCGGCCCCGGCGAAGACCTCGACGGGGCCGGTGACGTCGAGACTCTGCACCCTGTCGAAGAGCGGGACCAGAACGGTACGGGGAGCCATGGACACGATTCTTCGGCGCGTCCCGCGTGTCCGCAATGGCGAATATCCCACCTTTCCTGCCATGGACGCCGCCTGCCGGTCCTCACGTACCAACCAGTCGGTAACATACGGGTATGAGCCCAGACCCGCGCCCGCGCGCCGCCCGCCACTGCCACAACCTCCTCAACCCGCTGCACTCCGCGCACTACTTCGCGCCCGAACTGGCGCGGGAGCTGGCCGCGGTGGGCGTCACGCATCCGCGCGCCGCCTATTTCGCGGCACGGTCCGCGGCCATGGGCGCGGTCGGCGCGGGGGCGGTGACGGCGGCCTTCTACAACTTCAGCCACGAGCTGGTGGCCGAGCACGTCCCCGCGGTGTGGCGGATCGCCTCGCCCGAGGCGGTGCTCGCGGCACGCGCGCGTGCCGTGGACGCGACTTTGGCCCGCCTCCTGGGGCCCGAGACCCTCACCTCCGACGCGATGGCCGAGGCGGCCGAACTCGCCCTGCGCGCCACCGAGGCGTGCACGCGACACGCCCGGGCTCTGTACGCGGCCCACGCCGATCTGCCGGTCCCCGAAGCGCCGCACATGGCGTACTGGCACGCGACGACGCTGCTGCGCGAGCACCGCGGCGACGGCCACCTGGCGGCACTCCTCGACGCCGGGCTCGACCCGGTGGAGGCGCTCGTCAGCCATGTCGCGACCGGTAAGGGCATGGCCCCCAAGTGGCTGCTCGCCACGCGCGGCTGGAACGAGGACGACTACGCGGCGGCGGCCGGGCGGCTGCGGGCGCGCGGGCTGCTCACGGACGACGAGGAGCCGACGCTGACCGAGGAGGGCGCCCGCCTGCGCGCCGCCGTCGAGGAGCGCACGGACGCCCTCGACCAGGCGCCGTACGAGCACCTCGGGGAGGCCGGCGTGGCGCGGCTGACCGAGCTGGCCACGGCCTTCGTCGGCACCGCGCTGGCGAACGGCGCGTTCCCCGCCGACCTGATCGGCAAGGCCACGGCCTGACCGGCCGGGCGGGCCGCGGGTCCGTGCCCTGATCCCCCGTTGTCGGCGCCACCTGCCACAATTGCGGCGCAAGCTCATTCGACTGAGGCGGTACGGGATCGTGGCGACACCCACTGTTGGGTCCATCGAAGGCAGGATTGCCGAGGAACTCGGCGTACGGGAGCGGCAGGTGAAGGCCGCCGTGGACCTCCTTGACGGCGGTTCGACGGTGCCCTTCATCGCCCGCTACCGCAAGGAGGCGACGGAGTCGCTGGACGACGCCCAGCTGCGCACCCTGGAGGAGCGGCTGCGGTACCTGCGCGAGCTGGAGGAGCGGCGCGCCGCCGTGCTGGACTCGGTGCGCGAGCAGGGCAAGCTCACCGGCGAGCTGGAGGCTCAGATCCTCGCCGCCGACACCAAGGCGCGCCTTGAGGACATCTACCTGCCGTTCAAGCCGAAGCGGCGCACCAAGGCGCAGATCGCGCGCGAGGCGGGGCTCGAACCGCTCGCCGACGGGCTGCTCGCCGACCCGACCGTGGAACCGGCGGCCGCCGCGGCCGCGTTCGTGGACGCCGACAAGGGCGTCGCCGACGCGCAGGCAGCGCTCGACGGCGCCCGGGCGATCCTCACGGAGCGGTTCTCCGAGGACGCCGACCTGATCGGCGAGCTGCGCGAGCGGATGTGGACGCGCGGGCGGCTCGCGGCGAAGGTCAAGGAAGGCAAGGCGGAGGCGGGCGCCAAGTTCGCCGACTACTTCGACTGCGCCGAGCCGTTCACCGAGCTGCCCTCGCACCGGGTCCTGGCGATGCTGCGCGGCGAGAAGGAGGACGTGCTCGAACTCGCCCTGGAGCCCGAGGAGCCGTCCGCCGACGACACCCCGGCCGCGCCCGGCACCTCTTCGTCGTACGAGCCGATCATCGCCGACCGGTTCGGGATCCGGAACCAGGGGCGTGCGGCGGACAAGTGGCTCGCCGACACGGTCCGCTGGGCCTGGCGCACCCGCATCCTCGTGCGCCTCGGCCTCGACCTGCGGCTGCGGCTGCGCACGGCCGCCGAGGACGAGGCGGTCAAGGTGTTCGCGGCCAACCTGCGGGACCTGCTGCTCGCCGCCCCGGCGGGCACGCGGGCGACGCTGGGGCTCGACCCCGGGTTCCGTACGGGTGTGAAGGTCGCGGTCGTCGACGCGACGGGCAAGGTCGTGGCCACCGATGTCATCCACCCGCACGTTCCGGCCAACCGCTGGGACGAGTCGCTCGCCAAACTGGCGGAGCTGGCCGAGCGGCACGCGGTCGACCTGATCGCGATCGGCAACGGCACGGCATCCCGCGAGACCGACAAGCTCGCCGGTGAACTCATCGCCAAGCACCCGGAGTTGAAGCTCACCAAGGTGATGGTGAGCGAGGCGGGCGCCTCGGTCTACTCGGCCTCCGCCTTCGCCTCGCAGGAACTGCCGGACATGGACGTGTCGCTGCGCGGCGCGGTCTCGATCGCCCGGCGCCTGCAGGACCCGCTGGCCGAGCTGGTCAAGATCGACCCGAAGTCGATCGGGGTCGGCCAGTACCAGCACGACCTGAGCGAGACCAAGCTGTCGCGCTCGCTCGACGCCGTGGTCGAGGACTGCGTGAACGGCGTGGGGGTCGACGTGAACACGGCGTCAGCGCCGCTGCTCGCGCGCGTGTCGGGCATCGGCGCCGGACTCGCCGAGAACATCGTGGCGCACCGCGACGCCAACGGCCCGTTCACCAACCGCAAGGGCCTCAAGGACGTCGCCCGGCTCGGCCCGAAGGCGTACGAGCAGTGCGCGGGCTTCCTGCGCATCCGCGGCGACGACCCGCTGGACGCGTCCTCCGTGCACCCGGAGGCGTACCCGGTGGTGCGGCGCATGGCGAAGGCGACCGGCGGCGAGGTCGGCGCACTGATCGGTGACACGGGGACACTGCGCTCGCTGAGGCCGGGCGACTTCGTCGACGAGACGTTCGGTCTGCCGACGGTGACGGACATCCTCAAGGAGCTGGAGAAGCCGGGACGCGACCCGCGGCCCGCGTTCAGGACGGCCGTCTTCAAGGAGGGCGTCGAGAAGATCTCCGACCTGGAGCCGGGCATGGTCCTGGAGGGCGTCGTGACGAACGTCGCGGCGTTCGGGGCGTTCATCGACGTCGGCGTGCACCAGGACGGCCTCGCGCATGTGTCGGCCCTGTCGCGGACCTTCGTGAAGGACCCGCGCGATGTCGTCAAGCCCGGTGACATCGTCAAGGCCAAGGTCCTGGACGTCGACGTGCCGCGCAAGCGGATCTCGCTGACGCTGCGGCTCGACGACGACGCCTCCGGCGGCCGGGCGGAGCGGGGTGACCGGGGTGACCGGAAGCCGCCGCGGCAGAAGTCGTCTTCGTCGGGTGGGCGGGGATCCGGTGGCCGGGGTGGCAAGGGGCGGCAGGGTGGCGCGCCCACCCCCGCCAACTCGGCCATGGCCGACGCGCTGCGGAAGGCCGGGCTCGCCTGAGGCTGAGCGCCGTCCGGGTCTTGTCCGTGGGGAACTGCGGGTCCGTCGTGGCCGGTCGCGCGGTTCCCCGCGCTCCTTCTTGCGCCGTTCCCGCGGCCCTAGAGTTCGCTCACCTTTCCCTCAGCCACCTCGAAGCGCCTGGTCGTGCGGACCGCGGACAGCATCCTCCGGTCGTGCGTGACCAGGAGCAGCGTGCCCTGGTAGCTCTCCAGGGCCGACTCCAGCTGCTCGATCGCCGGGAGGTCGAGGTGGTTGGTCGGCTCGTCGAGGACCAGCAGGTTGACGCCCCTGCCCTGGAGCAGGGCGAGGGCGGCGCGGGTGCGTTCTCCCGGTGAGAGTGTCACCGCGGGGCGCAGCACATGACCGGCCTTGAGGCCGAACTTGGCGAGCAGGGTGCGCACGTCGGCCGGTTCGGTGTCGGGAACCGCCGCGCCGAACGCGTCGAGCAGTGTCTGCGGTCCGTGGAACAGGGCGCGTGCCTGGTCGATCTCCCCCACCACGACGCCGGGACCGAGCGTCGCCTGCCCCGCGTCGAGGGCGGTACGGCCCAGCAGCGCGGCGAGGAGGGTCGACTTGCCGGAGCCGTTGGCCCCGGTGATCGCGACGCGGTCCGCCCAGTCGATCTGGAGCGTGACCGGGCCGAGCCGGAAGTCGCCACGGCGCAGCTCGGCGTCGCGCAGCGCGGCCACCACGGCGCCCGAGCGGGGCGCCGCCGCGATCTCCATGCGCAGCTCCCACTCCTTGCGGGGCTCCTCGACGACATCCAGGCGTTCGATCATGCGCTGCGTCTGGCGTGCCTTGGCCGCCTGCTTCTCGCTCGCGTCGCTGCGGAACTTGCGACCGATCTTGTCGCTGTCGGTCGCCTTGCGGCGGGCGTTCTTGACGCCCTTGTCCATCCAGGTGCGCTGCATCTGGGCGCGCCCTTCGAGCGCCGCCTTCTTGTCCGCGTACTCCTCGTACTCGTCGCGCGCGTGCCGCCGCGCGACCTCACGTTCCTCCAGGTAGGCGTCGTAGCCGCCGCCGTAGAGGTTGATCTGCTGCTGGGCGAGGTCGAGTTCGAGGATCTTGGTGACGGTCCGGGTGAGGAACTCGCGGTCGTGGCTGACGACGACGGTGCCCGCGCGCAGGCCCCGCACGAAGGTCTCCAGGCGTTCCAGGCCGTCCAGGTCGAGGTCGTTGGTCGGCTCGTCCAGGAGGAAGACGTCATAGCGGGACAGGAGGAGGGAGGCGAGGCCCGCGCGTGCCGCCTGGCCGCCGGACAGGGTCGTCATGGCCTGGTCGAGGCCGACGCTCAGGCCGAGCTGGCCCGCGACCTCCTCGGCGCGCTCGTCCAGGTCGGCGCCGCCCAGATGCAGCCAGCGTTCCAGGCTCGTCGCGTACGCGTCGTCGGCGCCTGGCGCGCCGTCGACCAGGGCCTGGGTGGCGGCGTCCATCGCGCGCTGGGCGTCGGCGACGCCGGTGCGGCGGGCCAGGAACGCGCGGACCGTCTCGCCGGGCCTGCGCTCCGGCTCCTGCGGAAGGTGGCCGACGGCCGCGGTCGGCGGGGACAGCCGCAGCTCGCCGTCCTCCGGGGCGCTCAGGCCCGCGAGGAGGCGCAGCAGGGTGGATTTGCCCGCACCGTTGGCGCCGACGAGCCCGATCACGTCGCCGGGCGCGACGACGAGGTCGAGCCCGCCGAACAGGGAGCGGTCACCGTGTCCCGCGGCGAGGTTCTTGGCTACGAGGGTGGCAGTCATCAAGGGGGATCCTATGCGGCCCGACCAGGTCGGACTCGGGCGGCCACGTGTCCGGGCCGGGTGGCGGAGCCCCTGTTCCCCGTGGGCGGGCCGGCGGGCGTGGTGAGGCCGCGCAACCGTGCGGGCCGAGACGCCGGGCGGAGGTGGCGCATGTCGGCCGAATGGCGATCGTGTGGCGGCGGGGGCCGTGGACACGACCGGGGCGCCCGGTGCTGAATGGGCTCGCGGACGGCGTCAACCCCCGTCCGGACCCGACGACTTGGAGCATCCGTGTACCGCAGACTCATCGTTCCCGGCGCACTCGCGGCCTCCCTCGTGCTGGCGATCCCGGCATCGGCCGCCGACTTCGAGCCGGGAGCGCCGGGCATCGGCGACCCCTACTACCCGACGTACGGGAACGGCGGCTACGACGTCTCCCACTACGATCTGCACCTCACCTACCAGCCGAAGACGGATCTGCTGCGGGGCACGGCGACGATCCTCGCCTCCGCCACGCAGGACCTGTCCCGCTTCGACCTCGACTTCGGACTGACCGCGAGCGAGGTGCGGGTCAACGGCGAGAAGGCGCGCTTCGCCACGTCGGGCGTGCAGGAGCTGCAGATCACGCCGCCGTCGGGGCTGCCGAAGGGCTCGCCCTTCACGGTGGTCGTCAAGTACTCCGGCAAGCCGTCGAAGGTGCAGCTGTGGGGTTTCACGTCCTGGCAGCGCACCCCGGACGGCGGTGTGGCCGCCAACGAGCCGGAGGCTGCGGCCTGGTGGTTCCCGTCCAACGACCACCCCCGCGACAAGGCGACGTACGACGTGTCGGTGGCCGTGCCCGACGGCACCCAGGCGATCTCCAACGGGACGCTGCAGTCGAAGACGTCGAGGCTGGGCTGGACCCGCTTCGACTGGCGCTCGCACAAGCCGCAGGCGACGTATCTGGCGACGCTCGCGGTCGGCAAGTTCGACATCACGACCGGGAGGACGGCCGACGGGCTGCCGGTCGTCAACGCCTACAGCAAGGATCTGGGCGACGACTACGGCGCCGCGAAGGCGAGCGTGGAACGCACCGGCGAGGTCACCGAGTGGCTGGAGTCGGTGTTCGGGCCCTACCCCTACGACGCGGTCGGCGGATACGTGCCGAACGTGCCGAGCCACTTCGCGCTCGAGACGCAGACCCGCCCGTTCTACAGCCCGGCCCAGTTCAGGAACGGCGCCAACGTGTCGGTGATCGTGCACGAGCTGGCCCACCAGTGGTACGGCGACTCCGTCTCCGTCGCCGGCTGGAAGGACATCTGGCTCAACGAGGGCTTCGCCACCTACGCGCAGTGGCTGTGGTCGGAGAAGGAGGGCGACGGTACCGCGCAGCAGCTCGCCGACTACGCGTACGCGCGGCACCCGGCGAGCGACCCGTTCTGGACGGTGAAGCCGGGCGACCCCGGCCCGGACAAGCAGTTCGACGCCGCCGTGTACGACCGGGGGGCGATGGCCATCCAGGCGTTGCGCAACGCGGTGGGCGACAAGGACTTCTTCGCGATTCTGAAGGGCTGGCCGCGCGTGCGCCGGTACGGCAACGCGAAGATCTCGGACTTCGTGGCGTACGCGGAGAAGGTGTCGGGCAAGCCGTTGGCCTCGCTGTTCGACACATGGCTCTATCAGCCCTCGCGGCCCGAGGCGCCCGCGCTGCGCAGCGCGTTCGCGGTGGAACGGCCCGCGTCGTGGCGGCGGATCGAGGCCGCGCACGCCTGCGCCGGG
>NZ_JAPHNL010000273.1 GCF_026274175.1 Streptomyces beihaiensis
GAGCGGCCACCACGGTCGCCGTCCCGACGGAAACCACCACGGTCGTTGTCACGGCGGAAACCACCACGGTCACGGTCGCGGTCCCGGTCCCGGTTGAAGCCGCCCTCGCGGCGGTCGAAGGAGCGGCCACCACGGTCGTTGTCCCGGCGGTCGAACCCGCGGTCGCGGTCGCGGTCGCGGTTGAAGCCGCCACGGTCGTTGTCGCGGCGGTCGTCGCGGCGCTCGAAGGAGCGGCCACCACGGTCGCCGTCCCGACGGAAACCACCACGGTCGTTGTCACGGCGGAAACCACCACGGTCACGGTCCCGGTCGCGGTCCCGGTCCCGGTTGAAGCCGCCCTCGCGGCGGTCACGGCGCTCGTAGTTGCCCCGGTCGTCCCGGCGCTGGCGCGGCTCACCCGCCGACGGGCGGTCCGTGCTCTCGGCCCGCTCCTGGCTCCGCGGCGCCGCCTCGACGGCGGCCTGCTCGGCGGCGGCCTCCGCGGCGGCGGTGACCGCGGCGGCCACGCCCTCCTCGTCCTCGCCCCGCTCACGCGCGGCACGGGCGACCAGGCGGTCGGCCTCTTCGCGCAGCTCGGCGGCGCGGCGCGTGGCCCGCTCCAACTGCTTGGTCAGCTGGGTGACTTCACGCTCGGCCTGCTGCGCCGCGTTGCCGGCCGACTCGGCCTGCACCTCGGTCATGGACCGGGCTCCGGTGATCTCGGCGACCTCCGGGTCGAACGCCGCACCGCCCTGGATGACGTGGCGCGTGGCGTCGACGCCCGCGTCCTCCATCAGGCGGAAGATCTGACGGCGCTGGTGCGGCAGGGAGAGGGAGACGACGGTGCCGGTGCGGCCCGCGCGCGCCGTGCGGCCCGCACGGTGCAGGTAGTCCTTGTGGTCGCCCGCCGGGTCCACGTTCAGGACCAGGTCGATGCCGTCGACGTGGATGCCGCGCGCGGCGACGTCGGTGGCGACGAGGACGTTGACGTAACCGTCCTTGAAGTCGGCGAGGGTGCGGGTGCGCGCGCCCTGCGTCATGCCGCCGTGCAGCGCGTCGGCCTTCGCACCGGCGTCGCGCAGCTGCTCGGCGACGCGGTCGGCGCCCAGCTGCGTACGGACGAAGATGATGGTGCGGCCCTTGCGGGACGCGATGGCCGCGGTGACCGGCGCCTTGTCCTTCGGCTTCACGACGAGGATGTGGTGCGACATGGTCGTCACCGCGCCCTGGGCGGCGTCGACCTCGTGCGAGACCGGGTCGTTGAGGTAGCGGTCGACGAGCGTCTTGATCTCGTTCTCCATCGTGGCGGAGAACAGCATCCGCTGGCCGCCCGCCGGGACCTGGTCGAGCAGTTCCGTCACCTCGGGCAGGAAGCCCAGGTCGGACATCTGGTCGGCCTCGTCGAGGACCGCGACCTCGACGTCCTCCAGGGAGCAGGCGCCGCGGTTGATGATGTCGCGCAGACGGCCCGGCGTGGCGACGAGGATGTCGACGCCGCGCTCCAGGGCGTAGATCTGGTTGCCCATCGACGTACCGCCGCAGACGACCTTCATCTTCAGGCCGACCTGGTCGCCGTACGGCTGGAGCGCGTCCGCGACCTGCATCGCCAGCTCACGGGTCGGGGTGAGGATGACGGCGCGCGGGCGGTGCTTGGCGGTGCGGCCACCGGCCAGGCGGGCCATCGTCGGCAGGCCGAACGAGAGCGTCTTGCCGGAGCCGGTACGGCCGCGGCCCAGGATGTCCTTGCCGGCCAGGGCGTCCGGGATGGTCGCGGCCTGGATCGGGAACGGGGTCGTCACACCGTTCTGCGCGAGCTTGCGCACGACGGGGTCGGGCAGGCCGAGGTCGGCGAAGGTGATGGTGGGCTCGGCCGTTTCAGCCATGTCGGCCGTTTCAGCCATGTCGGCGACGTCGGCCGTCACGGCCGTTTCGGTCACCTCGGTCGCCTCGGTCTGCTCGGAGGCAGCCTGGTCGACATCGGAGATGGCCTGGTCAGCAGGGAAAATGGACATGCGAAATGCGAAACCTTCCGGAGTCTCGGCACGCGCCCGTCAACTCCGTGTATTCGCAAACTCGCAAATCGACCGCCTCAATGCGGTCCAGCCACGGCAAGGGAGAGTACGCGCCACACGGCACCCTCTTCAGCGGTGCCGGGCAAATGGGATCAAACGATCTACCACCATACGCACCCATCGCCCCTCAAGGCAAACCGACCCCGAACGGGGCCCGGCACGGGGCCCGGCACGGCCACCCCGGAGGGGCGGAGAGTGCCCGAAGACTCCGACCGGACAGAGCCCGCGGAAGCCCGGGAAACACACTCCGGGTAAGCCCGGGGCGGAGGACCCTGAACAGCCCGATGCCCTGGCCGGCCCGATGCCCTGGCCGGACCCCTGAGCCCCCACACCCCGCCCCCCACCCGCACAACCCCTGCGCCCCCCGCCACGCTCACCCCGCCGGCGCCCCGGCCTGCGGCTCCGGTTCCGGCTGCGCCGCCGACTGCGGGGCGAGCTTCTGCTCGTGCGCGGACGACGACGGCTCGGCGACCGTGGGCGACGGCGTGGGCGACGGCGTGGCGGGAGGCGGCGTCGCGGGCGCGCTCTGCGGCGGCGTGGACGGCGCCGTACTGCTCGGCGTCGGGTCGTCCGGGGTCGGCGACTGCCGGGCGCGCGAGGCCGACGGTGACGGCCCGGCCGCCTTCGCCCCGGTCGGCGAGGGCGATGCCGACGGCGTCGCCGACTCCGACGCCGACGGCGAGTCCCCCGGGCTCGCCGACTCGTGACCACGCGCCCCCGCTCCACGGCCCCCGCCGTCCGGCACCACGGCCGCCCCCTCCGGCGCCGCACCCCGGCCGTGCTCGGACACGGAGTGGCCGGGGGCGGGCGGCTTGCCGTCGTCGGCCACGCTCATACAACCGGCGGCCGCTGCGACGGCGACCGTGGTCACGGCCACGCCGCCCAGTCGGCCGCCCAAGCGAAGGGCACGAAGCGGTACGGACAACTGGCGCACGGGCGAGCACCTCCGGGCACGTGACAGGGTCACCGTCTCCAACTCCCGCGCACCACGGGAGGACACGCACGGCGCGCTCCCCCGACAATGGCGGTGTGCTGGAGATGACGCGCGAGACCTTCGAAGAGCTGGTGAGCGACGCCCTCGACCGGATCCCGCCCGAACTGACCCGGGTCATGGACAACGTGGCCGTCTTCGTGGAGGACGAGCCGCCGGCCCAGGGCCCCGAACTCCTCGGCCTCTACGAAGGCACGCCCCTCACCGAGCGCGGCGAGTGGTACGCCGGTGTCCTGCCCGACCGCATCACCGTCTACATGGGCCCCACGCTCCGCCACTGCCAGAGCCCGGACGACGTCGTCCACGAGGTGGCCGTCACGGTCGTCCACGAGGTGGCCCACCACTTCGGCATCGAGGACGCCCGCCTCCACGAACTGGGCTGGGGCTGAGGCCGAGACCAAGGCCAAGACCGAGAGCGGCCCCGAGGCCGAGACCACGCCCAAGACCGAGACCAGGCCCAAGACCAAGACCGAGACCACGCCCAAGACCAAGACCGGGGCGAAAGCCGAGCTGGGGCGAGACCGGAGCGAAGGCCGCACCATCACGTCACGCCCCTGCCTCTCTCCCCTCCTCGCCGCATATCCACCACCATTGACGGGCATACGCGCCCAATGGCCCGCCCACCCGCCGCCATACGCCGAGTCGCCCACCGCCTACGGGGCATACGCATCGCCCCGCCCGCCTTCCTGCCCGGCCGCCGACGGCCGCCGGGCCCCGGCCCCGCCCTGGAACTCGCGCGCACGTCCCGCTCCCACCCCTGGGCCCGCGCCCTCGCCCTCGTCGCCGTCGTCCTGCTCGGCGCCTGGCTCGGGCTGCTGGTCGTCGGCAGCGTGCGCGCGCCCGTCGGACCGATGGACACCCGGATGACGCTGCGCCCCTCCCTCACCGGCGGCACGAAGATCAACGTGTCGCCGCTCGGCGCCCTCGCACTCGACTCCCACACCGGCCCGCTCCGCCTCGACGTCGACGTGGACCGCCTCGACCCGGTCCGCTCCCAGGAACTGGTCGCCCACCCCGAACGCATCTCCGGCCTGCAGACCGAGATCACCCACGACGTCGAGCACGGCACCCTCGACCTGGCCGTCCGCTCCTGCGTGGCCGTCGTCTCCGGCGCCACCGCCCTCGGCCTGGTCGTCTACCGGCGTCCCCGCCGCGCCCTCGCCGCGGGCGGACTCGCCCTCACCCTGCTCATCGCCTCGGGCGCCACCGCGTACGCGACCTGGAACCCGAAGTCCGTCCTGGAACCGAAGTACTCGGGACTGCTCACCTCGGCTCCCGCGGTCGTCGGCAGCGCGCGCTCCATCGTCACCGAGTTCGACGTCTACCAGCAGGAACTGGCTCGCCTGGTCACCAACGTCACCAAGCTCTACGACGTGACCTCCACGCTCCCCGCGTACCGCCCGGACCCGTCCACCATCCGCGTCCTGCACGTCTCCGACATCCACCTCAACCCGGCGGCATGGAAGATCATCGAATCGCTCGTCGCGCAGTACAAGATCTCCGTCGTCGTCGACACCGGCGACACGATGGACCACGGCTCGGCCGCCGAGAACCGCTTCCTCGACCCGATCAAGGACCTGGGCGCACCCTACGTATGGGTCCGCGGCAACCACGACTCGAAGAACGCCACGCAGAAGTACCTCACCTCACGTACGGCCTCCGGCAAACGCTTCCCGAACGTCCACGTCCTCGACAACGGCGCCGCCGCCACCGTCGCGGGCCTGCGCTTCGCGGGGATCGGCGACCCCCAGTTCACCCCGGACCGCTCGGTCAAGGCGGAGGGCGACCCGGCCGAACGCCTGGCGGGCACCCGGCTGGCCTCGGCCGTCACCGCCCAGCGCGCCGCGGGCACCCCGGTCGACATCGCCCTCACCCACAACCCGGTCGCGGCCCGTGAGACGGACGGCACGGTGCCACTGGTCCTGGCGGGCCACATCCACCACGAGCGGATGGAGGTGCTCCCCCGGGGGACCCGCCTGCGGATCGAGGGCTCGACGGGCGGCAGCGGCCTGCGCGCGGTCGACGACAAGAACCCCGACCCCGTCGAGGCGTCGGTCCTCTACCTGGACCGTTCGACCAAGCGGCTCCAGGCCTGGGACGAGATCCACCTGGGCGGCCTCGGACTGACCACGGCCGAGGTCAGCCGCCATCTCCCCAAGGAGAACCAGCCCGGCGCGACCCCGTCCCCAAGCCTGCCCCCACTCCCTTCCCATTCGCCTTCCCAGCCGTCTTCCTCGCCCCCGCCCACGAGCCGCCACTAAACCGTTTTGGCGATACCTCCCCGCATCCCATATGCTTCTCACGTCCCCGACGCGCTGAGAAGCGCCCAGGCGGGCCGATAGCCCTCATCGTCTAGCGGCCTAGGACGCCGCCCTTTCAAGGCGGTAGCACGGGTTCGAATCCCGTTGGGGGCACGCGTTGAAAAGCTTGGTCCTGTGGAGCAGTTTGGAGTGCTCGCCACCCTGTCAAGGTGGAGGCCGCGGGTTCAAATCCCGTCAGGACCGCTTGCAGTCCACTTCGGTGGACTGCGTGGCTGGGTAGCTCAGTTGGTACGAGCGATCGCCTGAAAAGCGATAGGTCGCCGGTTCGATCCCGGCCCCAGCCACCACAAGGAAGAGCCCCGGACGGTCTGCCGCCGGGGCTCTTTCGCGTACTCCAGCCCACCGAGCCGCGCCGCGACGGAGGCGTCGGCGAGGTGGTTCCACACCGTTTCGCATCGGGGCCTGCCGCGCAGGCCGAAGCCGCGCGGTCCCCACGACTGGCCCCCCCGGACACGGCCGGATCGAGCACCACCCGGACCGCAGGCCACGCGCGCCGGCCTGTTTGTCCTGGACGAGGGGGGACACCGGGGCCGGGAGAACGGGCCGGTACCGCACAGCCCTACGGCCCGTGGCGGTGACCACGGGCCGTAGGGCTGACGGGGGAAGCTGTCAGACGCGGCGTCGGCGGCGTCTGAGGAGCGCCGCGCCGATGCCCGCGCCGACGAAGGTCGGCAGACCGTGCACGTCACGGAAGACGGTGTCGACGACGGCGCCCGCGAGCACCGCGCCGCCCCAGATCCGGACCCGGTTGAGCAGCGGGGCGGGCCAGCCGCGCTCGCCCGCCGCGAGGAACAGCCAGGCGACCAGGGCCCCGGCGAGACCGAGGTCGGCCACCGAGTTCCCGGCGCCGTGCGGCTGCCACAGGTAGCCGAGCGCCTCACCGACCGCCCCCGGCACGAGGTACAGCGCGAGCATCGCGCGCGAACCGAAGATCCGCTCGACCGGAACGCCGAGCGCGGCGATCGCCGGGACCGTGACGGCCGCCTGCCACGGCGGCGACTGCACGAGCAGCGGCGAGAGCGCCCGCCACCACTCGCCGCCGGCGAGCGCGTCCGGATCCCGGCGCAGCGCGTCGAGCACTCCGGGAAAGGCGAACTGCGCGGCGGTCGTCGCGCCCGTGACCAGGAGCACGGCGGCCGTCGCGACCGGCACCCGCCGCCCCGTTCGTGCGGCTGCCGTGGTCGGCGCAACCGATGTCTGCCGCTTGTCTGTCTCCATCTGCGACGTACTCCTGTTCCCGTCTGGGTCGGCCCGGCCCGGCGGCCGGGCGGTGCCCCGTCCTCGTGACTATGCTGCACGCCCACCTCGGGGTCGGTGGATCCGAACTCGAACAGCCTGCTCACGAGGGGCCGGACCGGCCCGCGACCTGCACACGCAGCGGAAGGCCGGGACGGGCGGTCAGCTCGGTCCCGGTCAGCCCGGCGGCGGCCGGCATCGCGCCGTACGCCTCGGTCGAGTGCAGCTCGCCGCCCGCCGTCCAGGACAGCAACAGCAGGCCGAGCAGGTGGGCGTGCGGCTCCTGCGCGGGCGACTGGTCGCCGGTGGTGAAACCGACCGTGACCGGGCGCCCGTCCGGCTTGAGCGCCCCGGCGAGGCGGCGCACCAGTTCGGCGGCGCGGTCCGGGGCGAAGTGGAAGAGCAGGTTGCCGACCACGATCAGGTCGTACGGACCGTCGAGCGGCACGTCGAAGGCGTCGCAGGGCAGCAGCCGCACCCGGTCGCGCACCCCGAGCCGTTCGGCGTTGGCCTCGGCGACGGCGAGGACGCTGGACCAGTCCTGCGCGTCGACCCGGGCCGCCGGGTGCCGCTCGGCGAGGATGCAGCCGGTGAGCCCATGACCGCAGCCCACGTCGAGCACCTTCAGTTCGGGGCGCCGGGCCGACCAGGGCTCGATGACGTCGGCACCCCGGGTGCCGGTGCGGTACGTGCCCTACAACGGGCCCGGCGCGCCGCCGGACCCGCGCCTGGCGCCGTCGCAGCGGGCGTCGGCAGCTCCAGCTCTTCCCCAGCGTGCAGGCTCACGGCAACGTCACCAAGGTGCACGGCGGCTCGGACGTGGAGGAGTACATCGAGTACTTCGCCGAGGACGCGCGGGCGCGGGACGAGGGCCCGATACTCACCGACAGCCTCCAGTCCGAACAAGGCCCCTGGTTTCCGCACAAGAGCAACCGCGACATGGCCCCGATGGGCCCGGTCCGGACACCCGGCGCGTCGCCGGCATCCGGCGTCCCGCGCTCTCCGCCCGCCTACCGCCTACCCTCGCCGCAGGACCTCATAGGCCGGGCCGGACAGCGCCCGGCCCGGCTTCACGCCCGCGTCAGTGGACGGAGTCGAGCTTCGCGCGCTGGTCCTCGGTGAGGTCGAGGTCGACCGCGCCCAGGCTGTCCTCCAGCTGAGCCACCGAGGAAGCCCCGACCAGCGGGAGAATCGGGATGTCGCCGCCCATCAGCCAGGACAGGACGACCTGGTTGACGCCGGCCCCGGTCTCGGCCGCCACCTCGCGGACCGCCTTGAGCCGCGGCTGGGTGCCCGCGTGGTCGAAGCCCGGACCGAGCGGCTTGTCGTCGCGCACGTACGCGCCCGAGATCAGCGGTGAGTACGCGACCTGGGTCAGCTCCGGGTTGGCCCGCAGGTAGCTGAGCAGGTCGCCGCTGGTCAGGCCCTGGTTGCCGTCGGGCGAGCGCAGACTCGGGATGTCGGTGCGCTGGCGCAGGTAGCTGTGGTGGTGCTGGAGCACCTCGTAGCCGGGCACACCCGCGGCCGCGGCCAGGGCGCGGGCCCGCTCGATCCGCCAGGACCAGTGGTTGCTGGCACCGAGCAGACCGGCCACGCCGCCCGCGACGACGTCGGCGAAGCCCTGGACGGTGTCCTCCAGGGGCGTGTGCTCGTCCATGATGTGCGCGTACAGCAGGTGGATCTTCTCGATGCCGAGGCGCTCGCGGCTCTCCTCCGCCGCCTCGCGGATGACCTTCGCCGACAGGCCCTCGACGTCGAGGCTGAACGTCCGCGTGGGCTGGTTGGGGCGGGCACCCAGCTTGGTGGCGATGGTGAACTCGTCGCCGACGCCGCGGGACTTGAGCCAGCGGCCGACCAGCTCCTCGCTCTCGCCGCCCCGGGTGCCGTGCACCCAGAACGCGTAGTTGTTGGAGGTGTCGATGAAGGTGCCGCCGGCCTCGGCGAACCGGTCGAGGATCGCGAAGGACGTGGCCTCGTCGACGGTGGAGCCGAAGGTCATGGCGCCGAGGCTCAGCACGCTGACCTCGCGACGGGTCTCGGGGGAGCTTCCGATGACGCGGTACTTCATGGGGGTGTCCTTTCGGATCAGGTGGGGGCCGGCAGGTCGGCGCGCAGCTCCGACACGACGGCTTCCAGGTGGGGTACGAGGAAGAAATGGCCGCCCGCGTACGTGCGCAGGCGGAAGGCACCGGTGGTGTGGGTGCGCCAGGCCCGTGCCTGCGGCTCGTCGACCCGGGGGTCGGTGTCGCCGATGAGCGCGGTGACCGGGCAGTCCAGCGGCTCGGCGCCGCGAAACCGGTAGGTCTCGGTGGCCACGTAGTCACTGCGCACGGCGGGCAGGATCGCGGCCAGCAGCTCCGGGTGGTCGAGCATCCGCTCGTCGGTGCCGCCGAGCAGCTTCATGTCCGCAATGAGACGCGTGTCGTCGGCCAGGTGCACCGAGCCCGGCGCGGGGATCGACGGCGCGCGCCGCCCCGAGACGGTCAGGGCGGCGGGCGGGTGGCCCGCGTCGCGCAGCCGGCAGGCCACCTCGAAGGCGAGGGAGGCGCCCATGCTGTGTCCGAGGACGGCGAGCGGGCGGTCGAGCAGGGCGCCCGGCGCGTTCAGGAGTTCGGACGTGATCAGGTCCGCCATGTCGTGCAGCGACTCCACGCACGGCTCCCCGAACCGCTCCTGGCGGCCGGGATACTGGACCACCAGCACGTCGGCGTACGGCTCCAGGGCCGCCGACAGCGGGAAGAAGTACGAGGCGTTGCCGCCCGCGTGCGGCAGCACCAGCAGCGGCGGGGCGCCCTGTGGGGCGCGGTGGAAGCGGCGCAGCCACCGGGAGCCGGTCGGCGGGGCGGGCGGACCGCCCCGGTTCGTGGGCCGGGGACCGGGAGCGTGTGTCATGCCGCGCTCCCCGCCCGCCCGTTGCCGCGGCGGGCACGCCGGGCAGTGATGGGGACCTGCGAGTCCCTGCGGCCGTAACTGCCCAGGTAGATCTCCTGCGCCCGGGCGACGGACTCACACAGCGTCGCGAGCGATTCCCTCTGCTCCTCGATCTCGCGCCGCATCCGGTCCATCTGCGCCCCGGCGGCGAGGCGCGGCGGGATGGGGGCGAGGCTTCCGTCCGAAGCGCGCTGCGTGAGCCCCAGGTCGAACAGGCACTGCGGGCAGTCGCTCGGAACGGGGCTCCCCCGGAGCGTGTCCGCGTAATAACGCAGACCGTCGTCGCAGATCTCGACGGACGGTTCTCGGTCACCTTCGTCCGGTTCCATGCACATTCGTCCCCCTTGCTGGTTCTCGCATTGCACATTGCAGCTTCATCCTCCTGGCCCGGCGGCCCGAGGACCGTTCGGGGGCGCATGATTTCGCACGGGGAACCACCACGGATCTTTCATGAATTCGCCGTGCCCAAGCGCCCGTTCGCACTCAGTCGCACGCACTCGCACGCACTCGCACGCACTCGCACGCAGCCGAGAAAGCGAAGGCAAGAGATGCTCCAGCACGCCCCACGCGGCGCCGGAACACCCCGTCGGGCGTGACGGCAGGTACGCGTACGGGGCCACGCTCGGCGGAGCCGCCCGTGGCGCCGTCGGCCCGGCGCCAAAACCGTTCGCCACCGATTTCCCGGAGGTGAGATCCTGGACCCCGTATGTCTACGCAGCCCGCTCCCTCCGCTGATCGGATCGCCGCCGTGGCCCGGCGCCTGTCCGACCTGTCCCTGCGCGACGCGCACCGTCTCGGCCGCAGGCTCGAAGGTGCCCGCAAGATCCGGGGGCCCGAGGCCCGCGCCGCCGTCGTCGCCGAGATCGACGCGGAGGCCGAGAAGGCCGCCGTGCGCACGGACGCGCGCCGTGAGCGCCGGGCGGCGCTCGACGTCACGTATCCCGAGCAGCTTCCGGTCAGCCAGAAGAAGGACGAGATCGCCGACGCGATCCGCGACCACCAGGTCGTGATCGTCGCAGGTGAGACCGGGTCCGGGAAGACCACCCAGATCCCGAAGATCTGTCTCGACCTCGGGCGCGGCGTGCGCGGCATGATCGGGCACACCCAGCCGCGCCGCATCGCGGCCCGTACGGTCGCCGAGCGGGTCGCCGAGGAGCTGAGCACGCCGCTGGGCGAGGCGGTGGGCTGGAAGGTGCGGTTCACCGACCAGGTCGACCAGGACGCCACGTTCGTCAAGCTCATGACGGACGGCATCCTGCTGGCCGAGATCCAGACCGACCGCGACCTGCGCGCGTACGACACGATCATCATCGACGAGGCTCACGAGCGGTCCCTCAACATCGACTTCCTGCTCGGGTATCTGGCGCAGTTGCTGCCGCGCAGGCCCGACCTCAAGGTCGTCATCACCTCCGCCACCATCGACCCCGAGCGGTTCTCGCGGCACTTCGGCGACGCGCCGATCGTCGAGGTCAGCGGGCGTACGTATCCGGTGGAGGTGCGGTACCGGCCGCTGCTCGAAGAGGACAGTGAGGACTCCGACCGGGATCAGATCACCGCGATCACCGATGCCGTGGAGGAGCTGCAGCGCGAGGGGTCGGGCGACATCCTCGTGTTCCTCTCCGGCGAGCGCGAGATCCGCGACACCGCGGACGCGCTGGAGAAGAAGAAGTACCGGAACACCGAGGTCCTTCCCCTCTACGCGCGCCTTTCGCACGCCGAGCAGCACCGTGTCTTCCAGCGGCACAGCGGGCGGCGGATCGTTCTTGCGACGAACGTCGCCGAGACCTCGCTCACCGTGCCCGGCATCAAGTACGTGATCGACCCGGGCACCGCCCGTATCTCGCGCTACTCGCACCGCACGAAGGTGCAGCGGCTGCCCATCGAGCCCGTCAGCCAGGCCAGCGCCAACCAGCGCAAGGGGCGGTGCGGGCGTACCTCGGACGGCATCTGCGTCCGGCTGTACAGCGAGGACGACTTCCTCGCCCGGCCGGAGTTCACCGATGCCGAGATCCTGCGCACCAACCTCGCCTCCGTCATCCTGCAGATGACCGCGGCCGGGCTCGGTGACATCGAGAAGTTCCCGTTCATCGACCCGCCGGACCACCGCAACATCCGTGACGGCGTCCAGCTGCTCCAGGAGCTCGGGGCGCTCGACCCGAAGCAGAAGGACGTACGCAAGCGGCTCACCCAGCAGGGCAGGAAGCTGGCGCAGCTGCCGGTCGACCCGCGGCTCGCCCGGATGGTCCTGGAGGCCGACAAGAACGGGTGCGTGCGCGAGGTCATGGTGATCGCCGCGGCGCTGTCCATCCAGGACCCGCGCGAGCGGCCGCAGGACAAGCAGGCACAGGCGGACCAGCTGCACGCCCGGTTCAAGGACGAGACCAGTGACTTCCTGGCCTTCCTGAATCTGTGGCGGTACGTGCGCGAGCAGCAGCGCGAGCTCGGTTCGTCGGCGTTCCGGCGGATGTGCAAGCGGGAGTACCTGAACTTCCTGCGGATCCGTGAGTGGCAGGACATCTACACCCAGCTGCGGACCGTGGCCAAGCAGATGGGAATTCACCTCAACGACCCGGACACACCCGCTCCCGACGACCACATCCACATCTCCCTCCTGTCCGGCCTCCTCTCCCACATCGGGATGAAGGACGTGAAGGAGTCCAAGGAGTCAAGGGAGTCCAGGGAGAAGGATCCCAAGCAGCAGCGCGAGCGGGGCGGGCGCAGTGAGTACGTGGGCGCCCGCAACGCCAAGTTCGCGATCTTCCCGGGCTCCGCGCTGTTCAGGAAGCCGCCGCGGTTCGTGATGTCCGCCGAGCTCGTGGAGACCTCCCGGCTCTGGGCGCGGGTCAACGCGAAGATCGAGCCCGAGTGGGTCGAGCCGCTCGCCGAGCACCTGCTCAAGCGCACGTACAGCGAGCCGCACTGGGAGAAGGACCAGGCGGCGGTGATGGCGTACGAGAAGGTGACCTTGTACGGTGTCCCGCTGGTCGCGCAGCGGAAGGTGAACTACGGGCGGATCGACCCGGAGGTCTCCCGCGAGCTGTTCATCCGCAACGCGCTGGTCGAGGGCGACTGGCGTACGCACCACAAGTTCTTCGCCGACAACCGCAGGCTGCTGACCGAGGTGGAGGAGCTGGAGCACCGGGCGCGGCGCCGTGACATCGTCGTCGACGACGAGACGCTCTTCGACTTCTACGACCAGCGGGTCCCGGAGCATGTCGTGTCCGGCGCCCACTTCGACTCGTGGTGGAAGCAGAAGCAGCGCGAGGAGCCGGAGCTGCTCGACTTCGAGCGGTCCATGCTCATCCGGGAGTCCGCGGAGGCCGTCACCAAGGCGGACTATCCGGACTCCTGGCGGCAGGGGCAGCTGAAGTTCCGGGTGACCTACCAGTTCGAGCCGGGGGCGGACGCGGACGGTGTGACCGTGCACATTCCGCTGCAGGTGCTCAACCAGGTGTCGGACGAAGGGTTCGACTGGCAGATCCCCGGGCTGCGCGAGGAGGTCGTCGTCGAGCTGATCCGGTCGCTGCCGAAGCCGATCCGGCGCAACTACGTGCCCGCGCCGAACTTCGCGAAGGCGTTCATGGAGCGGGCGGTGCCGTTGCGGGAGCCGCTGACGGTCACGCTCGCGCGTGAGTTGCAGCGGATGGTCGGGGTGCCGGTGTCGGCGGACGACTTCGACCTGTCCCGCGTGCCCGACCATCTGAAGATCACCTTCCGGATCGTCGACGAGCGACGCAGGCGGCTCGCCGAGGACAAGGACCTGGAGGCGCTGAAGCTGAAGCTCAGGCCGAAGGCGCGGCAGGCGATCTCCAAGGCCGCCGCGGCGACGGCCGAGCGCGCGGGCGGCCCGTCCGTCGAACGCACGGGGCTGACGGACTGGACGATCGGCACGCTCTCCCGGGTCTTCGAGACGCGGCGGGCCGGGCAGCCCGTCAAGGCGTATCCGGCGCTGGTCGACGACGGCCCGGCGGCGGGCACCGTCTCCGTACGCCTCTTCGACACCGAGGCCGAGCAGGCGCGGGCCATGTGGAAGGGCACGCGCCGGCTCATCCTGCGGAACATCCCGGTGAACCCGGGCAAGTTCGCCTCGGACAAGCTGAGCAACGCGGCGAAGCTCGCCCTGTCGGCCAACCCGCACGGTTCGGTGCAGGCCCTGTTCGAGGACTGCGCGATGGCGGCGGCGGACCGGCTGATCGCGGAGTTCGGGGGGCCGGTGTGGGACGAGGAGTCCTACCGGAAGCTCTACGACAAGGTGCGCGCCGAGATCGTCGACACGACCGTGCGGACGGTCGACCAGGTGCAGCAGGTCCTCGCGGCCTGGCAGGCGTGCGAGCGGCGCCTGAAGTCGGCGAAGAGCCCGGCGCTGCTGCCCAACCTCCAGGACGTGCGGGCGCAGTTGGACGCGCTGGTGAAGCCGGGGTTCGTCACGGCCACGGGAGTGCGCCGCCTGCCGGACCTGCTGCGCTATCTCGTCGCGGCCGACCGGCGGCTTCAGCAGATGCCGACCAACGTCCAGCGGGACACGACCCGCATGGAGAAGGTCCACGAGATGCAGGACGAGTACGCGTGGCTGCTCGAACAGATGCCGCAGGGGCGGCCGGTGCCGCGGGAGGTCCTGGACATCCGCTGGATGATCGAGGAGCTGCGGGTCAGCTACTTCGCGCACGCGCTCGGCACGGCGTATCCGGTCTCGGACAAGCGGATCGTGAAGGCGATCGACGCGCAGGTGCCGTAGCCGTCGGGTTACCCAGGGTGAATTCGACCGGCGGGCCTGCGCTGCTGTAGAGTCTCGTTTCGCAGCACGGCGCCGGGCGCCGACGCCGCGAAACCTGGTCCTGTGGAGCAGTTTGGAGTGCTCGCCACCCTGTCAAGGTGGAGGCCGCGGGTTCAAATCCCGTCAGGACCGCATCAGAAGAAGGCAGTTGAGGCTCGCACCGTTCGGTGCGGGCCTCTTCGCGTGTGTGAGACGCCTTGACTGGGGAACTCGGGCTCGGTACCCCGGAACCAGGAGGCGGAGCCCATGAACGCGACGGCACGGCGGCACGAGACGCGCGCGCTGTTGCGCGCCCACCTCGCCGCCGCGTCCGGCTATCGGCACCTCACCCGGCACTGCCCGGTCTGCCACCAGCTGCTCAGACTCGCGATGACAGCACCCCCGACCCCGGGGCCGAAGCCCCCCTCGAAGGCCCTGGACGGGCATCAGGACGGCCGCAGGGGCAATGGGGCCCAAAGTCCCTCCAAGGAGTGACCAACGGCGACCTACGCGGCCCTCAAGAGGTGGGACTCTGGAGGGAGTTCGCAGCCTCCGCCTCCATTAACGCAAGCGCGCCGCCAGCAACAAGAGTTCGAACATGTGACGGGTGTCACCGGAAGAGTTTTGGAAACACCGTTTCTTACACCCTTCCTACAACGGCTCAATTTAATATGTGCAATTGCACCACCCTGACACATCCACCGCCTAGCCCTTGGCCGACCTCTTGGCCGACCCCGAACCAGCGCCGGACCGGCCCCGCTCAGAGTCGAACAGGACCACCCACGGCTACCCGCGGGAACCCCGTCCGGCGCGCACAAAAAAGATCGCGCTGGACCCGGCGGAGTCCAGCGCGATCGACGACGCACCCGTGATGCAGTGGAGATGACGCTTCAGTGGGCGTGGGGCTGTTGGGGCAGAACCCGCGTCGTATGGAGCATGTGCTCTGGGCACGGGCGGGTTGGGGGACCCGAAGTGCCCGGTTTTACTGCGTTGTGCGGTGCCTCAGGCCTCGCTGCGCTGCTGCGGAATGCCCGCCAGCAGGGCGCGGACCTCGGCCTCGCGGTAACGGCGATGCCCGCCGAGCGTGCGGATCGACGTGAGCTTGCCGGCCTTCGCCCAGCGCGTGACCGTCTTCGGGTCGACGCGGAACATGGTGGCGACCTCGGCGGGGGTCAGCAGCGGCTCGGCATCAGGGGTGCGAGCGGTCATGAGCGGCCTCCTCGGGAGAACCGACGTTCTCGGTTCTTTCCTCTAAATTCTGCACCTTGACCCGCGTTGCCCGAAATGGCGGACGCGAGTCGAGTCGGTTATAGGACGAACGGCTTGTCCTCGGCACTACAACTACACCATCTGTCCAGCCGCGTCGGCCAAACCGATGGAATTGCCCTCCCAGGTGTTCATCAGCGACGGAAGCCGATGGACCATGCCATAGCGGACAGTCACGCGACCGTGACGATCAGTCACAGAGCGCTCAGGAGTCACCGGACCCCCCAAAGACAGTGCGATGCCGAGTGTTCCGTCCTCAGTTGGACGGAAGGAGCCCTCCCCGGACTCCTTGTCCTATTTTGGCACGAGGAGGGGTGATGGGCGCAAGGTCGGGGTAAGTGCGCTCTATCACGCTTGAGCCGTGCTTGAGTCAAACGCCCGGATCGGGACGTAGGTCCTTCGGTCCGCGGGCCGGCGGCCGGTCCGCGGGGGCCGGGTGGTCGGTACGCGGACTGGATGAGATTCGCGTACTGGTCAGTTCGCGTACCGGTCAGTTCGCGTACCGGTCAGTTCGCGTACTGGCGGTCCCGCACCGACCGCCAGCGTTCCACGAGCCGCGCGTACGCCTCGCCCGCGCCCTCGCCGTCACCGCGCCGCAGCGCCGCGATGCCCTCGGCGACGTCCGCCGCCGAGTGGTCTTCGGCCAGGAAGCCCGGCGGCAGCACGTGCACGAGTCCGCCGTAGTCCAACTCGACGTAGGAGCGCGGGTGGAACTCCTCCAGCCAGCGCCCCACGTCCACCAGGCCGTCGATCAGCGGCCCCTCGTCGATCGCGTCCCTCAGCGCCTTCAGACCCCGCGCCACCCGCCGCCTGGCCTGCACCATCGGCGTGCGGTACCGCAGCAGGGGGCCCTCCTCGGCGCCCTTGTGCTCGTAACGCCGCTCCGCGTCCGAGACGAGCACGAACCAGGACAGCGGCACCTGCCACGTCGACGTCCTGATCCAGGGCCGCGCGTCCGGGTTGAGCTCCAGCCAGCGCTCGTAGTCGTCGGCGGCCTGGCGGCGCACCACCGGCGGCAGCACCGCGTCGAGCACCGTCGGCGGCAGCCGGCCCGGCAGCTCGGCGAGCGCCTGCCAGCCCCGCAGCCGGGTGCGCCACGGGCACACGCACAGCACGCCCTCCGCCTCCAGGACGAACGCGTCGTCGCTCTCGTGCACCGGCACGGCCACCGGCGGCACCGGCACCAGGTCGGCGAGGGAGCGGCGCAGCTCGTCCTGGCAGGACGGCAGCCGCTCCCGCTTCGCGTAACGCTCCCAGTGGTCGCGCTCGCGGCGCGGGAACGCGGCCAGGGGCTCGTAGACGCGCAGATACGCCGCGTACGGGACGGTCACCGACGACACCTTGGGCACGGCTGCTCCCTCCCCCGCCCACGGTCCTGAAAACACTCCAAATCGTGCCACGTGGCTCAAGACGATCCCCGCGGGCACCCACGCACGCCCACGGACACCCACGGACACCCACGGGCACTGACGCGCGCCCGCGGACACCCACGCGAGAGAGTGATCCTCGGCACTGCGGCCATGGCGGGCCCGCCGACGCTCTAATCTCGTGCTCGCAGTACACCGAGCAGGGCGGAGTCCCGCCACCCGCACGGGGCCCGCCCGACCGCCGCTACGTACTTGGGAGTCACCACAGTGACCGATGTGACCGGCGAAACAGCAGACGTCCTCCACACACTGTTCCACTCGGACCAGGGGGGCCACGAGCAGGTCGTGCTCTGCCAGGACCGCTCCAGCGGCCTCAAGGCCGTCATCGCCATCCACTCCACCGCCCTGGGCCCGGCCCTCGGCGGCACCCGCTTCTACCCGTACGCCACCGAGGCCGAGGCCGTCGCCGACGCGCTCAACCTGGCCCGCGGCATGTCGTACAAGAACGCCCTGGCCGGCCTCGACCACGGCGGCGGCAAGGCCGTCATCATCGGCGACCCCGCCGACCGTGAGCACGGCGGCGTCAAGAGCGAGGAGCTGCTGCTCGCCTACGGACGTTTCGTGGCCTCCCTCGGCGGCCGCTACGTCACCGCGTGCGACGTCGGCACGTACGTCGCCGACATGGACGTGGTGGCGCGCGAGTGCCGCTGGACCACCGGGCGCTCCCCGGAGAACGGCGGGGCGGGCGACTCGTCCGTGCTGACCGCCTACGGCGTCTTCCAGGGCATGCGGGCCAGCGCCCAGCACCTGTGGGGCGACCCGTCGCTGCGCGACCGCAAGGTCGGCATCGCGGGTGTCGGGAAGGTGGGCCACCACCTGGTCGAGCATCTGCTCGCGGACGGCGCCGAGGTCGTGGTGACCGACGTGCGCGAGGAGTCGGTGCGGCGGGTCGTCGAACGCCACCCCGAGGTCGCGGTGGCCGCCGACACGGACGCGCTGATCCGCACGGACGGCCTGGACATCTACGCCCCGTGCGCGCTCGGCGGCGCCCTGAACGACGACTCGGTGCGGGTCCTGACCGCGAAGGTGGTGTGCGGCGCGGCCAACAACCAGCTCGCGCACCCGGGCGTCGAGAAGGACATCGCCGACCGCGGCATCCTGTACGCGCCCGACTACGTGGTGAACGCGGGCGGCGTCATCCAGGTCGCCGACGAGCTGCACGGCTTCGACTTCGACCGGTGCAAGGCCAAGGCGGCGAAGATCTTCGACACCACCCTGGGGATCTTCGCCCGCGCAAAGGCGGACGGCATCCCGCCGGCCGCGGCCGCCGACCGGATCGCCGAACAGCGCATGGCGGAGGCCCGCGCGGCGGGCTGAGAATCGCCGACCGGGGGTGCTGCGGCCCCGGCCGTAGCACCCCGAGGTAACAAGCGTCACTCCGCCCGCCGTGTCGTGCGTCAGGAAAAGGTTAAAATCGCGCCTGACCAGCGAGGAAAGGGCTTCTTGCCGGTCCTGCGCCCCGGCACGTGCTGTGGGCGACGTACCGTATGGGCGCGGGCTCAGGTACCGTGGAAGCCCTACGGACCGGTCTCCTTGTAGGGAGTCCGTTCCAGATCATGAACGCGTGTCAAGACTCTGGGGCCGTCGAGCCCCGTCACCGAGGGGGTCGAGCCATGGGGCGCGGCCGGGCCAAGGCCAAGCAGACGAAGGTCGCCCGCCAGCTGAAGTACAACAGCGGTGGGACTGACCTGTCGCGTCTGGCCAACGAGCTGGGCGCTTCGAATTCGCCGCAGCGGCCGTCGAACGGCGAGCCGCAAGAAGGCGACGAGGACGACCTGTACGCCCGTTACGCGGATTTGTACAGCAGTGACGACGAGGACGACGAGGACTCGGACGAGTCCGGTCCCTCGTCGCAGCGCCGCGGCGCTTGACCTCGTAAGGCGTCCGCAACCGCATACAGCACCTCACCCGGTCCGGGGTGGCGATACGCCGGACCGGGTGAGGTGCTGTCCGCATAGCCGGGGCTTGCGCGATCCGTACGAGCGATCCGTACGAGCGATCCGTGCAAACCATCCGTACGAGCCATCCGTACGCATCCGTACGAGCCATCCGTACGCATCCGTACGAGCCGTCCGTACAAGCAGAAAGCCGCTGCCCGGACACCCGGACAGTGGCTCTCGTGGTTCTCTCGGCTTTCGTTGGTCTCTCGGCTCTCTGGCCTCTTCGGCGGTTACTTCGCGTAGTCGCCCGTCAGCTCGGCGCCGGTCGTGTGGTCGCCGCGGTCGGTGATCTCGCCGGCCACCCAGGCGTCCACGCCCCGGTCCGCGAGCGTCGCGAGTGCGACGTCGACCGCCTCCTGCGGCACGATCGCCATCATGCCGACGCCCATGTTGAGCGTCTTCTCCAGCTCCAGGCGCTCCACCTGCCCGGCCCGGCCGACCAGGTCGAAGACGGCGCCCGGCGTCCACGTGGAGCGGTCCACGGCGGCGTGCAGGCCGTCCGGGACGACACGGGCGAGGTTGGCGGCGAGGCCGCCGCCCGTGATGTGGCTGAAGGCGTGCACGGGGGCCGTGGAGGTCAGGGCGAGGCAGTCGAGCGAGTAGATCTTCGTGGGCTCCAGGAGCTCGGCTCCCAGCGTCCTGCCGAGCTCGTCGACGTGCTGGTCCAGGGACATGCCCGCGCGGTCCAGGAGGACGTGACGGACGAGCGAGTACCCGTTCGAGTGAAGGCCGGACGACGCCATGGCGATCACCGCGTCACCCGTACGGATACGATCCGGGCCCAGCAGGTTGTCGTACTCCACGACGCCCGTACCGGCGCCCGCGACGTCGAAGTCGTCCGGGCCGAGCAGGCCCGGGTGCTCGGCCGTCTCGCCGCCGACCAGGGCGCAGCCCGCGAGGACGCAGCCCTCGGCGATGCCCTTCACGATCGCGGCGACACGCTCGGGGTGGACCTTGCCGACGCAGATGTAGTCGGTCATGAACAGCGGCTCGGCGCCGCACACCACGATGTCGTCCATGACCATCGCGACGAGGTCGTGGCCGATCGTGTCGTAGGCGCCGAGCTGCCGGGCGATGTCGACCTTGGTGCCGACGCCGTCGGTGGCGGAGGCGAGCAGCGGCCGCTCGTACTTCTTGAGCGCGGAGGCGTCGAAGAGGCCCGCGAAGCCGCCGAGGCCGCCGAGCACCTCGGGGCGCTTGGTCTTCTTCACCCACTCCTTCATCAGCTCGACGGCGCGGTCGCCCGCTTCGATGTCGACACCTGCGGACGCGTAACTGGCGCCAGTCTCAGACATTGCCTGGGATCTTTCGGGTTGGTGAAGGTGGTTACGAGGCCGCCGCCACGCCCATTCGGGATGACGGGCTTACGGGCGGCGGATCGCGTCGGACGCGGCCGTGGACGCGGGGCCCGCGGCCAGTTCCGTCTCCAGGAGCTGCTTGCCGAGCAGCTCGGGGTCGGGAAGCTCCATCGGGTACTCGCCGTCGAAGCAGGCACGGCACAGGTTCGGCTTGTCGATGGTGGTGGCCTCGATCATGCCGTCGATGGAGATGTAGGAGAGCGAGTCGGCGCCGAGCGACGTGCCGATCTCCTCGACCGACATGCCGTTGGCGATCAGTTCCGCGCGGGTGGCGAAGTCGATGCCGAAGAAGCAGGGCCACTTGATGGGCGGCGAGGAGATCCGGATGTGGATCTCGGCGGCGCCCGCCTCGCGGAGCATGCGGACCAGGGCGCGCTGGGTGTTGCCGCGCACGATCGAGTCGTCGACGACGACCAGGCGCTTGCCCTTGATGACTTCCTTGAGCGGGTTCAGCTTCAGGCGGATGCCGAGCTGACGGATCGTCTGGGACGGCTGGATGAAGGTGCGGCCGACGTAGGCGTTCTTCACCAGGCCGCTGCCGAACGGGATGCCGGATGCCTCCGCGTAGCCGATCGCGGCGGGGGTGCCGGACTCCGGGGTCGCTATGACGAGGTCGGCCTCGACGGGCGCCTCCTTCGCCAGGCGGCGGCCCATCTCGACGCGGGACAGGTACACGTTCCGGCCCGCGATGTCCGTGTCAGGGCGGGCCAGGTACACGTACTCGAAGACGCAGCCCTTGGGCTTTGCTTCAGCGAATCGGGACGTTCGCAGGCCGTTCTCGTCGATGGCGACGAACTCGCCCGGCTCGATCTCGCGGACGAAGCTGGCGCCGCAGATGTCGAGCGCGGCGGTCTCGGAGGCGACGACCCAGCCGCGCTCCAGGCGGCCCAGGACCAGCGGGCGGATGCCCTGCGGGTCGCGGGCGGCGTACAGGGTGTGCTCGTCCATGAAGACGAGCGAGAAGGCGCCACGCACCTGGGGCAGCACCGTGTGTGCGGCGTCCTCGATGGTCAGCGGCTTGCCCTCGGCGTCGACCTGGGCCGCGAGGAGCGCGGTGAGCAGGTCGGTGTCGTTGGTGGCGGCCACCCGGGTCGAGCGGCCGTTGGTGTCCTTCGGCAGGTCCGCCACGAGTTCGGCGAGGTGTGCCGTGTTGACCAGGTTGCCGTTGTGGCCGAGCGCGATCGAACCGTGCGCCGTGGCACGGAACGTCGGCTGGGCGTTCTCCCACACCGAGGCACCGGTGGTGGAGTAGCGGGCGTGTCCGACCGCGATGTGGCCCTGGAGGGAGCCGAGAGAGGTCTCGTCGAAGACCTGGGAGACCAGTCCCATGTCCTTGAAGACGAGGATCTGGGAGCCGTTGCTGACCGCGATTCCCGCGGATTCCTGGCCCCGATGCTGGAGGGCGTAGAGCCCGAAGTACGTGAGCTTTGCGACCTCTTCGCCGGGAGCCCAGACACCGAAGACGCCACAAGCGTCCTGGGGGCCTTTCTCTCCGGGGAGCAGGTCGTGATTGAGTCGACCGTCACCGCGCACATAAGAACTGTACCCGGAGAACAGGGATCACCCGTACGGGCTACGAGGCCGGTCAGGCGGCCGGACCGCCGCTTCCCGCTGTTTTCGGGGGTTTGTGGTTTCGCACCATGACGGGTATCACGTCGGGTTCGTTTTTCGTCCGATCATATGAATGCGCCATACGGTCACTTGGCGGCGGTCAGTCCGAGCCCCGTCCCGTCCGGGGCCGTCAGAGTGAGGCTGTCGCCCTGGATGTCGTAGCTCAGCTTCTGCCCCAGGACGTGGAGGACGGCCTCCTCGCCGCCGGTGATCGCCATGCAGTGCATGCCGGGCGAGGTGATCCGGCCGATGGTGAGGTGACCGTTCGCGATGGTGACCGTGGCGCGGCCGCTCTTGCAGCCGAGGCTCACGTCGACGTGGACGGCGCCCTGGCTGTCCTTGGTGAAGACGAGTCCCGGTGTGGCACGGGAGGCGCCGGGCTCCTCCACGGGCGCCGACGGCGCGGCGAACGGCTGGGCGGCGCCGTGGGAGTAGAGGGTCGTGACGCTCCACTTGGTGCCGATGAGCTTGGCGTCGCGCTGCTTGACGAGGTCGATGGTGTCGCCGCCGCTCGGGCCGGTGAGGGTGAGGCGGTCGTGGTCCGCGCCGCCCACGCTGATCTTGTTCTTCTCGCCGAGGGCGTGCGCGAAGGTCTTCTCGAAGGTGCGCTGCTTGCTGTCGACGCACGCCCTGTCGGTGGACTTCGCCGTGCCCACGTGGACGCTGTCCCCGTTGATCGGCGCGGCGGCGTCGAAGTCGTTGCAGCCGTCGTTGCCGCGCACCCGGCCACCGGAGAACTCCAGGTAGGCGCGGCCGGACGACGTCAGGGTCCGCCCGTCGGCGGTGACGCTCCGCACGGTCCACCGCACGCCGTCGACCGACGCGGACACCGTGCCCGCCTTGCCGGAGCCGGGCGCCTGCTGGGTGCCGCACGCCGCGAGGGCGGGGAGCGCGGCCAGGGGCAGGGCGACGGCGAGCAGAGCGCGGGCACGGGTGCCGACGCGGGGGCGTGTGCTGCGTTGCGTGGACATGCCCATGGGACGGGGGAGGCACCCGATCGGTTCCACCGGCCGCACGCACACGCACACGCTCACACTCACGCCATGATCGGCAAGAGCCCTTCCAGGTCGGCCCGTTCCCCGCTGGCGCTGACCAGAGCCTCGTGGACGGCCTCCGCCCACCGGGTCCGCCCTGTGGCGAGCCGCACCCAGGTCAGCGGGTCCGTCTCGACGACGTTGGGCGGGGTGCCGCGCGTGTGCCGGGGCCCCGCCACGCACTGGACGACCGCGAACGGCGGAATCCGCACCTCGGTCGACGCGCCCGGCGCCTTCGCGGCGAGCGCGTCGGCGAACACGCGCGTACAGGCGGCCAGGGCCTGCCGCTCGTACGGAAGGTCGAGGCCGGGCAGCGCGCCATCGAGGTCGTCGCTGTGCACGACGACCTCGATGGCGCGGGTGACCATCAGGTCGGCGTACGTCATGGCCCCGATCCGGGTGGCGACGGGCCGGTCACCCGGAATGCCCGGCACCAGGTTCTCGGCGATGCGCTCGCTCGTCCGCGCGAACAGCTCGTCGAGCGTCGCGCTCGCCGCGAGCCGGGGCACGGCCTCCGCGACGGCAGGGGCCCCCTTCGCGGAGAGCCCGAAGTAGTCGAGGAACCCGAAGTCGGCGACGGTCGGGGCGGGTTCGGCCACGGCGCGGCACGCGAAGTCCATGGCCATGGTGAAGTGCGCGGCGAGATCCCGAACGGTCCACTCCCCGAGCCGCGTCGGCGCCGCGAGCTGCTCGGGCGTGAGCCCCGCGACCGCCTTCCGCACGGCCTCGAACTGCGCCACGACGGCGGCCGTGACCTTGTCGGCGTCGTAGGAACGGGTGCGTTTCTTTGTTGCGGGCGGCATGGGGTGAGCCTATGACTTCGGCAGGTCGGAACGGGGGCTGATCACCCAGTGGTTGCTGTGGATGACACGGTCGGCGAAGTCCACGTCGACTCGGCCGAGGAGGCGGAAGCCGAGGGATCCGCAGATGCCGTTCGAGGGGGCGTTGCCCGTCGCTGGGAAGGCGTGGACGTCTCCCCAGCGGTCCTCGTCCCTGGCCTGTTCGAGGAGCGTGCGCGCCGCGAGCTTGCCGAGGCCGCGGCCCTGGTACTCGGGCAGGATCATCCACCCGATCTCCGACACCTGCTCCCCGCCCTCGTCGTGCGACCAGATGACGACCGAACCGGCGACGACCTCAGGGATACGGGGATCGGGGACGATCATCTTGATCCAGGAGGCGTCGGCGGAGGCCGCCTCGGCGTCCCGGCGGACCTTGTCCTTGATGCCGTCGCGGGGCAACGGTCCCCCGAGATCCTTCATCATCACCGGATCGCAACGCATCCGGAGGTAGGCGTCGACGTCGTCCGTGGTGACGTTCCGCAAGTACACCAGGTCCTCCTTCCCGCGCACGGTGACCGCTACGGCCTGCGCCTGCGGCCCACATGCCCGACGAACGCGGCGAACGCCTCCGGCGGGAGGGCGAGGACGGGGCCGTCGGGGCGCTTGGAGTCGCGGACGGCGATGTGGGCGTGGGTGCGGGCGAGGTCGGCCACCTCGACGCAGTTGCCGCCGGCGTCGCTGCTGTAGGAGAACTTGAACCAGAGATTGGCCACCTCGACGCAGCTGCCACCCGTCTGGTCGCTGTAGGAGGACTTGAACCAGGCTTCTTCGGGGATGTTCATGACCGTTCCAACTCTCGTGCTGCTCGTTTCAGGTACTCGCGTGTTTCCCTCGGCCCGGCGGCCTCGGCCCGCATGGCGTCGAACCGGCGCCGGTAGGACCAGATTTCCGCGTCCTTGTCGGTGACATTCACCGAGGCGAAGCTGTCGACGCTCACCATGCTTGGCAGCGGCGACTCGAACTCCATGAGGATGAAGTTCTGGCCAGCCCGATAGACCGGCTGGCTCATCGGCAGAATCTGCACCGTGACATGATCCAGCGTGGCCAGTTCCCTCAGGTGTTCGTACTGCTCCCGCATCACGTCCGGCCCGCCGTACACACGTCGCAGGACGGCCTCGTCGAGAATCGCGTGAATCTCCACCGGGTGCACACTGCGTGTGATGGCCTCCTTGCGGCGCATCCGGATCTCAACGTTCCGCTCGACGAACTCGGTGGTGCGCTCATCGACCGGCTTGGCGCTCTCGAACATGGCCCGCGCGTACGCCGAGGTCTGGAACCACCCGAACACGACGTCCGGCTGGTAGACACGGAGAATCTTGGCGTCGCCCTCAAGGCCCACGCTGAGGTTGAACCCAGAGGGCATGAAGGTGCGGTACGGCGACCACCAGCCCCGGTTCAGCGAGTTCTTGTGCACGTCCAGGAGGAAGTCCACGTCGTCCGGATCGGTGACGCCGTATCGGTCGAGCAACTGCCGGAGCTGCTCCACCTTGGGGAGACTGGTAACCCCCTTCTCTACCCGGTGCAGTTGCGAGTCGGAGACGCTGGTCCCCTTGACCGCCTGCACCCGCGTCAACCCGCGCCCCGTGCCGTCCTCCCTCTCCGCCTGCTCACGCAGTCGCCGTAGTTCCTGCCCGAGTTGCATACGCCGGATCGTCGGCCCTGTCTTCGCTGCCACCGTGTCCGTTCCTCCTGCGGGCATGCCCGCCAATCGTACGTAACGCCCCGAGTCCTTCGAGGGCGTCGTGGTCCAGGTCGGCTCCGGTTACCCGGACGTGGACGCCGAGCACGCCTTCCTGTGGACCCGCCTCGCCGACCACACCGAGCGGCAGTCGCTCGCCGAGGAGACGGAACGGGTCACGCACGGTCCGGAGTCGCAGTCAGGGCCGGGGTCCGAGTCGTGATCGCACGGCTCCGGCGTCTGCTGGGCCGGACGCCCCGGCGCCGCCGCACGTCCGCTCCCCCGCCCCCGTGCCCTCCGGCACACGAGTCGCGAGCGCCGCGCCCGTTGCCGGGGTGGGGCGTATCCGGGCCGTGCGTGTCGCGCGGCAGTGAGGGGAGTGTGGGCCATGGCCGGACCGAGTGACGCCCTGTGCGACATCTGCGGGGTCGGGCGGGCACCGTTCCTGCGCTACGGCACCGTCGAGCGTACGGGACGCATGTGCCGCGAGTGCCTGCACCGGACCCGTATCTGCGGCCACTGCCAACAGCCGACCACCGAGCCCGTGGACCTGCGCGTCGTGCACGCCGGCACAGGGCCCGGCTGGACGGAGTACGTCTGCCGGGACTGCGCACCTCGGGGCGAGGGCCACCCGTGCGTGTGATCAATCGAGAAGCAGCACACCTGACGGCCTCGGCCAGTCGACACCGGCCTCCACCTGGAAGGAGGAGCACCATGGCGGTCATGACCGTGCACAAGGCGCAGATGACGGTGGAGGAGTTCGAAACGATCGCCTCCGCCGCTCCCGAGACCGTCACGTTGGAGTTCATCAACGGACGGATCGGGGTCAAGAAGGGGGCAGACGGAGACCGCGGCACCGTCGTGACCTGGTTGGCCCGGCGCTGTATGCAGGCCCGGCCCGATCTGGACCTGTATCAGGGGCAAGGGCTCCAGGTCGAGACGTACCGGCAGGGCAGGGCGAGGCCGGACGCGGTGATCACGCCCGAGGCCCACTTCGCGGGACACGGTGAGTGGGCCGACCCGGACGGGGCGCTGACGGTCGTCGAGGTCACCTCGTACGACTCGGACACCGACCGGCGGGACCGCCGCGAGAAGGCGGCCGCGTACGGCCAGTCCGGCATCCCCCCGTACCTCCTGATCGACCGGGACTCCCGCACGGTCACCGTGCACAGCAACCCGGACCGGGAGGTCGGCGGCTACCGCGACGCCCGCACCTCGAAGTTCGGCGAGAAGGTGACCGTCCCCGACCCGATGGGCATCGAGCTCGACACGGAGATCCTCCAGAACTACGTCCGTTAGTCCGCCAGCCCAGGCCGCTCGCTACCGCCGGACGCTCGGACAACTCCACCCCTCCCCGAAAAGTGTCGCAGTTCTACGTACAACTGCGACACTCTCCAGACCGGGCCCCCACCCCGCCCCGCGCCCTCACCGCGCCGGCACGACGTTCTGCGTCGCGTGGAACACGTTGTCCGGGTCGTACGTGGCCTTGATGCGGGCGAGCCGGTCGTAGTGGTCGCGGTAGGTGGTGCGGACCCGGTCCTGTCCTTCGTCGGGGCCGAGGAAGTTCACGTAGGCGCCGCCCATCGAGTACGGATGCGCCTCCTCCCAGTAGTCGACGGCCCACTGCTTGACGGTCTCCGCGTTGGCGGGGTCCGGGTCGATGCCGCCGAAGATGCCGGACCAGACGGCGTCCCGGTAGGCGAAGGCGGTGTCGTCGCGGCCGACGCGGTGGGCGGCGCCGTCGACCGGGTAGAGGTGCAGGGTCGACAGGTCGGAGGGGACGTTCGAGCCGTACTTGACGTGCACGTCGATCGCGTCGTCCGTGATCCGGTCGAAGAAGTCGCCGCGCCAGTACCACTGCAGGCCCTTGGGGATCAGCGGGTCCAACAGGGTCTGCAACGCCGGGTAGGGCATCGGCGCCGCGAAGTGGAAGGCCGGAACACCGGGCTCGCCGACCGGGGCGAAGACCTCCTCCAGGCGGTCGAGGTCGCCGGTGTAGCACCACACGACCGCGCACGTGTTGCGACCGTGGATCTCCTCCGGGAAGGGCGGCACCGGCGGGACGATCATGAACGCGAAGAAGCCGCTCAGGTCCTCGCTCGCAGCGGGCAGGAAATCGCGGTACCAGCGCAGCACCTCCGGGGTGTGCTCGACCGGCCACAAGGTCATGGCCACCCCGACCGTGTGCACGGGATGGAGGCGGAACGTGAACGAGGTGACCACGCCGAAGTTGCCGCCACCGCCGCGCAGCGCCCAGAACAGGTCCTCGTTGCGCGACTCGCTCGCGGTGACGTAACTGCCGTCGGCCAGTACGACATCGGCCGCCAGCAGGTTGTCCACGGTCAGGCCGTACTTACGGGTGAGGTGACCGTGGCCGCCGCCGAGGGTGAGGCCGCCCACGCCCGTGGTGGACATGATGCCCGCGGGGGTGGCGAGGCCGAAGGCGTGCGTGGCGTGGTCGAGGTCGGCGAGCCGGCAGCCGCCGCCCACCTGGGCCGTGCGCGCCTCCGGGTCCACCCGCACCCAGCGCATCGGCGACAGGTCGAGCGTCACGCCGTCATTGAGCAGGCACAGGCCCGGGCCGCTGTGGCCGCCGCCCATGACGGCGACCTCCAGGCCACGCTCGCGTACGAAACCGAGCGCGTCGATCACGTCCGCGGCGTCCGCGCACCGCACGAACGCCGCGGGATGCTTGTCGATCATGGAGTTGTAGATCGAGCGGGCCTCGTCGTAGCCGGGGTCCTGCGAGCCGATGACCGGGCCGCGCAACGCGGTCCGCATCGCTTCTGTGGTCGCGGTGTCCATGGCGATCTTCCTTTCACCATCACCATCACCGTCGCCGCCGTCGTCGTCCTCGTGGCCCCCCACACGTACGGCGTCCCCATAACCCCATCGTGCCCCTGTCGCAAGCCGTGCGCGAACCCGCACGCGCACCAAGACGAGCACCAGGACGAGCAGCAACGAGGGGCCCGCCCCAGACAGTTGAATCGTCTACTGTCCGGAACGGGCCCCTCGGGGCCTGGCCTCGGGCCCCCGGCCCGGGGCGGTCAGCCGAACAGCCCCGGCAGCACCGCCTCGTGCGCCTCGCGCAGTTCGTCCAGGGAGAGCGCGAACTCGCCCTGCACGTCCACCGCGTCGCCGTCGACCACGCCGATCCGCGTGACCGGCAGGCCGCGCGCACCGCACATGTCGGTGAAGCGGAGCTCCTCGCTGCGCGGCACGGACACGACCGCGCGGCCCGCCGACTCGGAGAAGAGGAACGTGAAGGCGTCCAGGCCGTCGGGCACGACAAGGCGTGCGCCCTTGCCGCCGAGCAGCGCCGACTCGACCACGGCCTGGATCAGGCCGCCGTCGGACAGGTCGTGCGCGGCGTCGATCATGCCGTCGCGCGACGCGGAGATCAGGATCTCGGCCAGGAGGCGCTCGCGCTCCAGGTCCACCTTCGGGGGCAGGCCGCCGAGGTGGTCGTGGATCACCTGCGACCAGGCCGAACCGCCGAACTCCTCGCGGGTGTCGCCGAGGAGGTAGAGCAGCTGGCCGTCCTCCTGGAAGGCGACCGGGGTGCGGCGGGCCACGTCGTCGATGACGCCGAGCACGGCGACGACCGGCGTCGGGTGGATGGCCGCCTCGCCCGTCTGGTTGTAGAGCGAGACGTTTCCGCCGGTCACCGGCGTGCCGAGCTGCTGGCAGCCGTCGGCGAGGCCGCGGATGGCCTCCGCGAACTGCCACATCACCGCCGGGTCCTCGGGCGAGCCGAAGTTCAGGCAGTCGGAGACGGCGAGCGGCTTTGCGCCCGTCGTCGCCACGTTCCGGTACGCCTCCGCGAGAGCCAGCTGCGCGCCCGTGTACGGGTCGAGCTTGGCATAGCGGCCGTTGCCGTCCGTGGCGATGGCGACGCCGAGGCCGGAGGTGTCGTCGATGCGGATCATGCCGCTGTCCTCGGGCTGGGCGAGGACGGTGTTGCCCTGCACGAAGTGGTCGTACTGCTGGGTGATCCACTTCTTGGACGCCTGGTTCGGCGAACCGACGAGCGCCAGGACCTGCTCCTTGAGCTCGGCCGCGTTCGCCGGCCGGGCCAGCTTGCCCGCGTCGTCGGCCTGGAGCGCGTCCTGCCAGTCGGGGCGGGCGAGCGGGCGCTCGTAGACCGGGCCCTCGTGGGCGACGGTGCGCGGGTCGACGTCGACGATCTTCTCGCCGTGCCAGAAGATCTCCAGACGGTCGCCGTCCGTCACCTCGCCGATGACGGTGGCGATGACGTCCCACTTGGCGCAGATCTCCAGGAACCGCTCGACCTTCGAAGGCTCGACCACGGCGCACATGCGTTCCTGCGACTCGCTCATGAGGATCTCCTCGGGCGAGAGCGTGGAGTCGCGCAACGGCACGTCGTCGAGGTCGACCCGCATGCCGCCGGAGCCGTTCGACGCCAGCTCGCTGGTGGCGCAGGAGATGCCGGCGGCGCCCAGGTCCTGGATGCCGACGACGAGCTTCTCGGCGAACGCCTCCAGGGTGCACTCGATGAGCAGCTTCTCCTGGAACGGGTCACCGACCTGGACGGCGGGCCGCTTCGACGGCTTCGCGTCGTCGAAGGTCTCCGAGGCGAGGATGGAGGCGCCGCCGATGCCGTCGCCGCCGGTCCTGGCCCCGTACATGATGACCTTGTTGCCCGTGCCCGATGCCTTGGCGAGGTGGATGTCCTCGTGCCGCATGACGCCGATGGCACCGGCGTTGACCAGCGGGTTCCCCTGGTAGCAGGAGTCGAAGACGACCTCGCCGCCGATGTTGGGCAGGCCCAGGCAGTTGCCGTAGCCGCCGATACCGGCGACGACACCCGGCAGGACGCGCTTGGTGTCGGGGTGGTCGGCGGCGCCGAAGCGCAGCGGATCGACGACGGCGACCGGGCGGGCGCCCATGGCGATGATGTCGCGGACGATGCCGCCCACGCCGGTGGCCGCGCCCTGGTAGGGCTCGACGTAGGACGGGTGGTTGTGGGACTCCACCTTGAAGGTGACGGCGTAGCCCTGGCCGACGTCGACGACACCGGCGTTCTCACCGATGCCGACGAGCATGGCATCGCTCTGCGGGGCCTTCTCGCCGAACTGGCGCAGGTGCACCTTGGACGACTTGTACGAGCAGTGCTCGGACCACATGACCGAGTACATGGCGAGCTCGGCGCCGGTCGGGCGGCGGCCGAGGATCTCGACCACGCGCTCGTACTCGTCCTTCTTCAGGCCGAGTTCGGCCCACGGCAGCTCGACATCGGGGGTCTTGGCGGCGTTCTCTACGGTGTCGAGGCTCATGAGGCGGCAACCAGCTTCTTGAGGATCGAGGTGAAGAAGGGGAGACCGTCGGTGCGGCCGGTGCCGATCAGCGGCTCCACGGCGTGCTCCGGGTGGGGCATCAGGCCGACGACGTTGCCCGCCGCGTTGGTGATGCCGGCGATGTCGCGGAGCGAGCCGTTCGGGTTCCGGTCCAGGTACCGGAAGGCGACCCGCCCCTCGGCCTCCAGCATGTCGAGGGTGCGCTCGTCGGCGACGTACCGCCCGTCCATGTTCTTCAGCGGGATGTGGATCTCCTGCCCGCCGACGTAGTCGGACGTCCAGGCCGTCTCCGCGTTCTCGACGCGCAGCTTCTGGTCGCGGCAGATGAAGTGCAGGTGGTCGTTGCCGAGCATCGCGCCGGGCAGCAGGTGAGCCTCGGTGAGGACCTGGAAGCCGTTGCAGATGCCGAGGACGGGCAGGCCCGCCTTCGCCTGGTCGATGAGGGTCTCCATCACCGGCGAGAAGCGGGAGATGGCGCCCGCGCGCAGGTAGTCGCCGTAGGAGAAGCCGCCGGGCAGGACGACCGCGTCGACCTGCTTCAGATCCTTGTCCTTGTGCCACAGGGCGACCGGCTCGGCACCGGCCAGACGGATCGCGCGCTGGGTGTCCCGGTCGTCGAGGGACCCCGGAAAGGTGACGACGCCAATACGAGCGGTCACTTTTCTTCCACCTTCACGGTGAAGTTCTCGATCACGGTGTTGGCGAGGAAGGTTTCGGCGAGATCGTGGATACGGGCGAGCGCGGCGTCATCGACCGGCCCGTCCACTTCGAGCTCGAAACGCTTTCCCTGACGTACGTCGGAGATGCCGTCGAAACCGAGGCGCGGCAGCGCACGCTGCACCGCCTGGCCCTGAGGGTCGAGGATCTCCGGCTTGAGCATGACGTCGACTACGACGCGTGCCACTGGCACTCCCGGTGTGTGGTGCTGAGCTGGTTCGTTCAGCCTACCCGCCCAAAACTTCTACTCGTGTAGACCGTAGGAATCTACGAGACCCGGGTCACATTACGGCAACGACACGGCACCGCCGGGAAAAGTCGATGAAAAAAGCTCGCCCATATCTTCGCTCATCTCCCCGGATGGACACGCGGAGATTTTCAAATGGTCTTCCCACCGCAATGCCCGGCAGGGTAAAAAGGAATTGACACTTACCGGCAACTGACAGGTGGCCGACATCGCCGCACGTCAAAGCGGGGGTGTCGGGTGAAGGGACCGATATTCGTGGCGCAGCGTGTCGTGGTCACCCTCTTTGACGACATCGACGGCTCAGAAGCGGCGGAAACGGTCGTCTTCGGTCTGGACGGCAGGTCGTACGAGATCGACCTCAACGAGGCCAATGCCGAAAAGCTCCGCAAGGCCCTCGCCCCGTACCTGGAGGCCGGCCGCAAGCACGCCGTCCGCACCGGCAAGCCGTACAAGCACACCACCCTGAGCCCCGACCCGGCGGCCGTGCGGGCCTGGGCCCGCTCGCACGGTTTCGAGGTCCCGCCGCGCGGCCGCATCCCCAAGCGGGTGTACGAGGAGTTCGCCGCGGCCAACTGAGGCACCGACGGCCATCAGGAGCCCCTCGGCACAGCCGACTTGCGTGACACCCCCGCCCGTCCGCTAGAGTCTGGAGCACGCCGAGGGGCGAGGCCGAGGGGCCGGTTCCCACGGACGATGCGGGTGTAGTTCAGTAGCAGAACATCCCCCTTCCAGGGGGAAGGCGCAGTGTGCAATTCCTGTCACCCGCTCTGCATCGCGTACGGTAGGCTGATGCACATGCGAACGTAGCTCAGTTGGTAGAGCGCAACCTTGCCAAGGTTGAGGTCGCCGGTTCGAGACCGGTCGTTCGCTCCACAGGGCAGAAGGCCCCGGTCCAGGACCGGGGCCTTCTGCGTGCGACCTCTTCGCCTTCGCCCTCCCCTTCTGACATTTGTCATGCGCGCCGATGACACCGTGCACTGCCGCCGCGCCCGCACGGCCGGAACGCTGGACGCATGACCAACAACGAGCGTGTGATCGACGTCACCGATCTGCGCCGCGTGTACGGGGACGAGAAACGGGGTTCCTTCGAGGCGGTGCGGTCCGTCACCTTCTCCGTGGACCGCGGCGAGCTCTTCGCCCTCCTCGGCACCAACGGCGCGGGCAAGACCTCCACCGTCGAGCTCCTCGAAGGGCTCGCCGCCCCCGCCGCAGGACGCGTCCGAGTCCTCGGGCACGACCCGTACACCGAGCGGGGGCGGGTGCGGCCGCGGATCGGCGTGATGCTGCAGGAGGGCGGGTTCCCGCCCGAGCTCACCGCCGCCGAGACGGTACGCATGTGGGCCGGATGCACCAGCGGGTCGCGGGGGATGGACGAGGCCCTGGAGATGGTGGGGCTCGCGCGGCGCCGCGACGTACGCGTCAAGCAGCTGTCCGGCGGCGAGAAGCGCCGGCTCGACCTGGCACTCGCCCTTCTCGGACGCCCCGAGGTCCTCTTCCTCGACGAACCGACGACCGGCCTCGACGCCGAAGGGCGCCGCGCCACCTGGGAGTTGGTGCGACACCTGCGCGACGGCGGCACGACCGTGCTGCTCACCACGCACTACCTGGAGGAGGCCGAGGAGCTCGCCGACCGGCTCGCCATCCTGCACGAGGGGCGGATCGCGGCGTCGGGGCGGGTCGCGGACGTCGTCGCCACGCAGCCCTCGCGGATCTCCTTCGAGCTGCCCGACGGTTACGTACTCGGCGACCTGCCGCCCCTGCCGGAGCTCGGGGTGAGCGGGCACGAGGTGGACGGGCCCACCGTCCGGCTGCGTACGGACACCCTCCAACGGGCGGCGACCGGGCTGCTCGTCTGGGCCAGGGACGAGGGCGTCGAGCTGCGCCGCCTCGACGTACGGGGCGCGTCCCTCGAGGAGGCGTTCCTGCAGATCGCGCAGGACGCGAAGGGGCAGAGCCCCCAGGGGCGGGCGCAAGGTCGAGGGCAGGGGCAGCGGCAGGGGCAGGCGCAGGGTCAGGGGCAGGGGCAGGCGAAGGAGATGGTCGCGTGAGCGCGGCGACGATGACCAAGGGCGGGCCCACCAACGGGCCCACCAACGCGGCCACGAACGCGGCCACGACCACCGGCGGGCGGCTCAAGGCCCTCGCCCGAGCCGAGCTGACGCTCATCGGCCGGAGCAAGGGGGTGCTGTTCACGGCGGTGTTCGTGCCGCTGGTGATGCCGTTCGCCACGCGCTCGTCGATGCACGACGTCGACCTGAAGCGCACCGGGCTCACGCTCGGCGCGACGGTACTGGCGTCGGCGATCGGGTTCTCCCTGCTGTTCGCCGTGTATTCGACGATGGTGAGCGTGTACGCGGCCCGACGCGAGGACCTCGTCCTGAAACGGCTGCGCACCGGGGAGCTGCGGGACGCCGAGATCCTCGCCGGGACGGCGCTGCCCGCCGTGTGCATGGGGCTCGCCCAGGCCGTCGGGCTCGCCGCGGTCTGCGCGGTCGTCCTGCACGCGGGCGCCCCCGCCGCGCCCCACCTGGTCGTGCTCGGGGTGCTGCTCGGCCTGCCGCTGTGTGTCGTACTGGCCGCGCTGACCACGGTGTTCAGCCGCAGCGTGGAGAGCGCGCAGGTGGCGGCGATGCCGTTGCTGCTCGTGACGATGTTCGGCTCCGGCGCGGTCGTCCCGCTGGAGGTCATGCCGGACAAGCTGGCCAACCTGTGCGCGTTGCTGCCGCTCACGCCGACGCTGACGCTGGTGCGGGAGGGCTGGACCGGCGGCATGGCGGCCGGGGACGCTGTGAAGGACGTGATGACGGCGGTGGCCTGGTTCGTCGTCGCCGTGTTTGCTGTACGGCGGCGGTTCCGCTGGGAACCGCGACGCTGAGCGTGCCGGTCCGACGGCCAGGACCGGTGAACAGGGCCGGTGAGCGGGCCCGGTGAACAGGGCCGGTGAGCGGGGCGAGTGAGCTCGGCGGGGCGTACGGGAGAAGGCGGGAGAGCTGTGCGGGCACGGAGCGGCGGGATACGGGCGCGCTGGCGCGCGCGGAGCAAGATCGAACGGGTGGAGTGGCAGAGCCGGATCACATACCGGTCGATCACCTGGTTCTTCTGCGCCGCCTGGTCGGCCACGGCCGTCGGCCCGGCCCTCTCCCACGGCCGCACGGTCCAGGTGGCCCTGGCCGCCGCGCTCGGCACGGTCAACGTCGCGCAGTGCGCCGTCGCCCACGTCCACGTGATCGCCGCGCTCGACCAGCACCTCGGGCGGGGGGCGGTGCCGCGCGGGTGGCACCGGGCGGCCGGGGCGCTGGCCGTGGTGGCGGTCGGCCTGGTCGTCACGGTCATGGCCACCGGGAGCGCCGGGGGCGGCTCGACCGCCGTGAAGGAGGGCTCGGTCGCCACGCTGTTGATGTTCGCACCGATGCCGTTCGCGGGCGCGTACGTGCTGATGGTGCCGCCGCGACGGTTCCTACGGCACAGTCTCCTGGCCGGTACGGCGACGCTGGCGGTGTTCGCCGCGACGGGCTCCGGCCTCGTTCAACTCGGGGCGCTGGCCTTCGTGTTGACGCTCTGCTCCGTGCTGACGCTGGTGACGTGGCGGTGCGGCGCGTGGAGCCTGTCCGTCATGTGGGACGCCGAGCGGGCGCGGGAGGAATCGGAGCGGGCCAGGGAGATCTCCGAGCGGGCGCGGGACGTGGAGGCGCGCCTCGCCGTCGCGGAGGAGCGGCTGCGGTTCGCGCGTGACCTGCACGACGTGATGGGCCGCAACCTGTCCGTGGTCGCACTCAAGAGCGAGCTCGCGGTCCAGCTGGCCCGGCGCGGGAGGAGCGAGGACGCGGTGGCGCAGATGACCGAGGTGCAGCGCATCGCGCGGGAGTCGCAAAAGGAGGTACGGGACGTCGTACGGGGGTACCGCGCGGCCGACCTCGGCGCCGAACTGGCCGGGGCGCACGGCGTGTTGACGGCGGCCGGGATCGACTGCACGGTGACCGGCGCGGATTCGGCCGACGAGCTGTCGGCGGAGGTGCAGTCGGCGCTCGGGTGGGTGGTCCGTGAAGCCACGACGAATGTACTGCGGCACGGGGACGCGCGGCGCTGCGAGGTGTCGCTGCGGACCGAGGCAGGGGCGGGGCCCGGCGCCGGGGCGGCGGCCGTCCTGACCGTGGAGAACGACGGTGCCGAGGCCGCCGCACCGACCACCCCGCCACCGGGCCGCGGATCCGGCCTCGCGGGGCTGCGGGAGCGGTTGGCCGTGGTGGAGGGCACGCTGGAGGCTGGTGTCCGGGGCGGCGACAGCTTCCGGGTGACCGCGACAGTGCCCGACGCGGCACGGAAGAGCGACACGGCGCAAAAGGGCGACACGGCGCAAAAGGGCGACGCGGCGCGAACAGTTGAGGAGGTGGAGGCCGATGGTGTTGCGCGTGTTGCTCGCTGACGACGAGCACCTCATCCGGGGTGCGCTCGCCGCGCTGCTCGCCCTCGAGGACGACCTGGTCGTCGTCGCGGAGGCGGCCACCGGCCCCGAGGCGCTCGCCATGGCGCGGGCCCACACCCCGGACGTGGCCGTGCTCGATCTGCAGATGCCAGGCGCCGACGGTGTGAGTGTCGCCACAGCGCTGCGCACCGAGGTACCCGGCTGCCGCACCATGATCGTGACCGGGCATGGGCGACCCGGCCACCTCAAACGGGCCCTCGCCGCGGGCGTGCGCGGCTTCGTCCCGAAGACCGTGAGCGCTCAACGACTCGCCGAGATCATCCGGACCGTACACATCGGAAACCGTTACGTGGACCCGGAGTTGGCCGCCGACGCGATCTCCGCCGGGGACTCGCCGCTCACCGCGCGCGAGGCCGAGGTGCTTGAGCTCGCGGCCGACGGCGCGCCCGTCGCGGAGATCGCCGAGCGGGCCGCGCTCTCCCAGGGGACGGTCCGGAACTACCTCTCCTCGGCCGTCTCGAAGCTCGGTGCCGACAACCGGCACGCGGCAGTGCGTCTCGCACGCGAGCGAGGTTGGGTATAGTAGGCGTCGCGCTTCGGCCGAACGGTCGGAGAGCGACTCTTGCGAACGTAGCTCAGTTGGTAGAGCGCAACCTTGCCAAGGTTGAGGTCGCCGGTTCGAGACCGGTCGTTCGCTCCAGTTCAGAAGGCCCCGGTCAGTGACCGGGGCCTTCTGCCGTGCCCGGCGTACCTGCCGTGCCCGGCGTACCCGGACGGTTCACGCCCAGCTCGTGCCGGTCAGCCGCTCGTACGCCTCCACGTACTTCGCCCGCGTCGCCGCCACCACGTCCTCGGGCAGCGCGGGCGGCGGCTGCTCGCTCGTCCGGTCCCAGCCGGAGGCCGACGACGTCAGCCAGTCCCGTACGAACTGCTTGTCGAACGACGGCTGCGCCCGGCCCGGCTCCCACTGGTCGGCGGGCCAGAACCGGGACGAGTCCGGCGTGAGCACCTCGTCCGCGAGGATCAGCGAACCGTCCTCCTTGGCGTGACCGAACTCGAACTTCGTGTCCGCGAGCACGATCCCCCGGTCGCGCGCGATGTTTCGGGCCCGCCCGTACACGGCGAGGGTCGCCTGACGCAGTTCGGCGGCCGTCTCCGCGCCGACGCGCCGCGCCACCTCCTCGTACGACACGTTCTCGTCGTGCTCGCCGACCTCCGCCTTCGTAGCGGGCGTGAAGATCGGCGCGGGCAGTTCGGAGCCGTCCCGCAGCCCCTCGGGGAGGGCGAGGCCGCAGACGGTGCGCGATTCGTTGTACTCGGCCAGGCCCGAACCGGTCAGGTAGCCGCGCGCCACGCACTCCACCGGGATCATCCGCAGGGACCGGCAGATCAGCGTGCGGCCCGCCCAGTCGTCGGGCGCTCCGGCCGGCAGTTCGGTCGACAGGACGTGGTTGGGGATCAGGTCCGCGAGCTGGTCGAACCACCACAGGGAGAGCTGGGTGAGGACCCGCCCCTTGTCGGGGATCGGGGTGGGCAGGACCCAGTCGTAGGCGGACATGCGGTCGGTGGCGACCATGACCAGGTCACCCGCCTCGTTCTGGTACAAGTCGCGCACCTTGCCGGTGTGCAGATGCACCAGGCCCGGTACCTGAACTGGCTCGGGCTTTTCGACGAATCCGGACACGGTTCCTCCCCGTGGTTCTGTACGAGTGGCTCGTGCCGTCGATTGTCCCGTACGCGGGGACGAGTTCCGGCCACGGGGCCGCCGCGGGAACGTCGCAGCACCACCGCGGACCGCCCGTGCGGCCACCGCGGACGGCCGTGGGCCGTCACGGGACCGGTCGTCGGGCCGTCACGGGAGCGGTCGAGCGGCCGTCGCGGCTGCGGTCGCCGGGCGGTCACGGGGACGGCCGCGGTCCCCGGCACTTCTGCCGACTCGCGGCCGCGGGCGCTTCTGCCGAGTCCCGTTCGTCACGGATTCAGTCTCGTTTGCAGATGCGGTCGAGCAGATTGGCCGTCGCGCGCTGGATCCTGGGGTCGACGTGGCCCGGTCGGTCCAGAGCCGGGGACCAGGCGAACGTCCCGGACGCGAAGACGAGCGCGCCCGACGGCGCCCGGTACAGCGACGTCTCCTGGTGGCGGCGGGTCCCCTCGCCGTCCGGGTACGGGGAGTGGGCGAGCAGCACGCGCTCGGTGTGCTCGGGCAGGGCCGTGCGCGGGAAGTAGCGGTCGGCCTCGCCCGCGACCAGGCCGTCTATCGTGTCGCCCTCGTGCGCGCCGGTCGCCTCCCACAGCCAGTGGTCCGCGTTCCGCACCACCAGGGGGTGTGGATCGGGGACACGGCCCGCGTACTGGACGCCGATGAGCTGCTGCTCCGGCGTGTCGACCTCCCGCCACAGCACCGGCCTCCCCGGACCTTGCCGCTTGCGGCAGGTCAGCAGCCGGTCCGGCACGCCGGACGGGGACGGGCCGAGCTCCACCTGCCAGTACATGGTGTTGGCGGAGAGGAAGACGAGCGAGGTGCCCTGCTCGCGGGCCAGCTCGGTGGTGCGGCGCATCGACGCCGACCAGTACTCGTCGTGTCCCGGGAAGACCAGGCCCCGGTAGCGGGTGGGGTCGATCCGGCCCGCGTGCAGGTCGCGGGTGTCGGCGTACGCGAGGTCGTACCCGTACCGCTCCGCCCAGCGGATGAAATCGTAGGCGTGGCCGACATGGAGGGGGAGACCCGCGCCCGCGTACGGGCGGTCGAACGAGACGGTGACGGCAGCCTCGCTCTCTCCGAGCAGCCGGCCCTCGTCGTCCCAGGCGTGGTAGAGGCTGGCACCGGTCCGGCCGTCCTCCGGGTACAGGTTGTACGCCTGCCAGGTGATGTCAGGGAGGAGCAGGAGCAGGTCGGCGGGGCGGGAGTCGCGGACGGTGAACGGGATGTGCGAGCGGTACCCGTCGACCGTCGTGAGCACGGCCACGTACGCGCCCACGCTCCAGTACGACGGGATCTGCAGCCGCCACGACAGCCACCAGTGGTGACAGGAGACCGTACGGTCGGCGGCGAGCGGGGCGGGCTGGACGATGCCGGAGAGCCGTGGACTGGTGGTGATCTTGCTGGCGCCGTCGCCTCCGTAGTGCCCGATGCGGTAGATGTCGACGCCGAACTGCTGGGGCGGGTCGACGGTGATGTGGAAGTCGATCGACTCGCCGGGCGCGGCGGCACCGGTCGTGGTGAAGCCCTTGATCTGGCAGTTCACGTCGTCGGCGGTGCGCGGCCCGCCGGTACGCGGGGAGGGGACGGCTCCCAGGGCCCCGCCGGGACCTCCGTGGCCGCCCTGGCCGCCCTGGCCTCCGTGGCCGCCCTGGGCGCCGGAGCCCGTGGCCAAGGCGGCGTCGGGGTCGACGTACCAGGGGACGGCCTTGCCCGTGTCGTCCAGGTACTGCTCGCTGCCGCGCAGCCACGGCAGCGGGCCCTGGCCGAACGGGTCGGTGACCGCGTGCGCCATCGCTCCGGACTCCCAGCGGGGAGTGCGCGGACGCGTCCGGCTCTCCGGGCCCTGCCCTGCGCTGTCCGGCCCCATGCCGTTCCCCTCCCTCGCTCCCCCGAGTCGACCGTCGCGGCCCGTGCCCACGACCGGTCCCAGCACATCACATTACGCACGCACTCCGTCACCGTTCGTCGTGAATCGACGAGAACGGAACGTTTCCCTCCGGGGCGCACACCGCCACGACGGGGTCACACCGGGCCTACGAGGCGCGCACACCAGGCGTGCGGGGCGTGTCGGCTACAGCCTTGCGGACCCGCGTACAGCGGTCGTCGATCGGCAGTCGGTGATCGGCGGTCGTCGTACATCGGTCGGCAGTCGGCGGGCGGCGGTCGGCGGGCGGCGGGCGGCGGGCGGCGGGCGGCGGGCGTACGGAAGTCTCACAGCAGCCATACGGGCCAGGGGCGCGCTCACAGCAGCCGTACGGGCTTCTCCGGGCGTATGCCGAGCCGGGTCAGCCAGAGCCGCAGTGGCTCCGGATCGCCGTCCTCCACGAGGCTCAGGACGCGCGGAGCGAGGTCGGTGGCGCGCTCGCCGTCGACCAGCAGCGACGGCCCGTCCAGCCAGTCCAGACCCGGCGCCGCGGCGGTCGTGTCCACGGCGGCGCAGCACACCATCGCCGTCACGTGGTCGGCCAGCAGCTCCCGCCCGCTGCGCGGCGGCTGCAACGGGAACAGGGGCAGCGCCCCTTCGTCCCACAACGCCCCGTCCGGCCCCTGCCCGGCGGCCACCGGCGCCACCGGCCGTGCCCGCTCCTCCCGCTCCATCTCCGCCGCAAGTCCCGCGGCGAGCTCCTCTGCGGCGGGCGTCGCGGAGGGGCCGTCCGGCTCCGGCGCGATGGCGAGCTCGTCCGCGGCGGACGGGGTGGGCAGGGCGGGCGAGCCCGACAGGGTGGGCCGAGTGGGCGGGGTGGCGTCCGCCGGGTCCCCGGAGAGGAAGGGGCGGACGGAGAGGCGGGTCAGGACGCGGGCGAGGGTGGGCCCCTGCGGCTGCGGGGCGGCCGAGCCGCTGTCGGGCTCGGCGAACGTGTCCAGGACGCGGTACAGGCGCGCCGCGTCCGTGCGCCACTTCCGGTCCACCACCTCGTCCGGATACCGCTGCCAGTCCACCGGCGCCCAGTCCGGTCCCGGCTCGGCCGGACCGCCGTGGAAAAGTCGGGCGGCGAGCAGCGACGCCGCCTCGTCGACGGCGCCCGGCTCCTCCAGCAGGTCACAGGCCGGTCGCTCGCCGAGCCGCGAGGCGAACGCCCCGTCCTGAGCGGCGAGCCGGTCGCGGCGCGACAGCTCGGTCAGGGCCGAGACCACGCCCACGTCGAGCCGGGAGGGCCAGCGGCCCATCCGCCAGGCGGGCAGCGCGACCCGGGTGAGCAGCCGGTCCCAGCCCGCGTAGGCGAGGCCCACCTGCTCCTGCGCGACGATCCTGAGCCCGTAATCCACAGCCTGTGCGCGCTCGGCCGCCGCCGCGGCGACCCCTCGCTCCATCTCCGCCGCGTGCACCCGGCAGCCGTCGAGCAGCCGCCTGGCCACCCGGCCGACTCCGGCGAGCACAACCCTGGCGGGAGCGGCGCGACCGGGGGCCGAAGCCACCGCGACGGCCGCGTCAAGGCCCCGTACGTACCGCCGGGCCGCGGCTATCTCGGGGTCCGCCGACGGCCCCGTGCCCGCCACGACGGGGGCGAGCACGGCCCGCAGTTCCGCCACCCGCATCCACCACATGAAGGGAGATCCGATGACCAGGACGGGAGCGACGGGGGCCGCCGCCGCGGCGGATATCTTCCCGGCACCTGTCTTCCGGGACGCGGTGGGCGGCGGTCCGTGCGCGGGGTGGGCACGGTCCTCCAGCCAGCTGTCGCAGTCCGGAGTGAGGGCTATCGCCGACGGCGCGGGCACGTCGAGCCGGTCGGCCAGATCACGCACGAGCCGGTACAGGTCGGGCGCGGTCTCCTCGGCGATCGGAACGGTCGGGCTGACGGCGGGCCGCGCGCGGGCCACGACGAGCGCCACGGCCGCCGCCGCGAGCAGCACGACCACCGCGACCGCGGAGACGACCACCCGCGCGATGTCCCAACCACCGCCCGCCAGGCGTCCGGTGGCGCCGCCCACGAGGAGCACCACGGAGACGGCCGCGGGCAGCAGCGCCAGCGCCGTCGCCCTGCCACGGATACGCAGCACGGCGACGGCCCGCGCATGCGCTGCCCGCGCACCCGCCCGGGCGTCCATTCCGATACCGGACACGATCGATGTCACCCCCTGCTGCCTGGGCCTTCTGCCCGGCCGGGGGGCGAGGCCCCTGGCAGGACACTGGTGGCGTTGCTCACTCCCCCACTGTGGCACCCACCACTGACATCGCAATGCCGGTGGTCCGTCCGGTGCCCGAACTCCGTGCGCCGCACCCTAGTTGGGCCCCGGCGCCCCGTCAGCCGTATGGGCCAGCGGTCACCCGATGGAATGGCTTTGGGCAAAGGTGGCTGACAAAAAGAGGCCGGGCGGGAGAGGGTGGCACCGCTCCCGCCCGGCGCACGTCAGGCTCCGGACCTCGTCCCCAACGCCCGCCGACGCGTCGGCCGTCAGGCGTCAGGCGTGTCAGGCGTCAGGCGTCAGGCGTGTCAGACGTCAGGCGTCCGCCGCGGCCTTCGCGGCGATGTCCGTACGGTGCTGGGACCCGTCGAGCCGGATACGTCCCACGGCCGCGTACGCGCGCTCGCGGGCCTGCGCGAGGTCACCGCCGGTCGCCGTCACCGACAGCACCCGGCCACCCGAGCTGAGCACCGGCCCGCCCTCCCCGTCACCCTCCCGCTTCGTCCCGGCGTGCAGGACGTACGCGTACGGGGCATCCTGGGCGGCCACCTCGTCGAGCCCGGTGATCGGGTCGCCGGTGCGCGGGGTGCCGGGGTAGTTGTGCGAGGCGACGACGACCGTGACGGCCGCGTCGTCGCTCCAGCGCAGCGGTTCGAGGTCGGCGAGCGTGCCGTTGGCCGCGGCCAGCAGGAGCCCGGCGAGCGGCGTCCTGAGGCGGGCGAGGACGACCTGCGTCTCGGGGTCCCCGAACCGCGCGTTGAACTCGATGACGCGCACGCCGCGGCTGGTGAGGGCCAGTCCCGCGTACAGCAGTCCGGAGAACGGGGTGCCGCGGCGCGCCATCTCCTCGACCGTCGGCCGCAGCACGGTGCGCAGCACCTCGTCGACCAGGGCGGGGTCGGCCCACGGCAGCGGCGAGTAGGCGCCCATGCCGCCGGTGTTCGGGCCCTCGTCGCCGTCGAGCGCGCGCTTGAAGTCCTGGGCGGGCTGGAGCGGGACCACGGTCGTGCCGTCGGTGACGGCGAAGAGCGAGACCTCGGGGCCGTCGAGGAACTCCTCGATGACGACGCGCTCGCACGCGTGCGCGTGCGCACGGGCGACCTCGATGTCGTCGGTGACGACGACGCCCTTGCCCGCGGCGAGACCGTCGTCCTTGACGACGTAGGGGGCGCCGAAGGAGTCCAGCGCGGCATCGACCTCGTCCGAGGTGGCGCACACGTAGGACCGGGCGGTGGGTACGCCCGCCGCCGCCATCACGTCCTTGGCGAACGCCTTGGACCCCTCGAGCTGCGCGGCCGCGCCGGACGGGCCGAAGACCGGGATTCCGGCGGCGCGGACGGCGTCGGCGACCCCGGCGACCAGGGGCGCCTCCGGGCCGACCACGACCAGGTCGGCGGCGAGACGCTGCGCGAGGGCCGTCACCGCGGCGCCGTCGAGCGCGTCGACGGTGTGCAGCTCGGCGACCTCCGCGATGCCCGCGTTGCCGGGGGCGCAGTGCACGGCCGAGACGTCGGGGTCGAGGGACAGGGAGCGGCACAGGGCGTGTTCGCGGGCACCGCCGCCGATGACAAGGACCTTCACGCCTGCCAGCCTAGCCGCCGCGAGGTTGTGCTCTTGTACGGGCTTCCCAAAGCGGCCCGCCCTCTTGCTTGTAGCTTCCTCCCAGCCCCGGCCCGCCGCTCACTCGTTGGTGAACTCCTCGACGACGGTCGCGCCCAGTTCGCGGACGATCAGCTCGTGGCCGGAGAGCGCGGACTCGTCCAGGTCCGGGTCGTCCTCCTCCGGGGTGTCGTCCTCGATGGAGACCGGCGGCCGCGCCACCGGCCCCGCCGGAGGCTGGTACGAGGGCGCGGCCGGGGCGGCCCCCTGAGCCGGAGCGGGACCCTGACCAGGCCCGGGCCCACGCTCAGGCCCCTGGGGCTGCCCCTGCG
>NZ_JAPHNL010000274.1 GCF_026274175.1 Streptomyces beihaiensis
AGGGGCACATCCGGAACACCGGATGTGCCCCTCTCACTCGTTCGGGTGAGGATGTGCGGTGATCCGGCCCGATCGGACCATGCGCTGACCACAATCATGTTCGGCTGCCGGGCGACCGGAGCGAGCGCGCAGCACAGGCCGAGGGGGCCGTCGGCATGATCTGTTCCAAGACCAGGGCCCGTCCGGCGGATCAGTTCGGACCTGGACGGTCTCCGCGACCGCGCTGGCGGCCGGGCCGACCGCGATGGGGGATGCGCCGGGCGCGATGGCGGGTGCGACCGGTGCTACCGGGCGTGGCCCGCAGCCGCGTTCCCGCCGGGCACGCCTGTGCCACCGTCGCGCGACGGCCCGAGCCGCGCTGGATCAGGCGCGTACGACTGCTCGGCCTGCCGGCCGTGTGGGGAGCGGCCGGCGTCGCGTTCCGGATGACCTGCCCGCTCGCCCGGGGCGACGGGCTCGGCGAGCGGATCGTCGGCAGTGCCGTGTTCTTCGCCGCGGGAATCGGCCTGATACTCCGGGTTCGACACGTCCTGCTGCGCGAGTTGCGTCAGGCCCGCGCCGTCGCGGGCGCCGCCCAGTCCGTACTGCTCAGACCGCTGCCGCCGCGCATCGACGGGCTCGCGCTCGCCGCGGGCCAGCTCTCCGCCGACCGGGGCGCCAGTGTGGGCGGCGACCTGTACGACGTGGTGGCCACCGACCACGGGGTGCGCGTGGTGATGGGCGACGTGCGCGGCCACGGGCTCGCCGCGCTCGCCACCGCGGCGGCCGTGCTCGGCAGCTTCCGCGAGGCCGCCCACGACGAGGCCGAACTCGCCCGTGTCCTGCGGAGGCTGGAGCGCGGCCACGCCCGGCATGTGCGCCAGCGCTCGCGCGACGAGCACCCGTCCGCGGGCGGTGGACGGCCGCAGCATCCGCTCGCCGAGGAGTTCGTCACCGTACTCCTCCTGGAGATCCGGCGGGACGGCGCGGTGCACGCCCTCAACTGCGGTCATCCGTGGCCGTATCTGCTGCGTCCCGAGGCGGAGCGCCCCGCCGTGCCGGTGCGCGGCGGGGACCCGCTGCCGCCGCTCGGGGTCCTCCCGCTGCCCGACCGGCTCGTCCCGGTGCGCTGCGGGCGGCTCCTGCCGGGGGAGGGGCTGCTGTTGCACACCGACGGCGTGGAGGACGCCCGCGACGCGCATGGCCGGTTCTTTCCGCTGCCTTCCGTGGTCGCGGACGTCGTGCGGCACCGGACGGTGGCCCCCGCCGCCGTACTGCACGGCGTCTACGACCGGTTCGTGCGCCACGTCGCCGGACCGCTCGGCGACGACGCGGCGCTGCTCGTGCTCCGCAACGACCGCAGCCGTGTGCCCCAACAGGCCGGTGAGCCCCTGGCGCGCCCGGCGCACACCGTTCCCTGAGGTCACCTCAGGCCACCCGAGGGCACGGCCCCCGGAACGCGTCGCCCGCCCGCCGCGGAGTTTCGGGCAGGCGCACGGGCGGGCGACGCGGGAACGGGCCGCCGCACTGTCGAGGGGGAGCCGGCGGCCCGGCCGGCCTCTTGCGAGGCCCTTCAGTCAACAGGGTCGAATCCAGCCACAACAGAGTGCACCGCGCCCGGAGTTGGGCATTCCGTTCACACCCCGTGTGAACGGGGCGCGACTACTCTGTGCGGTACCGAGGCAACGGAGGGCATCCATGCAGCCCAACACCCTGCTCGACGCGATCCTCGACGAGGCCGGAGTCTCGCACGCGGGCCTCGCCGCGCACGTGAACCAGGCCGGAAAGGCCCGCGGTCTCGCACTGCGCTACGAGCACACCGCGGTCGCGCGCTGGCTCAAGGGCCAACGCCCGCGCGGCCAAGTACCCGACCTCATCTGCGAGGTGCTGGCCGCGCGCCTGCAACGGCAGGTCACCCTCGACGACATCGGCCTCGGCATCCCCGGACAGCCGACCGCCTCGCACGCCTCGTCGCTGTCCGGCTTCGTCGAGCGGGCCACCGCGCTGTGGCGCTCCGACGAGCAGCAGCGCGGACATGTCCTGGACGCCCCCGCCCTGACCGGCACCCCGGCCGTGATGCCGGTGTGGGAGTGGGAGAACCCGCCGGAGGACACCGACGTCTCGCGCGGCGGACGCCACCCGGTCAGCCCCGCCGACATCGACATGATGCGGTCGGCCCGCACCCACTACGAGCAGATGTACCGCAAGGCGGGCGGCATCGCGACACGCACCCGGATCGTGGGCTTCCTCAACGCCGAGGCGGCGCCGCTGCTGCGCGGTCGCTACACCGACGCGACCGGGCGGCAGCTGCACCGCGCGACCGGCGGTCTCGTCGCCATCGCCGGGATCTGCGCGTACGACTCCGACGCGCACGGCCTCGCGCAGCGCTACTTCCACCAGGCGCTGCGCCTGGCGAAGGCGAGCGCCGACCGGGGGCTCGGCGCGTACGTGATAGCGCTCCTGGTCAACCAGGCGCTGCACATGCGTGATTACCGGCAGGCCGTCGCCTTCGCGGAGGCGGCGCTGCGCGCGGCGGGCCGCCACATCACCCCGGCGCTCGCCTCCGACCTGTACGCGATGCAGGCGAAGGCGTACGCGCACCTGGGTGACGGCACGAGCGCCCTGGAGTGCATCCGGCGCGCCGAGTCCGCAGCCGACCGGATCCGGCGCGGTCATGAACCGGACGAGACCGGGTATGTGCAGCCGGGTTTCGTCAACGTACAGGTCGCTGAGGCGCTGTTCAGCCTCGGTGACTACGAGGGCGCCAAGGAGCACGCCACCGAAGCGGTGCACACTCCGGCGCACGACCGGGGGCGCGTGCACCGTCTCGCCGTGCTCAGCCAGATCCAGCTGCGCCAGGGCGACGGGGAACAGGCCGTGGCCACCGCCGTCGAAATGGCCGAACGGGCCCGCGGAATGGAGTCCCAGCGGCTGCGCGACAGACTCCGGGCCGTCCGTGAACACCTCGTGCGCAGCGGTTGCGCGGGCACGGCGGAGGCGGCCGAACTCATCGACGGCGCACTCCGCGTGCCCCTCTGATCCCGTCCGATCCGCTGCACGGGGAGCCCTTCGTCGCCGCTGCTGCGATATTGCCATCAACTCGGCGGAAGGTGGCAGAACCGTGCAGTGGACGAAACTCAACGAACAAACTGTGTATGGAAATCGCTGGTTCAGCGTCAATCTGGCGGACGTCGAACTACCCGACGGACGGCACCTCGACCACTTCCTGATCCGCATGCGCCCCGTGGCCGTGGCCACGGTGGTCAACGACGCCCATGAGGTGCTGCTCCTGTGGCGGCACCGTTTCATCACCGACAGCTGGGGCTGGGAACTTCCGGCCGGGGTCGTCGACGACGGAGAGGAGATCGCCGAAGCCGCCGCCAGGGAACTGGAGGAGGAGTCCGGCTGGCGGCCGGGACCGCTGCGGCACCTGATGACCGTGGAGCCGTCCAACGGCCTCACGGACGCCCGGCACCACATCTACTGGACCGACGAGGCGACGTACATCGGCCACCCCCAGGACGACTTCGAGTCGGACCGCAGAGAGTGGGTCCACCTCAAACTCGTCCCCGACATGATCGCTCGTGGAGAGGTCCCGGCCGCCAACATGGCAGCCGCGTTACTGCTCCTGCACCATCTCCGGCTCGGCTGACCGCTTCCTGCCCGCGGCCCCGGCTCAGCGGCCGAGCGCCTGCCAGAGTGTGACGGCCAGCGCTCCCACCGCGGCCAGCGCGGCGACCGTCGGCACGGGCCATCGGGTGCGCTCCAGCGCGGACACACGTGCGCTGAGCTCGTCCTGGTCCTTGGCGTTCTGGTCGTCGCGGTGGGCGAGCAGGGCCAGCCGGCCGTCGACGCGTGTCAGGCCGACCTCGAAGAGGCGTCGTAACTCTGCGAGTTCTTCCGGGACCACGGGATGCTCCGGATCGGTGGTCACGAGTCAGCTCCTTTCCGTGGGCGTCACATCCCCGTTGTGCGCATCGGAAGTCAACTCGCCTGGTCGACGCGGCGGGAGCGTGTGCGGAGGGCATATGCGTGCCCCCTGCGCACACCCGGTGCGAACGCGGCGGGCCCGGTGTTCCCGAGAACACCGGGCCCGCCGTCGTGCACGGAGTGTGAGCGGCCTACGAGGACCCGCGCGTCAGCCGTACGTGTAGAAGCCCGAGCCGGTCTTGCGGCCGAGCCGGCCCGCGTCGACCATCCGCTGGAGCAGCGGGGGAGCGGCGTACAGGGGCTCCTTGTACTCGGAGTACATCGAGTCCGCGATGGAGGCGATGGTGTCGAGGCCGATCAGGTCGGAGAGCTTGAGCGGGCCCATCGGGTGGGCGCAGCCCAGCTCCATGCCGTTGTCGATGTCCTCCCGGCTGGCGATGCCGGACTCGAACATCCGGATCGAGGACAGCAGGTAGGGCACGAGGAGCGCGTTGACCACGAAGCCCGAGCGGTCCTGGGCGCGGATCGCGTGCTTGCCGAGCACCTTCTCGACCAGCGCCTGGGCCCGGCTGATGGTGCCCTCGGAGGTGGTGAGCGCGGGGATCAGCTCGACGAGCTTCTGCACCGGCGCCGGGTTGAAGAAGTGGATGCCGATGACATGGTCCGGGCGGGACGTCGCCACCGCCAGCTTCACCAGCGGGATGGAAGAGGTGTTCGAGGCGAGGATCGCGTCGGGGCGGGCCACGACCTGGTCGAGGACCTGGAAGATCTCCGTCTTGACCTGCTCGTTCTCGACGACCGCCTCGATCACGAGGTCCCTGTCGGTGAACTCGCCGAGGTCGGTGGTGAAGGTGAGCCGGTCCTGGGTGGCCTTCAGCTCCTCCTCGCTGATCTTGCCGCGGGCGGCGGCCTTGGTGAGGGAGTTGAGCAGCCGGGTGCGGCCGATCTCCAGAGCCTCGCCGGTGGTCTCGGCCACCATCACGTCCAGACCCGCCCGGGCGCAGACCTCTGCGATCCCGGCGCCCATCTGGCCACAGCCCACCACTCCGACGCGTGAAATGTCCGTCAAGGCGTCCGTCACCTCGTGCCTCTCGCTGGTCTACCGGCCCTGCACGTTACCCCGTGCGCGTCCGGGGCGGGCAGTCAGGGTTAACGCCTGTTCATTCGTCTCATTCGTCCCCCGCGCACGGTGGCACAGGAAACCGGCGCCGACCATGCGATCCTTCTCACGCGGGCAGCCCTGTACGGGCCCGCGCCCCGTGACCGCCGGGGCACGACCCCTTCGCTCGCTTCGGCTGCTTCGGTCTCGGCTGTCGCGGCTACTTCGGCAGATCGGTGTCGTGGCGCACGACGGTGTCGGGGCCCGGCGACATGATCGCCTCGTGGCCGTCCTCGAAGCGCACACGGAAAGGCGGTTCGCCGTCCGTGCCGAGGACCTCGACGACCTCGGCGACACGGTCGTGCTGTCCGACGGTCCGGCCGTGCATCAGAAGCTGATCGCCTGTGGTTGCGTGCATGGGAGACCTCCTCGCGGTCCGGCCCTCGCTGTAGTGGCTCCTCGTCTGCAAGTCTAGGGTCTGTCCGCCCGAGGGGCGCTGCGCGCGAGCTCGCTGCGTCGCGGCGACACAGGCCAGCACGCACACCGCCGTGAGGGGCGCGGCCGCAGGCAGGTGCTCACCGAGCAGCAGCACCGACCAGGCGAGCGTGAGCAGCGGCTGGGCGAGCTGGAGCTGGCTGGCGCGGGGGATGCCGATCAGGCTCATGCCCTTGTACCAGGGCGTCAGGCCGACGAAGCTCGCCATCACGCCGACCCAGGCGAGACCGGCCACGCCCTGCCCGGTCAGGCGCACCGGCTCGTACGAGAGCGCCACCGACGCCGCGACGCCGGCCACCGGCAGGCACGCGACCAGGGCCCAGCCGACCACCTGCCAGCCCGGCAGTACCGAGGCCAGGCGCCCGCCCTCGGTGTACCCGGCGGCGCAGACCAGGAGCGAGGCGAACAGGAGACCGTCGGCGCGGGTCGGGGCGCCGCCGCTCTGCTGCAGGGTGAAGCCGACGACCGCGGCCGCGCCCAGGCACGCCGCCACCCAGAAGGCGCGGGGCGGCCGGGCGCCGGTGCGCACCGCCGAGAAGAGCGCGGTGGTCAGCGGAAGCAGCCCCACCACGACGGCCGAGTGCGCGGTCGTCGCGGACTGGAGGGCGAGCGTCGTCAAGGCCGGGAACCCGAGCACGACGCCGCCCGCGATCACGGCGAGGCCCGGCCAGTGACGCCGGTGCGGCACCGGCACCCGCAGCACCAGCAGGCACGTGCCCGCGAGCACACCGCCGATGGTCGCGCGCAGGGCGACGAGTGACCACGGGCCGAAGCTCCCCAGGCCCCACACGGTCGCCGGGAAGGTCAGCGAGAACGAGGTGACACCGGCGGCGGCGAGCAGAGTCCCGACGAGCCGGCCGCCGGGAGCGGCGCGAGCGCCTTCGGCGCCGGTCGCCGCCTCCACCGCTATCCTGCCCTGCCCGATAGCGCTATTGTCTGTCTTCATGCAACAGCGTAGCAGCGTGGGTGATTTGGCAGAACGGCTGCGGGAGGAGCTGAACCGCTACTCAGTAGGTGAGAAGCTGCCGTCCAGTCGTGCTCTTGTGGAGCGGTTCCGGGTCAGTCCGGTCACCGTCTCCCGCGCGCTCTCCCGGCTCGCCGCCGAGGGGCTTGTCGTCACTCGGCCCGGCGCGGGCGTCTTCCGGGCCGAGCCACGCGCCGCCGCCCCGGTCGGTGACACCTCGTGGCAGGAGGTGGCGCTCAGCGCGGACGCGGCGGCGGACATCGTTCCGCGCGCCGTCGACGCCTCCGGCGTCCTGGTCACGCTGGCCGCACCGCCGTCCGGGGTCATCGAGCTCAACACCGGCTATCTGCACCCCGTGCTCCAGCCCACGACCGCCCTGTCCGCCGCGCTCGCCCGCGCCGGACGCCGCCCCGGCGCCTGGGCCAGGCCGCCCGTCGACGGCCTGCCCGAGCTGCGCGAGTGGTTCGCGCGCGGCATCGGCGGGGCGATCACCGCCGCCGAGACGCTGATCACCGGAGGCGGCCAGTCCGCCCTGACCACGGCGCTGCGCGCGCTGGCCCCGCCCGGGGCGCCCGTGCTCGTCGAGTCGCCCACCTATCCGGGCCTGCTGGCCGTCGCGCGGGCCGCCGGGCTGCGCCCGGTGCCCGTCCCGGTGGACCGCGACGGGGTGCGCCCGCGGCTGCTCGCCGCCGCGTTCCGGGCGAGTGGCGCCCGCCTGTTCGTGTGCCAGCCGCTGTTCCAGAACCCGACCGGGGCTGTGCTCTCGGCGGAGCGGCGGCCCGAGGTGCTGCGCATCGCCCGGGAGGCCGGGGCGTTCGTCCTCGAGGACGACTACGTGCGGCGCCTCGTCCACGAGGACGCGGGCCCGCTGCCCGGGCCCCTGGCCACCGATGACCCCGACGGCGTCGTGGTGCACGTCTGCTCGCTGACCAAGGCGACCTCACCGAGCCTGCGCATCGGCTGTCTCGCCGCCCGCGGCCCCGTGCTGGAGCGGCTGCGCGCCATCCAGGTCGTCGACCACCTCTTCGTGCCGCGCCCGCTGCAGGAGGCCACGCTCGAACTGGTCGGTTCCCCGGCCTGGCCGCGCCATCTGCGGGCCGTGGCGGGCGAGTTGCGGAACCGGCGCGACGTGCTGGCCGCCGCCGTCGAGGCCCGGCTGCCCCGCCTGGACCTGACGCACGTCCCGGCCGGCGGCTACCACCTGTGGCTCCGGCTGCCCGACGGAACCGACGAGGCGACGCTCGTCGCGGGCGCGCTGCGGCAGGGCGTCGCCGTCGCCCCCGGCCGCCCGTACTTCGCCGCCGAGCCCCCGGCCCCGTACATCAGACTGAGCTTCGCCGGGGTGGCGGCCGCCACGGAGATCGCCGAGGGGGTACGACGCCTCGCGGCGGCCTGCGACGAACTGCTGCCGCGCTGACCGGGCCTGCCGCGGCCCTGTGCGGGGCCCGAACTCGTTCGACGCGGCCTGCCCTGCCCTGCCACGATGCCCGCATGCCAGCAGCGAAACCCGAGAGGCTCCCCGAGGGCTACGAGATCTCCACCGACCCCTCCCGCATCGACGCGGCCCGCGTGCACACGTGGCTGTCCACCGACGCGTACTGGGCCACGGGCCGTGCCCGCGAGACACAGGACGCGGCGGTCGCCGGATCGCTCAACTTCGGCGTCCACGACACCGCTTCGGGCGAGCAGGTGGCCTACGCCCGTGTCGTCACGGACCATGTCACCTTCGCCTGGCTGTGCGACGTGTACGTCGACCCTTCGGTGCGCGGCAAGGGCCTGGGCACAGCGCTGGTCGCCGCCGTCCGCGACCACCTCGAACCGCTTGGCGTGCGCAGGATGCTGCTCGCCACGCGGGACGCGCACGGGGTGTACGAGCAGGTCGGATTCGAGCCGCTGCCCGCCCCCGGCCAGTGGATGGCGCTCTACTTCGACGACTCGGCACGACCGCGGACCCGCTGAGCGGCATCAGCCGGGAGCGAAGCCTTGACCTGGGCCCGGGTCGGTCACACGATCGAGCCCATGCAGCTCAGCGTCACCCTTCTGGCCGCCGCGCGCGGCTCCTCGCTGCTCGCCGAACGGTTCGACGACGACCGTCCGCTCGACTCCGCGGGCTGGGACGACGTGCGGCGAGCGGCGCCGGGTCTCGCTCCGCTGGCCGCCGCCGAGCTGCGCTACTGCTCGCCGACGCCGCGCAGCCGCGCCACCGGGGACGCGCTCGGCCTGACGCCCCTGATCCAACCCGCCCTGCGCGACTGTGACATGGGCCGCTGGCGCGGGCACACACTCGGCGAGGTGACGGCCGTGGAACCGGCCGCCGTCGACGCGTGGCTGCGTGACCCGTGCTCGGCGCCGCACGGCGGTGAGCCGCTCATGGCGTTCATCGCGCGGATCGGCGAGTGGCTGGACACCCGGCCCGCGCAGGACGGCACGCGCATCGTGGCCGTCGCCGAACCGGCCGTGGTCCGTGCCGCGCTCGTCTATGTCCTAAAAGCGCCCCCGCCCTCCTACTGGAACATCGACGTGGGCCCGCTCTCCGCGGCGACGGTCACCGGTCACCGGGGACGCTGGAGTCTGCGGTTCGCCGGTGGTCCGTCGTGAGCAGCAGGTCCTTGGCGGGGCCGCGCACCCGCCACACCACCCGCCACCGGTCGGCGCCGTACACCGTGAACTCGCCCCGGTAGAGGTCCGCCGCGCACGGGTGGTCGGCCACGTCGTGCCCGGTGCGCAGATCGAGGCCGTGGAAGAAGCGCCCGTCCGCGAAGTGCGCCTCGGCCGTGCCCGGCGCCTCGCCCGGCAGCCAGCGCAGCGTCCGCTCGGCGGGGCGCGCCGTGCCGCGCCAGGTGAAGGTGCCCGACTCGCGGTGCAGAAGGGAGCCGCCGGGCCCGGCGGCGTCGGCGGTGACGTCCGCCGTGAAGTCCGCGGCGCCGCAGAACGTGCCGGTCAGGTCGTCGGCGAGGTCCCGCACCGTCCGCTCGACCTGCCAGCTGCCCCGCAGATAGGCCAACACGTCGGAAACCGGCCAGAGTTCAGCCGACACGCAGTATCCTCCCGATCACCTCTGCGCGAACCGTTGACGCGCGTACCGTCGCTTGCCGTCTTGTCGTTCGCACTCCAGGATGCCGTACGACATGTCGAACGACGCGATGAGGAGGCGGGCAGGGGCATGCGGCCTACGGTCCGGACGGGCCGGTGGAGTGCGCGCAGGAGCCGGTGACCTCCCAGGCCGCCTCGATCGTCCGGAAGATCTCGTCCACCGCGGCTCGCGGATCGGCCGCCTCGCGAGCCAGCGCACAGGCGTCGATCGCGAACCCGGCGATCGCCCGGCAGGCCGTGGTGGTCCGTGACGGGCCGGGATCGGCGGCGATGGCCGTCGCCGGCGCCTCCGCGTGGCGCAGTCTCATCGACTCCTCGTACTCGCGCAGGGCGTGATCCGGGAGCTCGTCGAGCTGACCGGGGACACGCGGAAGGTGATCTCCATCGCCGATCTCGGTGCGCCGGAGTTCGGTGTCCGATTCTCCGGCGCGGCCGGAAGCATGCCGCGAGCGCTGGCCGAGGCCGCCGACCTCATCTCGCGGGGGAGGCTCCGCATTCCGGTCGAGAAGGCGTACCCGCTCGCCGAGGCCGCGGCGGCGCACATCGACAGCCGGGCCGGTCACGCGCGCGGACGCCGGGTTCTGGTCATCTGAAGCGGGCTGTGCCTCGCCCTCGGTAGGAGGGGGCGGCGGCGCCGTCCGGTCTGCGGACGGCGCCACCTCCGGCTCGCCCCCGGCTCACCCGGCACGGCGGCCGACCATTGCATAAACGTGCATAGCGACGTATAGTCATGCCATCCAAGAGGAGGGCTTCATGGCGGTACGCGCAGCAGTGGCTGGAGCGAGCGGATACGCGGGCGGGGAACTGCTGCGTCTGCTGCTCGGCCACCCCGAGGTGGAGATCGGTGCCCTGACGGGCAACACGAACGCCGGCCGGCGACTGGGTGCGCTCCAGCCGCACCTGCTTCCGCTCGCCGACCGTGTCCTGCGGGAGACCACCCCCGACGTCCTCGCCGGGCACGACGTCGTCTTCCTGGCGCTGCCGCACGGGCAGTCGGCCGCCGTCGCCGAGCAGCTCGGACCGGACGTGCTCGTCGTCGACATGGGCGCCGACTTCCGGCTGAAGGACTCCGACGACTGGGAGACGTTCTACGGCAGCCCGCACGCCGGAACCTGGCCCTACGGCCTTCCCGAACTGCCGGGCGGCCGCGCCGCGCTGGAGGGGTCCAAGCGCGTCGCGGTGCCCGGTTGCTACCCGACCGCGGTCTCCCTCGCGCTCGTCCCCGCGTACGCGGCGGGACTCGTCGAGAACGAGGCCGTGATCGTCGCCGCGAGCGGCGCGTCCGGCGCGGGCAAGGCGCTCAAGCCGCACCTGCTCGGCAGCGAGGTCATGGGCTCCATGTCCCCCTACGGCGTCGGCGGTGGCCACCGGCACACCCCGGAGATGAGCCAGAACCTGACGGCCGCCGCCGGGGAGCGGGTCCGCGTCTCCTTCACGCCGACCCTCGCGCCGATGGCCCGCGGCATCCTCGCCACGTGCAGCGCCAAGGCCAAGGACGCGGTGGGCGCCGACGCCGTACGGGCCGCGTACGAGAAGGCGTACGGCGACGAGCCGTTCGTGCACCTGCTGCCCGAGGGGCAGTGGCCCGCCACGGCGTCCGTGTACGGGTCGAACGCCGTACACATCCAGGTCGCCCACGACGAAGCCGCCGAACGCGTCATCGTCGTCAGCGCGATCGACAACCTGACCAAGGGCACCGCGGGCGGTGCCGTCCAGTCCATGAACATCGCCCTGGGTCTCGCCGAGACCGCCGGGCTCTCGACGATCGGAGTCGCGCCGTGAGTGTGACGGCAGCCAAGGGATTCCAGGCCGCGGGCATCGCCGCCGGGATCAAGGAGAGCGGGAACCCGGACCTGGCCCTCGTGGTCAACCGCGGACCCCGCCAGGCCGCCGCGGGCGTCTTCACCTCCAACCGCGTCAAGGCCGCCCCGGTCCTGTGGTCCGAGCAGGTCCTCAAGCACGGCATCGTCTCCGCCGTCGTCCTCAACTCCGGTGGCGCCAACGCCTGCACCGGCCCCAAGGGCTTCCAGGACACGCACGCCACAGCAGAGAAGGCCGCCGAGGTCCTCGGCCTCAACGCCGGAGAGGTCGCCGTCGCGTCGACCGGGCTCATCGGCGTGCCGCTGCCCATGGACAAGCTGCTGCCGGGAGTCGAGACCGCCGCCGCCGCGCTGTCCGAGCACGGCGGCGAGAAGGCCGCCATCGCCATCAAGACCACCGACACCGTGCACAAGACCACCGTGTACGAGGGCGACGGCTGGACCGTCGGCGGCATGGCCAAGGGCGCGGGCATGCTCGCCCCCGGCCTCGCCACCATGCTCGTCGTCCTCACCACCGACGCCGACCTGCCCGCCGACGTCCTCGACAAGGCGCTGCGCGACGCCACCCGCGTCACCTTCGACCGGGTCGACTCCGACGGTTGCATGTCCACCAACGACACGGTGCTGCTGCTCGCCTCCGGTGCCGCCGAAGTCCGCCCGGAGTACGCGGAGTTCGCGGACGCCGTACGGTCCGTCTGTAAGGACCTCGGGCAGCAGCTCATCCGGGACGCCGAGGGCGCGAGCAAGGACATCAGGGTCGACGTGGTCAACGCCGCGAGCGAGGAGGACGCCGTCCAGGTCGGCCGGTCCATCGCCCGCAACAACCTCCTCAAGTGCGCCATCCACGGCGAGGACCCCAACTGGGGCCGCGTCCTGTCCGCCATCGGCACCACGTCCGCCGCCTTCGAGCCCGACAGGCTCAACGTCGCCATCAACGGCGTGTGGGTCTGCAAGAACGGCGGCGTCGGCGAGGACCGCGACCAGGTCGACATGCGCTACCGCGAGGTCGTCGTCACCGCCGACCTCGCCGCCGGCACCGAGACCGCCACGATCTGGACCAACGACCTGACCGCCGACTACGTCCACGAGAACAGCGCGTACTCGTCATGAGCAACACCGAAGAGACCCAGCCCACCGCGCGCAAGCACACCGCGCTCCCCAAGGCCCAGACGCTCATCGAGGCGCTGCCCTGGCTGACCCGGCACCACGGCAAGACCGTCGTCATCAAGTTCGGCGGGAACGCCATGGTCGACGAGGAGCTGAAGGCCGCCTTCGCCCAGGACGTCGTCTTCCTGCACCACGCGGGGCTCAAGCCGGTTGTCGTGCACGGTGGCGGCCCGCAGATCAGCGCCGCCCTCGAAACCCACGGCATCGTCAGCGAGTTCAAGGCGGGCCTGCGCGTCACCACCGAGGACGCCATGGACGTCGTCCGGATGGTGCTCGCCGGACAGGTGCAGCGCGAGCTCGTCGGCCTGCTCAACCGGCACGGGCCGCTCGCCGTCGGCCTCACCGGCGAGGACGCCCATACCATCACCGCCACCAAGCACCAGCCCCGCATCGAGGGCGAACTCGTCGACATCGGCCGCGTCGGCCAGATCACCGAGATCGACACCGGCGCCATCGAGGCGCTGCTGGCCGACGGTCGTATCCCGGTCGTCTCCTCTGTCGCCCGCTCCCAGGACGATCACCATGTCTACAACGTCAATGCTGATACGGCGGCTGCGGCACTCGCTGCGGCGCTGGACGCCGAGACCCTGATGGTCCTGACCGACGTCGAGGGGCTCTACGAGGACTGGCCGAACTCCGACGAGGTCATCAGCAAACTCACCGCGGGCCAGCTGGAGAAGCTGCTCCCGGAGCTGGCGAGCGGCATGGTGCCCAAGATGGAGGGCTGCCTGTACGCCGTGCGCAACGGCGTGCACACCGCCCGCGTCATCGACGGCCGGGTCCAGCACTCGATCCTGCTGGAGATCTTCACGGACGAAGGCATCGGCACGATGGTCGTGCCCGACGCGGAGGGGGAGAGCGGCTCATGACGGGCAACCAGGAACTGACGGCGCGCTGGCGGGGCGCTCTGATGGACAACTACGGCACCCCGGCGCTGCCGCTGGTCAAGGGGCAGGGCGCCAGGCTGTGGGACGCCGACGGCAAGGAGTACCTCGACTTCGTCGGCGGCATCGCGGTCAACGCGCTCGGCCACGCCCACCCGGCGGTCGTCGAGGCGGTCTCCCGGCAGATCGCCTCCCTCGGTCACGTCTCGAACCTGTACGTCGCCGAGCCGCCCGTCGCCCTCGCCGAACGGCTGCTCCAGCTCTCCGGCCGCGACGGCGCGGTCTTCTTCTGCAACTCGGGCGCCGAGGCCAACGAGGCCGCGTTCAAGATCGGCCGGCTCACCGGCCGCCGCCACATGGTCGCCACCACCGGCGGCTTCCACGGCCGCACCATGGGCGCCCTCTCCCTGACCGGTCAGCCCGGCAAACAGGACGGCTTCACCCCGCTGCCCGGCGACGTCACGCACGTACCGTACGGGGACGTGGACGCGCTCAGGGCCGCGGTCACCCAGGAGACCGCCTTCGTGATCCTCGAGCCGCTCCAGGGCGAGAACGGTGTCGTGGTGCCGCCCGCCGGATACCCCGGCTACCTCAGGGCGGCCCGCGAGATCACCCGCGCCACCGGCACCCTGCTCGTCCTCGACGAGGTGCAGACGGGCATCGGACGGACCGGGCACTGGTTCGCCCACCAGGCCGACGAGGGCATCGAGCCGGACGTCGTGACGCTCGCCAAGGCGCTCGGCGGCGGCCTGCCGATCGGCGCGCTCATCGCCTTCGGCGAGACCGCGAAGCTGCTGCGGCCCGGACAGCACGGCACGACGTTCGGCGGCAACCCGGTCGCCTGCGCCGCCGGGCTCGCCGTCCTCGACACCATCGCGGACGAGAGCCTGCTGGAGAACGCCAAGCGGATCGGCGCGAAACTGACCAGCGGAACGGAGGGCCTCGGCCACCCGTTGATCAGCCACGTGCGGGGCGCCGGACTGCTACTGGGTATCGTGCTCACCGGGCCGCGCGCACGCGAGGTGCAGCAGGCGGCCCAGGACGCGGGCTTCCTGGTGAACGCGCCCGCACCCGACGTCGTCCGGCTCATGCCGCCGCTGAACCTGACCGACGCCGAGGCGGACGCGTTCCTGACAGCGCTGCCCGCGATCCTGGACGCGGCGGCACGATCCTGAGGGACCCCGGGCAGAGACGGAATGGGACGACGATGAGCAGCGAAGCCGAGCACGCGGGCACCGGCGAGCGCGCCACAGCGGGCGGCCACGGCCCCGCCGTGCCGCAGACCCGCACCGCGCGCCACCGCCGGATCGTGGACATCCTCAACCGGCAACCGGTGCGCTCGCAGAGCCAGTTGGCCAAGTTGCTGGCCGACGACGGGCTGACCGTCACCCAGGCCACGCTCTCCCGTGACCTCGACGAGCTGGGCGCCGTGAAGATCCGCAACACCGGGGGCGAGCTGATCTACGCGGTGCCCAGCGAGGGCGGCTTCCGCACCCCGCAGGCGCCGCTCGGCGAGTCGGCGAAGGAGGAGCGGATGCGCCGCCTCGCCGGTGAACTGCTCATCTCCGCGGAGGCGTCGGCCAACCTGGTGGTGCTCCGTACGCCGCCGGGCGCCGCCCAGTTCTTCGCCTCGGCGATCGACCAGGCCGAACTCCACGTCGTCCTCGGCAGCATCGCGGGCGACGACACGGTGATGCTGATCAGCCGGGACCCGGCCGGCGGGCAGGCCCTCGCCGACCACATGCTGCGGCTGACACAGAACGACCACTGACACGTGCTGCGCCTGACGCGGAACGGCCACTGAGCGGTACGCACGTGTGCACGGCCGCCCGCGGGCCGACCGGACGGTGTTCCGGCCCGCCCGCGGTCAGCCGCAGCTGTCGACCGGTGTGAGCGCCACCACGTCCGTGTTGCGCAGTGTGACCTGCCGCTGCGCGCCGTCGCTGCCCGTGACCCGCAGCCGCACTCCGCCGATCCCCGCGCCCAGGAACTCCCCGCACCGCTCACCCGTCGTCGTGGTCACCCGCACCTGGGGCGCGGCCGCCGACCCGGTGGTGAACCAGGCCACCGTCACCGCGGACGCCGCGAGGACGATCCCGGCGACACAGCACACCGAGGCCCACCGCAGGGCGCGCGTCACCCGCACGACCTCGCCCTCCGTCCACCGCCGCAGAGCCTGGCCCGCCAGCAGGACCTGTTCTCCGGGCCGCCCGTGCGCGGCCCGCACGGACAGCAGTGAGCCCACGACGAGCAGCGCGAACGCCGCACCGAGCAGCCCGGACGCGAAATACCGTGCGCGGTCCGGCAGCTGGCCCAGGTCGTCCCGTCCCTTGAGCGTGACGAGCACGGCGAGCAGCGCGGCGAGTCCCGCCAGGCCGTTGCGCCAGCCCTCGGCCCGGTGCCTGAGCTCGGGCAGCTGCTGGAACTCCTGCTCGCGCGCGAGCAGTGACCACCGCCGCTGGGACTCCCCGCTCACGCCGGGTCCACCGCAGCCACGCGCCAACTCGCGCCGCACCCCACGAAGACGGCGTCGGCGGGCATCAGGGGATGCGGGTGCCCGCACTCGCAGTAGTGCCACTCCTCCAGCAGCGCGGCCAGGTCGTCGGCGGGCCGCGGCGCCTCCTGCTCCCCGCGCAGCCAGGACAGCAGCCCCTTCGTGCCCGCCCCCGGCACTCCGTGCCGGTACTCGGTCCTGGTCCGGCCGTGGCAGCCGGGGCACACGCCTTCGAGCACCACACCGCGGCCGTCCGGCGTGGGGCGGCCGGTGAACCGGGTGGTCGCGGTGCCGAGGTGCTGTTCTGCGTAAGCGGTGTCGAAGCTGTGGGGGACAGAGGCGGGGAGAGGGGGAACGGCGGCGGAGTCAGGCATCGGCGTCCTCGGCGATGTGCAGAGCGAACAGGTCGGCGTACAGGCGCAGGCGCCGGGCCACCCAGGCCGCTGACTCCCCGACGGCTTCGGCGGCGCGGGCGATGCCCGACGCCCCGACCGCGCCTTCGAGCGCCGGTTCCGAGCCGTCGAGATGGCGGGTGAGGATGGTCAGGTCCTGCCAGAGGGGAACGGTGTCCGGGGCGGCGGACAGGTCGGGCAGCGGCGGCCCCGGCAGGCCCGCGCACAGGGGCAGGTACGGCGCGATGCGGGCGACCGCCTTCGCCGGGGTGTCGCCGACGCGGGCAGCCGCGCGGACGAGTTCGAGCGGGGTGAGGGAGTGCGGGTCGTCCGGATGGGGCCAGAACGTGTGCAGCACATCCAGGTCGTAGGCGTCGGGGACCGGGCCGCGCAGCGCGTCGAGGGCGTCCGGGGTGAGCTCGGGGACGCGCGCCCCCAGTCGGCGCAGGCGCGTGAGTGAGGTCAGGGCGTCGGCCGGGGACAGACCCGTCAGGTGAGCCCGCAACGCCAGCTGCGGAGGGGTCAGCGGGACCCACACGGCCTCGCCGTCGTCGCGGTCATGGTCGCCGTTCTCGTCGACGTGGCCGAGGAGGGCGGCGCCCTCCGCCTCCACGGGCTGGTGGTCGAGGAGTTCCTCGGGCACGTCCGGCACGGGAAGGCCGATCGCGTCCGCCTCGGACCGGACGAGCTCCACGACGTTGCGCAAGGGCTCTTGCAGGATGAGGGCCGCGTTGAACAGTGTGGCGGAACTGAACGTCTCCGCCGGGAAGTTGCTGTTGGCGGTGGTGGAGAACGGGTGCGGTTTTCCGCCGAGAACGTAGCGGACGCGCAGCGGCAGCCGCGTCCACTGCTGGGCCACGCGGTAGGCGCGGGGAATCGGCAGCCCCATCGCCCGCAACTGGTCCACGGTCTCGTCGTCGCAGTCCACCAGTCGGCTCAGGTGCGGCCGGGACTCCGGGTCGAAGAACAGGCCCGTGTCATGTTCCAGATGGTCGGCGGCCAACGGTGTGGGCCGGATCTGCCGGGCAGGGTGCTCGGCGGCGGGAAAGGCCCGCCGGTAGTTCAGACGGAGTTTTGTGGCGAGGGAGGCCAGACGGTCCTCCGCCTCCCCGAGCGTACAGCTCTCCCGTCGGGCGAGAGCGGCGGTGGCGCCCCACCTGAGCACGGTCTCGCCGTGGCGCGTGTGGTGGAGGAACCTGATCAGGACACGGAAGTCGTCTCGGGGCACGTCCATCCAGGCCAGCACGTCGTCCAGGTCCGGCACGGCCCAGCCGAGCCACGCGTGAGCCGCGAGAACCTCCAGGACGGCGGACGGGGAGTCCCCGGTCGCCTCGCAGGCGAGGCGGACGCCGTACGGCTCCTGTACCGGGTCCGAGGGATGGCGGCGCGTGCGTACGAAGAGGCGGTCGAGCTCCATCGAGTCGCATATGTGCTGTCGGTGCGCCTCGGGCACCTCGGGAACGCGGGGAGCCCCGAACGGTTCGAACGGTGCGAGGCGAGCGGCCAGTGCGCCCATGGGCATGCACAGCCAGGCGGAGGCACGAGGAATGTCGCGCAGCTTGAAGGAGGCCGGCCCGTTCGAGAAGAGGCCGGCCGAAAGCGCCCTCTCATGGTCCAGCCGCCTGAGGAAGTCACCCTGTTCGGCGCTCGGAACCCAGTCGAGGTCCGTGGGCCGCTCGGGATCCTGCGGCGGCACCCAGCACGGGGCGGCGATGCTCAGCATGCGGCGGCGCCGCACGACCTGAGCCAGTGTCATCGAGCGGATCGCCGCCTGCTCGACGAGCTGCGGCCATGCCCTCTGTCCAGGCTGGGCCAGATGTCCGTCACCGGGCTCCGGGACCGGGTGTCCGCTCAGTTCCGTGGGGCTCGGTTCTGCATCGCTCACGTCGTGCCGCAGGACCGCGCAGCGCCAGGACAGCCATTCCACGAACTCGTGATCGCGCGGGCTGGGGTGCGCGCCGGTCAAGTGGGCATCCGGATGGAACCATCCCACGGCGTCCAGCTCGTGCGCCTTCCCCGACTTCTGCGGGATCCGCAGCCCCCGCCCCCGCCACTCCTGGCCCAGCACCACGGCCACGGCGGGATTCGACTCGTCCACCTCCCACACCCACTCCATGGTGAGATGCGGCCACCGCGCCAGCACGTCCGCCCCTTGCCTCCACTGCTCGGCCGCCCACGCCCGGTCGTAGTGCTGCAGTTCCTTGCGGCTCACGCTCAGTACGCCCGCGTGTTCCCCCGTCAGGTCGAGTACGCAGCCGAACGGCTTCTGGTCCGTGACGATGCCGTCGCACAGCACCGCGCCCTGACCGGTCACCCACCACAGCACCCCCGGTACGGCCTCCAGGGCCTCCTCGGAGCCCGTGAGCGAGGGCTGGAGCGCGCCGGGCCGCCAGGTGTGGGAGCCGCCGGCCGCGTCGCGTGCGGTCAGGGTGAACTGGCTGACCCTGACCAGTTGCCGCAGGACGGAGACGCAGGTGGCGCCGCCGTCCAGGGCGCCTTCGCGCAGGTAGAGCCGGATGCGGGTGCCGCCGTCGGCGAGGCCGTCGGCGCCGTGGTGCCGTTGGATGCGAAAGAGGCTGCCGCTGCTCGGAATGTCCACCCGCAGGGCGTGCTCGGCGGGGATGCCGTCGGGGCTGACCTGGCGGGTGACGATCGTCATCTCGTCGGCGAGCATGAAGTAGCTGAACACACCGATGCCGAAACGGCTGTTGGGGTACAGGCGCAGCGTCGGGTCGTGGCGCAGCCAGCGGGCCTGCTCGCGGCGGAACGCCTTGGAGCGCTCGAAACGGCTCCCGGCCCGTGTGAAGGTGTGCTTGAGGAGTTCGGCGCTCATCCCCACGCCGTTGTCGCGGCACTCGACGTAGCGGCCGCGCTCGTCCTCGCCCTCGGTGAACGTGATCTCGCCCGTCCAGGTGCCGGTGACCGTGCCACGGGCTCTGAGGTAGCGCCAGCGCGTCTCCCGGTAGCGGCAGGCGTCCATCGCGTTCTGGTACAGCTCGCGAAGGGCCAGGTTGGGCTCGCCGCCGTAGAGCTGCTCGCCCATCAGGAGCTCGCGCACCTCGGACTGGGCGAGGTGGAACCGCAGCAGCGGCACCTCGTAGGCGAGAAGGCCCGCGGAGCGGCTCGGCCGCAGATCGCGGTCGGTCACGCGGCGGGGCAGTTCGGCAAGGAGTTCCGCCTCGGACGCCGGAAGCTCCGCCGCGAGACCGGTGGTCTCCTCGGCCAGCTCGTCCGCCCGCTCCACCACGAGGTTCAAAGCGGCGTGCAGCGCCTGGTGCGGGCACAGGGCGTCGAGGTGCAGGGCGTCGCCCTCCCGGACCCAGCCCAGTTCGCGCGCCACCGCGACGACCTGCTCGGGCATGATCGGGTCCGTCACCCCTAGATGCTCCGCCACCACGTCCGGGAAGGTCCGCGCGTCCACGGCGAGGACCGCCGCGAGGCGCAGCAGACCGGCCAACGGGCGGATCCGCAGCGGCCGGTGGCCCGCGCGCAGCAGCACCTTGTCGGGCGCCGCCACCAGCGCGTCGAGCGGTTCCTCCGTGCTCAGACCTGCCGCCATCGCGCACAACGCCTCGGCGGGCTCCTGGGCGCGGTCCGCGCTCACTCCCATGGCCTCGAGGAGCCTGCGGGCCACGGCCGGTGCGACCGGCGCGTCGTCGGTCTCGAAGCGGTCGGCGATCCAGCGGTGCACCAGCCACATCGTCACCGCGGCCGCGTCCGATTCGCGGCCCCGCGCCCGGCAGTCGACCGCCCTGCGGCTGACGGACCGGTGCTGCTCGGCGATCTGCTCGAAGTGCAGGCGGTACGCGTCGGCGCCGGGCTTGCGGGCCGTGTCGCACGGGTCCGTCTCTGCGGCCTGGCTCAGCCGCTCGGCCCAGCCGCTCTCGTGCAGGAAGACGACCGCCACCGAGGCGGCGACCTCCACGGCGGACAACTCGGCCGACGCGGGCAGCAGTTCGGGCAGGTGGCGGTGGAGGAGACGTACGACGAACGTGTCGTCGGCCCAGCGGTCGTCGTACGGCAGCCGCTCCTGGGCGTGATGCAGCGTGCGGGCGCACTGGTCGACGAAGTCGGCCAGGCACTGCCGGAAGTGCTCCGCCTCGGCGAGCTGTCCGCTCGGGACACGGGACCACAGGGGCGTGTCGAGCGCCGCCTTGAGCCAGTCCTCCTTGAGGGACCGGCCGGGGCAGATCTCCGCGCCGCGGGTGCGCGTCTCGTGGTTGGTGCCGAATCTGACCGCGGGCCGCTGGGAGACACCGACGGCCCGCGCGGCCCTCGCCGTGGCCGCCCGCGCGGCGTCGAAGACCTCGGTGACGGTGCGCGCCGGGCTGAGCGGCCCGAGGGCGTCGGCCAGACCCCGGGTGAAGAAGCTGCCCTCGGGGCCGTAGCCGCCGCGCTCGCCGTGCGAGCAGCCGGTGAGGACGGCGTAGCCGCCGCCGGGCGGCCCGCTGTCGACACTGTTGCCGAACGCCGTCGTCCCGTCGGTCTGTTCCGTGCGGCAGGCGTCGATGACCCACAGGACCGTGCCCGCCTTGCAGTCCTTGAGGAGCGGGCTGATCGCGGCGGGCAGCAGCGACTCCGTGTACACCTCCTGCCAGACGCCGTCGTCCGGCCAGGCCGCGTCGGCCGGGACCAGGTAGTCCCGCTCGCCGATCCGGACGCCGTGGCCGGTGAAGTAGAGCAGCAGGACACCGTCGGCGGGCATGTCCCGCGCGCATTCGTACACGCGCCGCCGCAGCCGGCTCAGATGCGGGTCGAGCAGGGTCTCCACGGTGTACCCGGCCGGCCGGAGCGCCGATTCCATGAGCCGCAGGTCGGCCTCCACCACGGCGTCGAGCGGCGCGAGTTCCTCGGCCCGGTCCGGTACCCGCCCGACTCCCACGAGCAGCGCCCTGCGCATCTCGTTCATGTCCCTCCCCGCCCCCGTGCCCCGCAGGGGAACATGATGGCACCACGTGCGGTGGCCGTGTCCGGGAAACGGCGGGTCAGGACGGCACGGCGCCCGCGAACTCGCCCGTCGTCCACGTCGATCCGTCGGCCTCCACCGCGAACGCCGCGACCCGCGGCAGGCCCGCCAGCCACGTACGGGCCCCGGCGCCGCGGGCGTACGCGGCCGTGGCCAGGGTGTCCGCCTCCGTCAGGGTCGGGCACACGACGGTCAGGGAGAGCGGGGCGCCGGTCGGCGGCGCTCCGGTGTGCGGGTCGACGATGTGGCAGCCGCGCTCGGCCGTGCCGGACGTGGCCACCGCCAGCGGGCCCGCCTGTGACTCCACGACCGCCGCCACCTCACCGGTCCTGATCGGATGCGCGACGCCCACCCGCCAGGGCCCGCCGTGCAGCTGGACGTCGCCCCCGCCGTTCACGCACACGTCGCCGCCGCCCGCCTCCCGCAGCAGCCGCGCGGCCCCCTCGACCGCCCAGCCCTTCACCAGGCCGCTCGGGTCGAGGCCCGTCGAGTGCCGCGCCGAGAACCAGCCCTCGCTGCGCCGCTCGGCCCGCTCGCAGAGGCCGAGCACCTCGGCCACCTCCGTACGCCACCGCTCGGGCACCGCCTCGCCGCGCGAGAGCGCGCTGACCGCGCTGTCGTCCCGGAACGGCGAGAAGACCCGGTCGACGTGGTGGAGCAGCTCCTCCGCCTGGTCGAGGGCGCGGCGAAGGGCGGGAGCGGGGGCGTCGCGCACGGTGAACGAGAACACCGTGCCCATGGTGTGCACCACGCGGTGCAGTCCGCCGCCGTTCGACGTGTCAGACACCGGCCTTGTCCAATGCGCTCTGCAGCGAGGAGATGTAACCCTCGCTGGTGAAGGTGGCTCCCGAGACCGTGTCGATCTTGGCGTTCTGCGCGGACACGGTCTCCTGTTCCAGCACCGGTACGGCGTCGGCGTTGATCTGCTGACTGTGCGGGTCACCGTCGGGCGACTGTACCGCGCGGGCCGCTGTGATCTTCGACCCGTGCAGGGTGAGCTCGACCTGCACCGGCCCGTACCGGGTCTGTACGGTGTCGCCGGTCACCGTGCGGGTCGCGCTCGAACTCGACCCAGAACTCGACCCAGAACTCGACCCCGACCCCGAGCCCGACCGTGATCCTGATCCCGAGCTGGAGCTTCCGGTGCCGGACGACGCCGACGGCGCGGGCGACGTGGCGGAAGCCTTCGGCGCGGCGGACGAGACGGACGCGGCGGACTGCACGGCGGTGTGCGGCTTCATGGACAGTGCGAGGACCGTCACGGTGGCGGTCGCGGCGCAGGTCAGGACAGTGCGGCGAATCGGATGTGCTCTCATGCGCGATCGTCGTTCCTCACATGTCGAAGGACTCGTAATGGATGCGGGACGAGGGGACACCGGCCTCCCGCAAGGCGTCGTACGCGGCCAGGGAGAGGCCGGGCGGCCCGCACAGGAACACGTCGTGCTCCGCGATGTCGGGCAGCGTGGCCCGCAGCCGTGCCGCGGTGATCTCGACCCTCGTCCCGTCCGGCGCGTTGAGCGCGTAGAGCAGCCGGGCGCCGCGGCGGGCGGCGAGCGCTTCCAGCTCGTGGCGCAGGGCCAGCTCGTCCGCGGTGCGGGCCCGGTAGAGCAGGGTGAGGTCGCCGGACGTGGCGGGCAGCGTCTCGAAGAGCGTGCGCAGCGGCGTGATCCCGGTGCCACCCCCGAGCAACAGCACCTTGCGCCGGCGCCGCCGTGCCGCGGTGAACGCCCCGTAGGGGCCCTCGGCCCACACCCTCGTGCCGGGCGCGAGCGACGCCGCGGCGGAGCTGTGGTCGCCCAGCGACTTCACGGTGATCCGCAGCAGGTCCGGCTGCGGCACCGCCGACAGCGAGTACGGGTGCGAGGCGGCCCACATGCCCCGCGTGAGGAACCGCCACCGCAGGAACTGGCCGGGCTGGGCGCCCAGCTCGTCGAGGCGGTGCCCGCGCACCCACACCGAGTGCACGCCGGGCGCTTCCCGCACCACGGTCTCCACGCGCAGCCGGTGGCGCAGGTTCAGCCGCACCGGGACCAGGACGCGGAACCACACCACGAGCGCCGCCGCCCCGAGATAGAGCGCGTACCAGGCCATCTGCGCGCCCCGGTGGGCCACGAAGTCGGCGCCGATCGACAGCTGGTGGAAGAACGCGAGGAAGACGGCGCCGTAGGTGAGCAGGTGGATGTAGTACCAGGTCTCGTACCGCATGCGCCGCCGGACGGCGCGGGCCGAGACGAACCCGACCGTCAGCAGCACCACCGCGCCGGCGGTGCCCTTGAGCATGTCCGGCAGGTCGAAGACGATGGAGATGAACTCGGAGACCACGTTCGTGCGGGCCTGTGCGGCGTAGCCGAGCGTGATCAGCACGATGTGGCAGACGAGCAGGCCCACGGTCCAGCGCCCGGCCGAGGCGTGCCAGCGGGTGGCGCGGTCGCTGCCCACGCCACGCTCCAGCCACGGCACCCGGGCCATCAGGGCCACGAGGAGCGCGCACATGTAGCCGCACAGCAGCCCGGTGATGCGCCCGGCGCCGTTCAGCCACCCCGCGGCCCCGACGACGGACCCGGTGTTCTGCCACCACAGGGCGAGCACCGCGAAGCCGCCCGCCCACGCGGCGACCAGCAGCGGCAGGGCGGGGGTCCGGCGGGACGCGGACGAGGGGGCGCGGTGGCGCACCGGTGGCGGACTCTGGGTGACGGTCACCATGGATGCTCCTCGGAAGTCGCTCGGAGCTGCCACTGTGCGAGCCCAACTTCTGAGCGCCCTATGAGGACCCCGTTCCGGGCCCGGAATCACACGGGACTCGCACGGAACACAGAGGAGACTCAGAGGAAACCGAGAGATCCTGGAAGCACGATGAACCAACGCCCAGCCGCCCTGACCCGCCCCGACGGCTCCCCCGTGCGGGTGCTCGTCGTCGACGACGAACCCGACCTGGCCGAGGTCGTCACCGGCGCCCTGCGCTACGAGGGCTGGGAGGTGCGCTCGGCCGCCACCGCCGCCGCCGCCCTCGACACGGCCCGTGACCTGCGGCCCGACGCCGTCGTTCTCGACATCATGCTGCCCGACGGCGACGGCCTGTCCGTACTGCGCGAGCTGCGCGCCGAGCAGCCGCACGTGTGCGTCGTGTTCCTCACCGCCCGCGACACGGTCGAGGACCGCGTCGCGGGCATCACGGCGGGCGGCGACGACTACGTGACCAAGCCGTTCGCGCTGGCGGAGCTGGTCGCGCGGGTGCGCGGGCTGCTCCGCCGCGCCGGCATGACCCGGGAGCTGACCCAGGAGGCGCTGCTCACCGTCGGCGACCTGGTGATGGACGAGGACGCCCACGAGGTGACCCGCGGCGGCGAGCCGATCGACCTGTCGCCCACCGAGTTCCAGCTGTTGCGCTGTCTGATGCGCAACCCGCGACTGGTGCTCAGCAAGGCCCAGCTCCTCGACCTGGTCTGGTCGTACGACTTCGGGGGCCGGGCCCACGTCGTGGAGCTGTACATCTCGTACCTGCGCAAGAAGATCGACGCGGGCCGCGAACCCATGATCCACACGGTGCGGGGCGCGGGCTACGTGCTGAAACCGGTGGCCTGATGCGGTGGCGCAGGCCCAGGTTCCACACCATGCGCGCCCGGCTGACCGCGGGGCTCGTCGTGCTGCTCGCCGTCAGCTGCGCCGCCGTCGGCATCGCCGCCGTCCTGCAACTCGGCGGCTTCCTGACGGAGCGGCTCGACCAGCAGCTGCGCACCGCGGGCACCACTTTCCCGGCGAGCCTCGAACACCCCGGTGCCCGTCCGACCGACCACGACGGCGACGAGCACGGCGACACCCGTCGCCAGGCCGCCGGGACGCTGGGCGTGCGGATCGTCCATGGCACCGTCGAGCAGGCCGCTCGCGTCCCCCACGACGACGGCGGCGACCAGTCGGTGCGGCTGTCCGCCGCCGACGAGCGGAAGCTGGCGGCGGTGCCGGCGGACGGACGCGGCCACACCGTCGTCCTCTCCAGGCTCGGCGGCTACCGGGTCATGGCGTCCACGGGCCGGGACGGGGACGTCCTGATCACCGGCCTGTCCACGGAGCCCGTGGAAGCCGCCGTCCACCGGCTCGAACTCGGCTGCGCCCTCGTCTTCGGTGTCGCTCTCGTCGTCACCGGCGTCGCGGGCGCCCTGTGGGTGCGCTGGTCGCTGCGGCCGCTCAGCCGCGTCGCCGCCACCGCGACCCGCGTCAGCGAACTGCCGCTGGCCAGCGGAGAGGTGGCGCTGCCCGCCCGCGCGCCCCGGACCGAGCCCCCGGACAGCGAGATAGGCAGACTCACCCTCGCCTTCAACCGGATGCTCGGCCATGTCGAGAACGCGCTCACCCAGCGCCAGCGCAGCGAGGAGCGGCTGCGCAGCTTCTCCGCCGACGCCAGCCACGAGCTGCGCACCCCCGTCGCGTCGGTGCGCGGTCACGCCGAACTCGCCCTGCTCCATCCGGGCCCCGTCCCGCCGGAGGTCACCCGCGCCCTGGAGCGGATCGCCGCCGAGTCGGGACGGATGGGCGCCATGGTCGAGGACCTGCTGCTGCTCGCCCGTCTCGACGCGGGCCGCCCCCTGGAGCGGCTGCCGGTCGACCTGACCAGGCTCGTGCTCGACGCCGTCACGGACGCGCGGGTCGTGGGTCCCGGCCACCGCTGGTCGCTCGACCTGCCGGAGGAGCCGGTCACCGTCGCCGGTGACGCCCACCGCCTGCAGCAGCTGCTCGCCAACCTCCTCACCAACGCCCGCCTGCACACCCCGCCCGGTACCGAGGTACGTGTCGGCGTCGAGGCACGGGACGGCGAGGCGTGGCTCACCGTCTCCGACAACGGTCCCGGTATCCCCGAAGAGCTGCGCAAGACCGTCTTCGAGCGGTTCGTGCACGGCGAGGGGCGCCGCGCCGAGGGCGGCGGCACCGGCCTGGGCCTGTCGATCGTCGCGGCGGTGACACAGGCCCACGGCGGCTCGGTGGACCTGGAGAGCGAGCCGGGCGCGACGACGTTCACGGTGCGGCTGCCGTTGGAGCGGTGAACGCCGCCTGGAGCGGTGGACGTCAGAACGGCGCGGGCGGCAACGGCAGCGGAAGCCCCGGCAGGCCGTCGATGCTGGTCGCGATGTGTTCCTTCTTGTGGAAGTACGCGTCGAGCGAGGCGTCGTCCTCCCGCGCGAACCGCTTGGCGTGCAGGTCACGGTCCTCGTCGTACGCCATGAACGGCACGCCGTAGCCGCAGGTGTCGCGGACGAGTTCGGCGCGCACCACGATGATCGCGCGCAGCCCGTGCTGTGTCGGGTCGATGTCGGGGAAGTGGCCGAGGAGTTCGGCGAAGCGCGGGTCGTCGCGCAGCACGGGCTCGCCGCGGCCGTGCACCCGCACGATGTTCGGCGCTCCTTGGAAGGCGCACCACATCAGCGTGATGCGGCCGTTCTCCCGCAGGTGGGCGATGGTCTCGGCGTTGGACCCGGCGAAGTCGAGGTAGGCCACGGTCAGTTCGTCGAGCACGGCGAAGGAGCCCCGCAGGCCCTTGGGGGAGAGATTGACCGTTCCGTCGCCGCCGAGCGGAGCGGTCGCCGTGAAGAACACCGGCTGCTCCTCGATGAAGGCGCGCAGCCTGCCGTCTATGTGTTCGTGAGTCTTTCCCATGCGGCTCACCCTACTGGCGGGCCGTCACATGCCCGCCGCGTCGAGGGCGTACGGCGACCGCAGCGCCCTGGCCGCCGTGATCCGTCCGCCCGAGACCGTGATCTGCACGTGGACCGGGCCGTCCTCGGTCTGCACGGTGCCGCCCGTGACGGTACGCGTGGTGGTGGTCCGGGTGCGGGTGGGCGGAGCCGGTGTGGTCGGGGCGTGGCGCGTGGGCGTACGGGTGGCAGGCGGGACGGACGGTGTCGTCGGCGCCGTCGGTCCGGGCGCGTCCCAGACGGGCCACTCGATCCGGTGGTGTTCACAGTTCCTGGTGGATGTGGCCGGACGGGGCCGCGTTCCTCCGGACACGGATGCGGCGCCGGGGGCCGGCCGTACCCGTTCCTCTGGGACAGCGGATCGCCCGCGCCGACCGTCACCGCTCCCGCTCGGCGGCGGGGGAGTGCCGGTCCTCGGCAGCGCACATTGACAAAACATACGGAGGTCTGCATAGTTATACGGGTCCGTGACTGTGGCACATCGAGGAGCAACCGTGAGCAGCAACACCGGCGATGTCCGCCTCTGGGGCGGCAGGTTCGCCGACGGCCCGGCCGAGGCCCTGGCGAAACTCTCCGCCTCCGTCCACTTCGACTGGCGCCTGGCCCCGTACGACATCGCGGGCTCGCGCGCCCACGCGCGCGTGCTGCACACGGCCGGCCTGCTCACCGAGGACGAGCTCGCGCGTATGACCGCCGGGCTCGACCGGCTGGAGGCCGACGTCGCGGACGGCTCGTTCACCGGCACCATCGCCGACGAGGACGTGCACACCGCCCTGGAACGCGGCCTCCTCGAACGCGTCGGCCCCGACCTCGGCGGCAAGCTGCGCGCGGGCCGCTCCCGCAACGACCAGGTCGCCACGCTCTTCCGGATGTATCTGCGCGACCACGCGCGCGTGATCGGCGGTCTGATCGCCGACCTCCAGGAGGCCCTGGTCGGCCTCGCCGAGGCCCACCGGGACGTCGCGATGCCGGGCCGCACGCACCTCCAGCACGCGCAGCCGGTTCTCTTCGCGCACCACGTCCTGGCACACGTCCAGTCGCTGTCCCGGGACGCCGAGCGGCTGCGCCAGTGGGACGAGCGGACGGCCGTGTCGCCGTACGGCTCGGGCGCGCTGGCGGGCAGCAGCCTCGGCCTCGACCCGCAGGCGGTGGCGCGGGACCTCGGCTTCGAGCGTGGCAGCTCGGCCAACTCCATCGACGGCACGGCCTCGCGCGACTTCGTCGCCGAGTTCGCCTTCATCACCGCGATGATCGGCGTGAACCTCTCCCGGATCGCCGAGGAGATCATCATCTGGAACACGAAGGAGTTCTCCTTCGTCACCCTCCACGACGCCTTCTCCACCGGCTCGTCGATCATGCCGCAGAAGAAGAACCCCGACATCGCCGAACTGGCCCGAGGCAAGTCGGGGCGGCTCATCGGCAACCTCACCGGCCTGATGGCCACCCTCAAGGCGCTGCCGCTCGCCTACAACCGTGACCTTCAGGAGGACAAGGAGCCGGTCTTCGACTCCTGTGACCAGCTGGAGGTCCTGCTCCCGGCCTTCACCGGCATGATGGCCACGCTCACGGTCAACCGGGACCGCATGGAGGAACTGGCCCCGGCCGGGTTCTCGCTGGCCACGGACGTCGCCGAGTGGCTCGTCAAGCAGGGTGTGCCGTTCCGGGTCGCGCACGAGGTGGCGGGCGAGTGCGTCAAGGTCGCCGAGGCGGAGGGCAAGGAGCTCGACGACCTGACCGACGACCAGTTCGCGAAGATCTCCGAGCACCTCACGCCCGAGGTGCGGACCGTCCTGAACGTGCCCGGCGCCCTGGCCTCCCGCTCCGGCCGCGGCGGCACGGCGCCCGGCGCGGTCGCCGTCCAGCTCGCGGAGGTCAAGCAGGACCTGGCCGCCCAGCGCGCCTGGGCGGACGCGAAGAAGTAGCAGCCGCGAGGTTCGGGGGCCCGGTTCGTCCGTACGGGGACGGGCCGGGCCCCTTCGCGCGCCCCGCACGGGGCCGTGCGGGCACCCGCACGGGTCTCAGCGCCGCGCCCGCGAGCCGCCTCCGTAGCTCGACAGGTCGAGCAGCAGCCCGCACACCACGAGCACCCAGCCGATGCCGCGCACGCCGACGACCGGCGCGTACGCGAGCACGTACGCCAGGGTCGTCCACGGCAGCAGGATCAGGCCGAACAGGGGCATCAGGAGGCCCGTGAAGGCGCGGTCCACGAGGTTCGTGAACAGCCAGGTGCACGCCAGCGCGACCCGCGGCCCGATCGCCGCGAGGATCACGAAGATGCAGCACCCCATGCCGGTACCTCCTGGGTCCTGGGAAGTCTTTGAACCGCTTCAGTCGTAACACTGCGTGAGCCGACGGGCCACCGGAGACACATACACCCTGATGAGACATCTGTGTCTCACGTGGGCTACGCTTGTCTCATGCCAGTCGATCGCGCCCAGGTGCTGCACAGCGCTGCCGCCCTGCTCACCCGCAAGTCCACCGCCACGATGGACGAGGTCGCACGGGCCGCGGGCATCAGCCGCGCCACCCTGCACCGCCACTTCGCGGGCCGCGACGCGCTCGTGCGCGCCCTGGAGGACCTGGGCATCCGGGAGTGCGAGGCGGCGCTCGACCGCGCCCGCCTGGTCGAGGGCCGGGCCGAGGACGCGCTGCGCCGCCTGATCCGCGAGATCGAGCCGGCGGCGCCGCTGCTCGCCTTTCTCACCACGGAGAACCAGCTCTTCGAGGGCGACGCCCAGAACGAGGGCTGGACGCGGCTCGACACCCGCATGGCCGAGCTCTTCCGGCGCGGCCAGGAAGCGGGCGAATTCCGCATCGACCTGACCCCGGCCTGGCTGTGCGAGGCGCTCTACGGCCTCGTGGGCAGCGCCGCGTGGTCCGTGCAGGACGGCCGGGTGGCGGCCAAGGACTTCTCATTCATGATCGCCGAGCTGCTGCTCGGCGGCGTACGACGGAGAGTGGAACCATGACCAGCACACATCAGCGCACGCCCGAGGCGGAGGTGACGGCGGCCCGTCCCGGACGGTGGCTCGCCCTCTCCGTCCTGGTGCTGGCCGTGCTGCTCGTCGCCGTGGACGCCACGGTGCTCGGCCTCGCCACCCCCTACATCAGCGAGGACCTGAAGCCGTCGGGCACCCAGCTGCTGTGGATCGGCGACGTCTATTCCTTCGTCATCGCCGGTCTGCTCGTCTCCATGGGCAGCCTCGGCGACCGCATCGGCCGCAAGAAGCTCCTGCTGACCGGTGCGGTCGCCTTCGGCGCCGTCTCCGTGCTCAACGCCTACGCGACCACACCCGAGTTGATGATCCTGGCCCGCGCCCTGCTCGGCGTGGCGGGCGCGACGCTCATGCCGTCGACCCTGGCCCTGATCCGCAACATCTTCCACGACCCGCGCGAACGCTCCCTTGCCGTCGGCATCTGGGGCGCCATGGCGTCGGCGGGCGCGGCCGTCGGGCCGGTGGTCGGCGGGTTCCTGCTCGAACACTTCTGGTGGGGCTCGGTCTTCCTCATCAACCTGCCCGTGATGGCGGTCCTCGTCGTGGTCGGTGCCAAGCTGATCCCCGAGTCGAAGAACCCGGTGCCGGGCCCCTGGGACCTGCCGAGCGTCGGCCTCTCCCTCATCGGCATGATCGGTGTGGTCTACGCCGTCAAGGAGGCGGCGGCGAACGGCTTCCACTGGGACGTGGCGGCATCGGCGCTCGTCGGACTGGCCGCCCTGGCCTGGTTCGTGCGCCGACAGCTCACCCTGGACGCACCGCTCCTGGACATGCGCCTGTTCCGCAACCGCGGCTTCTCCGGTGCCGTCCTGGCCGACCTGCTGACCATCCTCGGCCTGTCCGGGCTGGTCTTCTTCCTCTCCCAGTTCCTGCAACTGGTGCAGGGCCGGGAGCCGTTCGAGGCGGGTCTGGCCGAACTGCCCGCGGCCGTCGGCGCGGTGGGCGCCGGTCTCCTCGCGGGCAGCGCGGCGCGCCGCTTCTCCGTACGCTCGGTGGTCGCCGGCGGCCTCGCGGCGGTGGGCCTCGCGCTCGCGGCGCTCACCACGCTGAGCCACTCCACCGGCTATCCGCTGCTCGGCGCGGTGCTCCTGGTGGTCGGGATCGGCGCGGGCTTCTCGTTCACGGTCACGGCCGACGTGATCCTCTCCAGCGTGCCCAAGGAACAGGCGGGCGCCGCGTCGGCGGTCTCCGAGACGGCGTACGAACTCGGGGCCGCGCTCGGCATCGCGCTGCTCGGCTCGATCGTCACCGGGGTCTACGCGGACTTCGCGACGCCTTCCGGTGTGCCCGGGGACGTGGCGTCGGCGGCACACGAATCGCTCGGCGGCGCCGTCGAGTCGGCGTCGGCGCTGCCACCGGCGCAGGCGGCGGATCTGCTGGCGCAGGCCAAGGGAGCCTTCGTGGACGGGTTGCAGGTGGCGACGGGCGTGGGCGCGGCGGTCCTGCTGGCCACGGCCGCGGCGGCGTGGTTCCTCCTGCGCGGCCAGCGCCTGGAGGCGTAGGGGCCCACCGTGCCCACGCCGGGACGGTGAGGCGAAGCCGCTACGCGGCCTTCGCCTTCGTCGCGTACATGTCGACGTACTCCTGTCCGGACAGCCGCATGACCTCCGCCATCACGGAGTCCGTGACGGCCCGCAGCACATACCGGTCCCGGTCCATCCCGTCGTAGCGGGAGAACTCCATCGGCTCACCGAACCGCACGGTCACCCGCCCCGGGCGCGGCATCCCCGCCCCGCCCGGCTGCAGCTTGTCCGTGCCGATCATGGCGAACGGCACCACCGGCGCCCCCGTCATCAGGGTCAGCCGCGCGATCCCGGTCCGGCCGCGGTACAGGCGCCCGTCGGGGGAGCGCGTGCCCTCCGGGTAGATGCCGAAGATCCGGCCCTCCTCCAGGACACGGCGGCCCGTCATCAGCGCGGCCACACCACCGTTGGCCCCGTCCCGGTCCACCGGGATCATGCCGACCCCGGTGAAGAACCACGCCATCAGGCGGCCCTTGAGGCTCTTGCCCGTGACGTACTCGTCCTTGCCGATGAAGAACACCTGCCGGTCGCAGACGAGCGGCAGGATCATCGAGTCGATGAACGTCAGATGGTTTCCGGCCAGGATGACGGGCCCGGTGCCCGGAATCCTCTCTGCGCCTTCCACGCGCATACGGAACATCAGGCGGATGATCGGTCCGAGCACTGCCTTGATGAGCGCGAAGCGGGACAACGGGCCCTCCGGAGTCGTGGAACAGGTCGACGAACAAAGCTATGAGTATGTGCAGGTGAGGACGATACTCGCGGCTGCCCGTCCCTCGCACATCGGGTTCACGGACCCGATACGCGAATTTGACACACGCGAACGGTCCCGACACCGCCGGCTCACGCGGATGTCACGCACGCGCTCTCCCCGGGCTGTCCCCGGGGGCTCTCCGCCCCACCGGTCCCCGCCGTCCGACCCGCCCCGTCAACGGCCGGCCCGCCCGCACCACCAGGAGTGGACCGAGGCCGCGTCGGCAACCGGAGCCCGGGCCGGCCGCGTCCCGCCGGGCATGACGTACGACGCGGTCATCGAAACGCTCCGCCCGCTGCTCGCCGCCGAGATCGGGGCCGAGCTGCCCGTCCCGACCCCGGCCGCAGAGCCGGGCGACGTCGAGCAGGCCGTCTGGCTGCGCCTGCTCGAACGGCTCGGCGCCCACGGGCCGCCGGGGGACCTCGCGGCCTGGCTGTCCTGCGCCGTCCGCGCCGAGGCGCGCCGTCAACGCCGTACAGCGGCGCGGCACGAGCCGCTGTACGGCACCGAGCCCGCCGCCGACGCGCGCGCCACCGACCCGGAGCTGCGGCTGCTCGCCAGGGAGCGGACCCGATCGCTCCATGCCGCCGTTCGGAGGCTGCCCGGTCGCTGCCCCCGCCTCATTCGGGCGCTGCTGTCCCCGCAGGACCTCACATACCGTGAAATCGCAGGTGAGTTGGGTATCTCACAAGGGAGTCTTGGGCCAGAACGTGCCAGATGTCTGGGATGCCTACGCAGAATCCTGTCGCCCGAGGTTGCGAGGACGGCCCGCCGGGGAAATGGTGAGGGACAACCGGTGAACAGGTGAGCGGGAGGCATGCACACATGGGCATGAGCGTGACCATCTCTGCGGCGACCGACGAGGATGCCGAACAGATTCTCAAGCTGCAGTACCTCTGCTATCAGAGCGAGGCCCAGCTCTACGGGGACTACTCGATCGAACCGCTCACGCAGTCCCTCGCCTCGGTCCGCGCCGAGCTGGAGAGCGGAACCGTCCTGGTGGCCCGCCTCGGCGACGAGGTCGTCGCCTCCGTGCGCGGCACCGTGGACGCGGAGGGCACGGCCCACATCGGCAAGCTGATCGTCCATCCGCGCATGCAGCGCCACGGCCTCGGCGGACGGCTCCTCACCGCGATAGAGACCCGGCTCGGCGAGGCGGGCGGGGCCAGGCGCTTCCAGCTGTTCACCGGCCACCGCAGCGACCACAACCTGCGCCTGTACCGCAAGCACGGCTACGCGCCCGTGACGACCGAGCGGATCGACGAGCGGCTGACCGTGGTGAGGCTCGCCAAGGACGCGCGGGCCGACGCGTTCGCGACCAGCGCGTAGCGACCGCTCAGGCGGACGTCTCCGGAAGCTGCTGCCGCAGCACGCCCTTGCGCAGCCAGTACATGGCGGTCACCGGCAGCAGCACCGGGATGAAGATGTAGCCCATGCCGTAGTCGGACCACACCGTCGCGTCCGGGAAAGCCGACGGGTCCGCCAGCGTCCACGTGCCGACGACCAGCACCCCCGCAAGCTCCAGCGCGCAGCACACGAACGCCGCCCGCCTCGCCGTGTCCCCGCCGCGCACCAGTGAGTACGTGATGAACCCGTAGACCACACCGGCGACCGCCGAAAGCGAGTAGGCGAGCGGCGCCTTGTCGAACTCGGTCGAGATCTGCACGGCGGAGCGCGAGACCGCGCCGACCACCATCACGCCGTAGAGCCAGACCAGCAGCATGCCGGGGCCGCCGATGAGCCGCCGCTTGCCGGACTTCTTCCCGGTCTTCTCCGTCTTCTCCGCGCGCGTGCCCTGTTCCGACGAGGTCACCGTCGCCTCATCCTCCCCAGATGTCGAAGAGCCGCACTTCGAGGACGGCGAGAACCACGCCGCCCGCGGCCGCCGTCACCGAACCCCAGCGGGTCCGCTCGGTCAGCGACATGAGCGCCACCGCCGGAATGCACGCGACCGACCCGATCAGGTAGGCGACGAAGATCGTCGTGCCCTGATCCGGTTTCTCGCCCCGCGCCAGCTGCACGATGCCGACCACCAGCTGGACCAGTGCGAGCAGCGCCACCACGGCCATGCCGATGAAGTGCCAGTCCTTGGTCGGCTGGTCGCGGTAGGCGGCGAAGCCGCACCACGCGGCGAGCGCGAGCGCGGCGACTCCGGTCGCCAGGGTCAGGGCATCAAGCATGGGCCAGAGACTATTACGGGCCGAGAGTCCTGATGCGCTCGCCCCCGAATCGCGTCCTGCCGCGAGGGCACGCGGGGGCGCACACGATGTGGCCCGCGACCGTGGCGTTGACCACAGCCCACGAGTCGCGCGAACGGGTCGTCGATGCCGTGACCGAGGACGGCCGAGGACCTGTCGTCCGTGTCGGCGCAGGTGAGCGGGGCCTCCGGGGAAGACACCGCCGAGCCGTGATCGTCTCCGGCATCCGGAACCCACCCGTCCACCGCTGTCCGCATTGCGGACAGCGGTGGTCGTCCGTCTCCGCCTGTCTGCTTTACTGGTCCGCATGACCACGACGAGCGACCGCACCCCTGCGACCGAGGCGACCATGACGCCCGGTGCTCGTTGTATGCGTCGAATGTGCGCCTTCTGAGGGCCCCCGCACCACCGTCTCTTCTCGCGCCCCGAAGCGAGACCCGGTTCTGCCCGCGCACAGCCTCTCCGTACTGACTCCACCGGAACCGCTCCGCGCAGGAGCGAGCACGAGAGCCCACCGCGCCCGGAAACCGCGCAAGTTCCCGAACGAATGCCCCGTGCCCGGCACCACCGTGCCGCGCACTCGACAGCTACGGAAACCCACGTGATCACCACCCAGGGCCTCACCAAGGTCTACCGCTCACGCGGCCGCGAGGTCACCGCACTGGACGGCGTCGACCTGCATGTGCGCGAAGGTGAGGTGTTCGGCGTCATCGGCCAGTCCGGCGCCGGGAAGTCCTCGCTGATCCGCTGCGTCAACCTGCTCGAACGTCCCACCCGCGGCACCGTGACCGTCGACGGCGTGGACCTCACCGCGCTCGCCGGGCGCGGCCCGCGCGCCGGCAAGGAGCTGCGCGCGGCGCGCAGCCGTATCGGCATGGTCTTCCAGCACTTCAACCTGCTCTCCTCGCGCACCGTCCAGGACAACATCGAGCTGCCCCTGGAGATCCTCGGGAAGTCGGGGAGGGAGCGCTCGGCCAAGGCACTCGAACTGCTCGACCTCGTCGGCCTCGCCGACAAGGCCAGGGCCTACCCGGCGCAGCTCTCCGGCGGCCAGAAGCAGCGTGTCGGCATCGCCCGCGCCCTGGCCGGCGACCCGAAGGTGCTGCTCTCCGACGAGGCGACCAGCGCCCTGGACCCGGAGACCACCCGCTCCGTCCTCCAGCTCCTGCGGGACCTCAACCGGCAGCTGGGCCTGACCGTCCTGCTCATCACCCACGAGATGGACGTCGTCAAGACCGTCTGCGACTCCGCCGCGCTCATGGAGCACGGACGGGTCGTCGAGTCCGGCACGGTCGGCGAACTCCTCGCCGCCCCCGGCTCCGAGCTGGCCGCCGCGCTCTTCCCGGTCGGCGGCGAGGCATCCGGCGACGACCGTACGGTCGTCGACGTCACCTTCCACGGGCAGACCACGACCCGGCCGGTCATCTCGCAGCTCTCGCGCACGTACAACATCGACATCTCGATCCTCGGCGCCGCGATGGACACGGTCGGCGGCAAGCAGGTCGGCCGGATGCGCATGGAACTGCCCGGCCGCTACGAGGACAACGTCGTGCCCATCGGGTTCCTGCGCGAACAGGGACTCCAGGTCGACGTGCACGACGGCGTACCCGAAGGCGCGGACGCCGCGCCCGTACTGGTGAAGGACGGTGGGTCCCAGTGAGCTGGTCCGAGATGCAGCCGCTGCTGTCGCAGGCGTGCTGGGACACCCTCTACATGGTCGGCTGGTCCGCGCTGATCGCCGTCGTCGGCGGCCTCCCGCTGGGCGTCCTGCTGGTCCTCACCGACCGCGGCGGCCTGCTGCAGAACGCCGTCGCCAACAAGGCCGTCGGGCAGATCGTGAACATCGCCCGCTCGATGCCCTTCATCATCCTCATGGTCGCCCTGATGGGCTTCACGCGCTCGATCGTCGGCACCACCATCGGCCGCGAGGCGGCCATCGTGCCGCTCGCCGTCGGCGCCGTCCCGTTCTTCGCCCGGCTCGTCGAGACCGCCGTGCGCGAGGTCGACGGCGGTCTGGTCGAGGCCGTCCAGTCGATGGGCGGCAACACCTGGACCGTCGTGCGCAAGGTCCTCGTTCCGGAGTCCCTGCCGTCGCTGATCTCCGCCCTCACCACCACCGTCGTCGCCCTCATCGGCTACTCCGCGATGGCCGGCACCGTCGGCGCGGGCGGCCTCGGCGACCTCGCGGTCCGCTACGGCTACCAGCGTTACGAGTCGGAGCTGATGTGGATCACCGTGGCGATCCTCGCGGTCGTCATCACGCTCATCCAGTTCGCGGGCGACAGCGGCGCCCGTGTCCTGCACCGCCGCGCGGGCAAGGGCGGCCGGCCGCTCCGCTTCCGCGTGCTCGGCGGCAGGACCCGCTGAACCCGCCGAACCGGCACCACCTGAACTCCCCGTCCTACCCGGCGGGTTGCACCACCCATGGAGAAAGGCACTTTTCGTGCGTAACACCACCAAGATCACCGCTGCCGTCCTCGTCACCGGAGCCCTCACCCTGGGGCTTACCGCGTGCGGCTCCGGCAAGAGCGACAGCAAGGACAAGGCGTCCGACCCGCTGGTCGTCGCGGCCACCCCCGTCCCGCACGCCGAGATCCTCGACTACGTCAAGGACCACCTGGCCAAGAAGAACGGCCTCAAGCTCGAGGTCAAGGAGTTCACCGACTACGTCACGCCGAACACGGCGGTCCAGGACGGTTCGGTGGACGCCAACTACTTCCAGACCAAGCCGTACCTCGACGACTACGACAAGAAGAACGGCGGCGGCATCGTCCCGGTCGTCACCGTCCACCTCGAGCCCCTCGGCCTGTACTCGCAGAAGGTCAAGAAGGCCGCCGACCTCCCCGAGGGCGCCACCGTCGCCGTCCCCAACGACACCGACAACGAGGCCCGCGCGCTCAAGCTGCTCGACGCCAACGGGATCATCACCCTCAAGAAGGGCGCGGGTTCCGACGCGACGCCGCGGGACATCGCCGAGAACCCCAAGGGCCTCACGTTCAAGGAGGTCGAGGCGGCCCAGACCGCGCGCTCCCTCAAGGACGTCGACGCCGCGGTCGTCAACGGCAACTACGCCATCGAGGCCGGTCTCAAGCCCGCCAAGGACGCCCTCGTCCTGGAGTCGGCGAAGAACAACCCCTACGGCAACCTCCTCGCCGTGAAGAAGGGCAACGAGAACGACCCGCGCGTCAAGAAGCTCGCCGAGCTCCTCACCTCGCCGCAGGTGAAGAAGTTCATCGAGGACAAGTACGACGGCTCGGTCATCCCCTCCTTCTGACCGGCCGCCACTTCCCGTCCCCCGGCGCCCCCGTGGGGGCCGCTCCTGGTAACAGGCGCGGCCCCCATGTGCAGTTACGTGCCTTCATGCTGCATGCTGGGCACTTCAAGCGGCCGCCGCGGTGGTTGGCGGCGGCCACGAAGGTTACGGAGCGGCGCATGAAGAACACCTTCCCCGAGGTCTCCATCAGTACGGAGCGCCTGGTGCTGCGTCCGCTCGACGAGGACGACGCCCCCGCCCTCGCGGAGATGATGAACGACGAGCTCGTCGCCGCGTGGACCGCGGTGCCGCAGCCGTTCACCGAGGAGGGCGCGCGCGGATGGATCACCGAGTATGCGCCGCAGGAGCGCGCCGCGGGCACCGGTCTCGACCTCGCCGTCACCGAGTTCCTCACCCAGCGTCTCGTCGGCGTCGTGCAGCTCACGAAGACCAACTGGCACGTACGCTCCACCGAACTCTCGTACATCGTCGCCCCCTGGGCCCGTGGCGAGGGCTACGCCTCCGAGGCCGCGCTCGCCACCGCCCAGTGGCTCTTCGGCGACCAGCGCCTCGAACGCATCGAGCTGCGCACGGCCGCCGACAACACCGCCTCGCAGCAGGTCGCCCAGAAGATCGGCTGCGTCAGCGAGGGCGTGCTGCGCAACGCGTGCATAGCGCGCACCCGCACCGAGGACGGCACCTGGGCCGAGGTGCGCACCGACTTCATCGTCTGGAGCCTGCTCCCCGAGGACCTGGAGGGCGTCACCGACCAGCTGGCCGAGGCCGGCGGGTTCACCGCCTTCTCCGACTGGAACTGAGCCCACAGGCGAACCGCGCGACCAGCAGGTACGCTCTCGGTGCCCCGCCCCGACCGCGCACACTCTGGAGACTGACGACGATGGCCGACCGGGTCACGGTGATCGGCTGGGACGGCTCGCCGCTGACCGCGGCCGCCCGCTCCGCGCTCGGCGCGGCCACCCTCGTGGCCGGGGCCGCCCACCACCTGGCACTGCCCGAGGTGCCCGAGCACGCCGAACGCGTCCGGCTCGGCAGCGTCTCCCTCGCCGCCCGCCGTATCGCCGCCCACCGCGGCACCGCCGTGGTCCTCGCCGACGGCGACCCCGGTTTCTTCGGCGTCGTCCGCACCCTGCGCGCCCCCCGGCACGGCCTGGAGGTCGAGGTCGTCCCGGCCGTCTCCTCCGTGGCCCAGGCCTTCGCCCGCGCGGGCATGCCCTGGGACGACGCCCAGGTCGTCGTGGCCCACCGGCCCACCCTGCGCCGGGCCGTCAACGTCTGCCGCGCCCACACCAAGGTCGCCGTGCTCACCTCGCCGGGCGCGGGCCCCGCCGAGCTCGGCCTGCTCCTCGAAGGCGTCCACCGCACCTTCGTCATCTGCGAGGAACTGGGCACCGACCGCGAACAGGTCACCGTCGTCACCTCCGACAAGGCAGCCGACCACACCTGGCGCGACCCCAACGTCGTCATCGTGATCGGCGGCACCGGCAGCGGCTCGCCCGACCCCGACGCGAACACCCCCTGGCTCGCCGGTGCCGCCCCCGACACCGGGCCACGGGGCTGGGCGCTGCCCGTGGACGCCTACCCCGGCCCCCTCGGCGAGGGCGAGACCGAACAACTGCGCGCCGCCCAACTCGCCCGCCTGGGACCGCGCACCGGCGACCTCGTGTGGGACATCGGCTGCGGCAGCGGCGCGTTCACCGCCGAGGCCGGACGGTTCGGCGCCGCGGTCATCGCCGTCGACCGGGACCCCGACGCCTGCGCCCGTACCCTCGCCACCGCGCGCCGGTTCGGCGTCCAGGCCCAGATCGTGCACGGCGTCGCGCCGCACGCCCTGGAGGACCTGCCGGAACCCGATGTCGTACGCGTCGGGGGCGGGGGAGCGGCGGTGGTCTCCGCCGTCGCCGACCGCCGCCCCGCCCGTATCGTCACGCACGCCGCGACACGCGACGCCGCCGAACTCGTCGGCAGGGACCTGACGGAGCACGGCTACGCCGTCGAGTGCGCCCTGCTGCAATCCGTCGAACTGGACACTCGTGCCTGGACGGAGAAGGAGCGGACCGTCGGGTTCCTGCTCTCGGGCAGTCTCAGAGAGCGCCACCCGTGAACCAGGCGCCCCCGCGCGCGCTGTAGGCTGGCCGATCGTTGTACCGCACCGGAGCGTCCGGCAGTTCGTCGGCCAATGTCCGGAAAACGCACCACTCTTGGGGTGCCTGTGGTACGGCAAGGACCGGAGGACGCGCAACGTGGCGCAGTCCACAGAAAGCCGTGCCCGTTCCCGGTGCCACGGTGGCGATCCGACCGGGACAATGCCTTTGTCCGGGGCGGTTCGTGCCGCGCGGCGCGTGCGCTCGTTGTCCAGGTGGGCGAAGGACGCACCGCTCCGGTCAGCGGCTCGAAGGGGCTCGCTCTCCGGCGGACGGCCGGGAGCGGCCAGAAGTTCTCATCGATGGGCGAGGGGTAGGCATGACCGACACCGGTCAGGTTCCGGGCGAAGGGCTGCCGGAGAACGCAGGCGGGGAACAGCCGGGCGTTCCCGCCCCGGGAGCCCAGGGGGCCCCGGGGACGTACCCCTACCTCGACGCGTCCGAGGCCGCGGTGGAGGACGACGACCTGCTCCTGATGCCGGGCTCGCAGGGCGCCTGGGGCGAGCCGCAGCCCGCCCAGCAGCAGCCGATGGCACCCGCGGCGCCGCAGGCCGCCGCCGACCCCGAGCCGGGGCCGCACGAGACGGCGGGCCGCGACAGCGGTCACCACGACCTCGGCGCCGTGCACGGTGCGGCGACCGCGCCGCAGCCCGCCCAGGGCCAGCCCCGCCGCCCGCTCCACATGGGCCCGGCCACGCCGGAGACCGGCGCGAGCCCGGTCCGCTCGCTCGCCGACCGGGGCCCCGCCCAGCAGACCCCACCGCACCCGATGCCCGAGCGCCAGGCGGGCCCGCCCACCACGGGGCCCGAGTACCTCGACGTCCCGCCGCAGGGCGCCGCGCCCTGGCAGCCCGCCGAGCAGCAGTCGCAGCCGGTCGGAGCCGAGCAGGCAGGGGCGCAGCAGGCCGCGGCCCGGCAGCAGACCCCCGCAGAAACGGTCGTCCCTGATCAGGCCGGCGCCCCCGCCCACGAGGCCGCCGCGGCCATGGCGTACGCCCAGGCGCCTGACGGCGCCCAGGAGTTCGCGCCGGCCCCCGAGCCCGCGCGGGCCGCCGCGCACGCCGGGCAGCAGCAGCCCGCGTACGCCGCCGCGCACGAGCCGATGGCACAGCAGCCGGGCGGTCACCCGGCGCCCGCCCCGGCGCACCCCCTGCCGGACGCGAGCACGCCCGCGCAGCCCATCGGCCAGTTCGTGCCGGTGGACGGCAGCGTGCCCACGACGCCGCACCTCGCGCCGCGGGTATCGTCAACCGGCTCGGCCAGCCCGACGTCTTCGGAGACAACGGGCTCGGCTGGACGAACGTCGCCA